>NZ_JAFCVD010000009.1:0-174532 GCF_049896865.1 Flavobacterium sp. DSP2-3-1 | reverse complement strand
GGATTTTGTTTTCTCTTAACGCATCAGGATGCTTTTTTTTGTAGTCATGGTATACGAATTTTAATTATATTCGTAAGGTACAAAATCTCGGTAAGTGCTACCGAAGGTTTAGTTCAACAGCTACTGCAACGGATTTGGGCAATTGGTTTAATGGAAAGTTAGTTTTGTATTTGAGATGATTTTGCAAATCCGAAAATAGGGCTTGATTTAATCCTAGACCCGATGTAGTCCCAAAACTTTAATAGTAACTTTACCTCAGAAATAGCAAATTTAAAAAATAAATAAAATGCCAGAGTTAATAAGCAAATACAGAATATTTTTAGCTTCTCCGTCTGATTTGTCAGAGGAAAGAGAATCAATCAATGAAGTAATAAATGAACTGAATTTAACTTATGGAAATCCAAACAATATAGTTCTTGAATTATTAAAATGGGAAACTAATTCTGCACCTGCAATAAGTAATAATGAATTGCAAAGTATAATAAATAAAGACATTCCAACCTATGATTTATTTATTGGATTACTATGGATGAGATTTGGAACACCAACAATTGAATTTGGTTCAGGAACCGAAGAAGAATTTAATATTGCTTATAAAAAATTTAAAGAGAATAATAATTCACTACAAATTTTACTATATTTTAAAAATGCTTCACCAAAAACCTTAGATGCTATAAACCCTGAACAATTAGGAAAAATCCAAAACTTTAAATCAAGCTTAGGAGAAAAAAATGTATTGTATTGGGATTTTAATTCAAACGAAGAACTTTCTAGATTTTTAAGACTACACATTCCAACAAGAATAGAGAATCTAAAATCTAAAAATAATCATCCAACTATTGTCAAAGAAATCCTTCCTATTGTTGAAACAATTGAAGTGAAAGAAATTGAAGAAGAGCTAGGAATAATAGATTATCAGGAATTAATAGAAGAGTATTTTACTATCTCAACACAATCTTTAACAAGAATTTCAGAAGCAACAGCTTGGATTGGAAAAGAAATGAATAAAAAAACAAGTGAAATAAATACTTTAGTTGCAAAAAATAAAAACCAACCTATTTCAATCAAAGTACAAAGAAATATATTTGGGCGAACAGCCGAAAGTATGAATAATTATGCAAGTAGAATTGAACCAGAAATACCAATCTACATAAAAAATTTTGAAAAAGGAATAGATTCTTTCTCAAAACTAATAATGATTTACAAATCAGATTTTGACGATAAAAAAGATGATATTATTGAAGCTAGTGATTCGCTAGAATACTTAACAGCTCAGATAGAATTATCTTTGATTAATTTAGGGGAATTTTTAAACTCAATAGAGCAACTTCCAAAAATGTCGAAAGAATTAAATAATGCAAAAAGAAATGTTGCTAATAAACTTTCTGACTTTATAGCTAAACTTGAAATGAGCGTAACAATTGGTAAAGAAGTATATAAAAATATAAATGTCTAAAAAAAGATACTGCTAACCGCCGTTTGGGAATATTGCAGGATTTAGGCATAAAACAGACGTGGTTTTGCACTTGTAGGTTAGCTATTACTATTAAGTTTAGGCTTTTAAAATCAACCACACTGCCAAGCCATAAAACATTAGTTTAATATATCCGCTCCTTTACGAAGCGGATTTCTTTTTTTACAATTACGCCTTTCCAGATTGAATAGTTATTGGTAAGCTGTACATTACTCTAACAGGAACGCCGTTCAGTTTTCCGGGAATCCATTTCGGGCATATTTTCAAAACACGTATGGCCTCGTCACCGGTTCCAAAACCAATATCTCGTATGTTTTTTATATCGCTTAAACTGCCGTCTTTTTCTATGATAAAGGTGATGTATACTTTTCCTTTTAAGTTAGGTTGTGATGGCGTTTTAAAATTATTGCCGACAAATTTGTAAAATTCCATAATTCCTCCTGGGAATTCGGGTTTTTCGGTTATTCCAGCAGTATTATAGACTTCATTTTCTCCTTTTTGGACAAACTGATTTTTAGAATTGAACGTGTCTATTTCAATTACTTCAGCAGCTCCTTTGCTTAAAATTACCAGAAGTTCTTCGTTTGTAGGCAATGCTTTTTGCTTTGATAGGATAGAAGGTATAGCCTTCTTCTCAATAGGAGTTAGTTCATTGTATTTTTTTTCACTTGCAATCTTTCCTTTTTCATCTTTAATTTTAAAGGTAGTTTTGTTGTAATACGTTTTAAATAAATTTTCAGATTTTTTAGGAGTAGTTTCTTTTTTTACATTGGTTTCTTGTGCAACGACTTTCGTACATAGTAAAAATAATAATGTAGCTATTATCGGCATGAGCATCGCTTTTTTTAATAAAGCTTTCGTTTTTGATGTGGTTTTTGTCATCATGAGTAATCGTTTTTTAGTTATTAAATAATTCAAATTACTGGCCAAGTAAAAAGTTTGGTTCTCGTTCGCTTTTGATAGTAATAAAGATTGGTAGAACGGAACGTTGTTATACGATGTCACTACCTTCTCGTCAGCAAGAAATTCGTGATTGAGTTGTATTGCTTTTTTGTAAAAAATAAAAACAGGGTTGAACCAAAAAATGGTTTTCAATATTTCGATAAATAAAATATCCAAAGTGTGTTTTTGGGTCACATGCGTGAGTTCGTGCGTGTATAACTCAGCTTCAATTTGACGGTTGTTGTATTCCGTTTCGTTGATAAAAATTGCATTCAGGAAAGTATGCGGTAGCGTTTTTTCGGGCACCAAAATTAATTTGGCATTCTTATATTCAATTGGCGAATTCGACTTCATTTT
Organism: Flavobacterium sp. DSP2-3-1; assembly: GCF_049896865.1. NCBI lineage: Bacteria > Pseudomonadati > Bacteroidota > Flavobacteriia > Flavobacteriales > Flavobacteriaceae > Flavobacterium > Flavobacterium sp. DSP2-3-1. Next base: position 171,759 of record NZ_JAFCVD010000009.1, on the reverse strand, counting down.
AGACGAAATCTTGATGATATTGCTGATAAAACGTACCGCTAAAATGAGCGTTACTACAGCATATAAACTCCATAGTCCTAATGCTAAATAGTTTGTTTCTTCAAGTACTACTGCGCTTCCTTGTAATATCTGGATATTTCCCAGATTGACTGTCGGTTTTGGTACTTCCTGAATAACATCGATGGTTATGAATGGAATTACCATTGAAAAAACAAGGCTGAACAACAGGTAAAACCTATTGAATACATGCATTTTTTCTTTTTCCAAAAACAAATAATACACTGCCAGTAATACGAGTAAAGTAATTGTCGATTTGATTAGAAAGTCGCTCATTTTTTCTTTTTTTGAATTTCACTGTCTATTATTTTCTTGAGATCTTCCAGTTCCGATTGCGATAAATTAGTTTCGGTGGTAAAGAAAGAAGCAAATTGTGATGCCGAATTATTGAAAAAATTACTTATCAATCCGTTGACGTGTTTAGAGAAATAATCGGTTTTCTTGACCAAAGGGTAATATTCCCGAGAGTTCCCAAACTCCCTGTAGGCAACAAATTGTTTGTCAATCATTCTTTTCAATAAAGTAGCCACGGTTGTGGTTGCCGGTTTTGGTTTTGGATAGGCTTCCAGCAAGTCTTTCATGAAGGCTTTCTCGAGTTTCCAAAGATGTTCCATTAGTTGTTCTTCGGCGTTCGTTAGTTGTTGCATGTTTATTTTTTATTTTGTGTAAATTTCTTCAATTGGTATCCCTTTTTCATAAATTTTGGTTCCAAGCAAAATCCCTTCGGAGTCGTAAAATTTCCATTCTCCTGTCGGTAGCCATTCGGTTTTTGAATTTATAATGGCTTTATTTGAAATACCTATTTGTTGAATCGTTCCAGTGTTGTGGTATTTGATAATGTGGCAACTGTTTTTTTTATACTTTTCTTTTGAAAGTAATTTATCGCTGATGAATGCTCTCCAAGTTCCTGTTTTATCTCCTTTTTTGTATCTTCCTGTTGCATTGGATTCGATGTTCATATATTTCTCACTTTCAATCCATTTGCCTGTTTTCAATCCGTTTTTGGTTTGATTAATTTTACAGCTAGTGAGGCTTATGCATAAAAGAAGAATGATAATTTTATAAGGAATTTGGATTTTCATATTCTACAGATTAAAACATTGCTCTACAAATGTAGAATATAAATTGAGATAAACAAATTTTTATGAAAAATATATTGGTGGTCAGGGATTTGCGTTAAGGATGGGAGTGGAAATCCTTTTTATTTTTTTGTTTCAAAAAATAAAAAGATTGAGAACGGACAGCCTGACCCGCTATTTTCAGCGGGAAACGCCCAAAAAAAATCCGCCCTGTTTAGAGCGGATGTAGTATTTAATGAAGGAAATTTATTTAGATAACTCGACAAAATATTTGTAAAACAACGGAATGGTTTCAATCCCTTTCAGGTAATTGAAGATTCCGAAATGTTCGTTTGGCGAGTGAATGGCATCACTGTCCAGACCAAATCCCATCAAAATAGTTTTGCTTTTCAACTCTTTTTCGAACAACGCCACGATAGGAATACTTCCTCCGGAACGCACGGGAATTGCGGGAACGCCAAAGGTTTCCGTATACGCCATATTCGCGGCTTTATAGCCAATACTGTCTGTTGGCGTTACATAACCTTGTCCGCCATGATGTGGTTTTACTTTAACGGTAACGCCAGCAGGGGCTAGACTTGTAAAATGTTTTGTGAATAATTCCGTGATTTGTTCCCAATCCTGATTAGGAACCAAACGCATCGAGATTTTAGCGAAAGCTTTGCTTGCAATCACGGTTTTGGCACCTTCTCCGGTGTAGCCGCCCCAGATTCCGTTGACGTCCAAAGTAGGGCGAATGGAATTTCTTTCGTTCGTTACATAGCCTTTTTCGCCGTAAACGTCATTTAAGTCCAATGCTTTTTTGTAATTGTCTAAGTTGAAAGGTGCTTTGGCCATTTCAGCTCTTTCTTCCAGCGATAATTCTGCTACATTATCGTAAAAACCAGGGATGGTAATATGATTGTTTTCATCATGAAGTGAAGCAATCATCTTGGCTAAAATATTGATTGGATTGGCAACCGCTCCTCCATATAATCCGGAATGTAAATCACGGTTTGGTCCCGTAACTTCCACTTCTACATAACTCAATCCACGTAATCCTGTTGTAATTGACGGTTGTTGATTAGAAATCATTCCGGTATCCGAAATTAAAATCACGTCATTTTTTAGTTTTTCCTGATTGCGTTCTACAAACCAACTCAAGCTTTTGGAGCCAATTTCCTCTTCGCCTTCAATCATAAACTTCACGTTACAAGGCAAAGTATTCGATTGAACCATATATTCCAATGCTTTCACGTGCATGTACATTTGGCCTTTGTCATCGCAAGCGCCACGGGCAAAAATGGCTCCTTCAGGATGGATTTCAGTTTTCTTGATTACAGGCTCAAATGGAGGAGAAGTCCATAACTCCATAGGATCTGGTGGTTGAACATCATAATGTCCGTACACTAAAACGGTTGGCAGGGATTTATCTATTATTTTTTCACCGTAAACAATTGGGTATCCCGGTGTATCGCAAATTTCCACGAAATCACAGCCTGCTTTTTCTAAACTGGCTTTTACGGCATCAGCTGTTTCAAAAACATCGTGAGAATAAGCGGTGTCGGCACTTACGGAAGGGATTTTTAATAATTCGATTAACTCGTTGATAAAGCGATCTTTGTGTTCTTGAACGTATGCTTTAATATTTTCCATTATTTGAATTTATTTATAATTTCAAAAGTACAAAAAAGAGTATGAATAATTTTTGTGAAAATTGCTTTGAAAATTGGAAGTTAAGTGTATCTTTGCACTCAGAATTTCGCGGATATGGTGAAATTGGTAGACATGCCAGACTTAGGATCTGGTGCCGCAAGGCGTGTAGGTTCGAGTCCTATTATCCGCACAAAAAAAGCTTCTCAATCGAGAAGCTTTTTTTATACGCAAAATTAAAAATTATTTGTTTTCTATCCAAGAATTAATTTTCTTTTCTAATAATGCTAAAGGCATTACTCCAGATTCCAATACTTTTTCATGGAACTTTTTAATATCAAATTTAGTTCCCATCTTGGATTCTGCTTTTTTGCGCAGCTCCATGATTTTTAATTGACCAATTTTATACGACAATGCTTGTCCCGGAATGGCCATATAACGCTCTATTTCCGGAATAATACTGGCTTCACTTTCGGCTTCGTTTGCTAATGAATATTTGATGGCTTGCTCTCTGGTCCAACCTTTGGAGTGTAATCCGGTGTCAACTACCAATCGAACCGCTCGGTGCATTTCATTGCCCAGCATCCCAAAATATTGATACGGATCTTGATACAATCCCAATTCTTTTCCTAAACTTTCCGTGTATAGAGCCCAACCTTCGCCATAAGCGCCAAACCAATTGAATTTTCTGAAGTCAGGAAGACTTTGATTTTCTTGTTGCAGGGATATTTGAAAATGATGACCCGGAATCGCTTCATGTAAAAACAAATCCTCATCGCCGTACATATTATAATTCGCTACATCAGGAATTGGAACATAGAAAATACCGGGACGTGTGCCGTCAGCAGTTCCTTGGTTGTACTCCGCACTGGCTGTTTTTTCTCGAAAGGCTTCTGTTCTTCTAATTTCAAATTTCGTTTTGGGTTGCAGGGCGAATAACTTATCTACATTTGGTTTAATCCGCGTGTAAATGCTTTGAAAGTTTGCGATAACTTCTTCTGGTTTTGTGAAAGGTTTTAGTTCTTTTTTGTTTCGAACCTCTTCAAAGAATTCCAATAAAGTGCCCTTGAAACCTACTTGTGTTTTTACCTTTTCCATTTCTGCATTCAATCTGGCTACTTCTTTTAATCCCAATTCATGAATTTGTTCGGGAGTCATTTCGGTAGTGGTCCATTGTTTTACATACGTGGCGTATAAATCCTTTCCAAAAGGCAAACTTCCTATTCCACTTGTCGCTCTGGAGGCAGGAAGATATTCATTGGTTAGGAAATCGGCCATTTTTTTATATTGCGGAATCAGTTTGGTATTGATTGCCGCAGTATATTTTGCTGTTAAATCTTCTTTGATGCCGTCAGGGAAAGAGGCCGGCATCAGTTTTATAGCCGAGTAAAATAAATTGTCTTCTATATTTGGCGTCGCCATTTCTGCAAATTGTGGTATCAGTTTTACCGTTAACGATTTTGGTAATACAACACCTTTTGCGATTCCTTTTTTCATATACACCATCGCTGAATCTATCCAAACGGAATATTTGTCCATTCTTTTCAGGAAATTGGTATAATCTTTTTCAGTTTTAAAAGGTTGCGCACCAGTTCCTCCCGCAAATTGTCCCATCGTAAGGTGAGTTCCCCAAAATTGATGCACGGGAAGTAAATTTGTAGGTTGTTTTAATAGGTCTTTACCAATCTCAACTTCCCATTTAATAATTTCGTAACTGTTTTTTTCTTCTTCGGATAAGTCCTTAACAGCGATGTTTTGCAATGCAGATTGGTATTTGTTAAAGAAAGCTTCTTGCGATTTTCTGAAACTGTCCGTCATTTCAAATTGCAACTGATCGTTGTATTGGTTTTGACCACTTTGAGTCGCGTCCATCGGATTCATGGCATTTTTGTCGTCAAAGTAATTTTTTGTCAGACTGCTGAAGTCTTGTTTTTTTTCTTCCGATTTACAATTAACCAGCAATAATGAAGTGGCTACGGAAAGTAAAAGTGTGGTTATTTTTTTCATATGAATATTTGGTAATAGATTGAGCTAATTTATTGTTTTTTTTTCAATTTCAAATGTAAGAGTAATTTTTCGTTTGCAAAAATATCTTTGTTTGTCATAAAATTTAGTTAACGCGCTATCGTACCCCTTGTTTTTAATAGATTTCTGCTAAATTTACTATTCTAATTAATTACACCTAAATGAGAAAAAAATCCTTTTTCATTTTGTTAGTCATTGGGAATATGCTAACAATTGAAGCACAAGAGAAAAAAGAAAACACGACTATGAATCCATTTTTTCAAGCTTACGACACGCCATTTAATGTGCCGCCTTTCGACAAAATTAAAAATGAACATTTCAAACCGGCTATTTTAGAAGGAATCAGTTCGCATCAAGCTGAAATTAATGCAATTGCAAATAATACGCAGCCGACCACTTTTGAGAATACGATTCTTGCTATGGAAAATGCCGGGGAATTATTGTCAAATGTGAACACGGTTTTTTCTAATCTGAATTCGGCGAATACCAATAAAGAGATTCAGAATATTGCCAAAGAAATGGCGCCAAATCTTTCCGCGCACAGAGATAATATTTACCTGAACGAGAAATTATTCGCAAAAGTAAAAATGCTTTGGGACAAAAAAGAAACGCTAGGCTTAAATTTAGAACAAGCTAAAATTTTAGACAATGCGTACAAAGATTTCGTTCGTAGTGGTGCCAATTTATCAAATGCTGATAAAGAAATATTACGTAAAATAAACGGAGATCTTTCGTTAATCAGTTTGAAATACGGTCAGAACATTTTGGCGGAAACCAATTCGTACGAAATGGTTATTGATTCCAAAAAAGATTTAGCCGGATTGCCACAAGGATTAATTGATGCTGCTGCTGTTGATGCCAAAGCAAAAGGCAAAGAAGGAAAATGGGTTTTCACCCTTTCTAATTCCAGTGTGATGCCATTTCTTCAATACAGTTCTAATCGAGAATTGCGCAAGCAAATTTGGAATGCGTACCAAACCAGAGGCAATCAGGACAATGAATTTGATAATAAGAAGAATGCCGTTGAATTAGCAAATCTTCGTGGACAAAAAGCACGGTTGTTAGGCTATAAATCACATTCCAATTATGTCTTGGAAGAATCAATGGCTAAAACTCCGGAAAATGTAAATAAGCTTTTGAATGATTTGTGGAAACCAGCTTTGGAAATAGCAAAAACGGAAGCCGCGGATATTCAGAAAATGATGGCTAAAGAAGGCATAAAAGGTGCTGTGCAACCGTATGACTGGAGATATTACACAGAGAAAATCAGAAAAGAACGTTTTGATTTAGACGAAGAAGAGTTGAAACCGTATTTCAGTTTAGACAATGTTAGAAAAGGCGTTTTTCAGGTGACTGAAAAATTATACGGAATACAATTCAAAGCGTTGACTAACGTTCCAAAATACCATGAAGACGCAGCTGTTTGGGAAGTGACAGAAAAAGATGGTACGCATTTGGGTGTTTTATATATGGATTTTCATCCGCGTGAATCAAAACGTGGCGGTGCTTGGATGACCTCGTACAGAAGTCAGAAAACGGTTGATGGAAAACGTGTCGCTCCGGTAGTTTCTATCGTTTGTAATTTCACAAAACCATCAGCAAATGCTCCGGCACTTTTGACTTTTGATGAAGTAACGACTTTCTTTCACGAATTTGGACATTCTTTACACGGATTGTTGTCGAATGTGACCTATAAAAGTTTAGCGGGAACAAGTGTTCCGAGAGATTTTGTGGAACTTCCTTCTCAAATTATGGAGAATTGGGCAGCAGAACCGGAAGTGTTGAAAATGTATGCAAAGCATTATAAAACTGGCGAAGTAATTCCAGAGGCGCTTGTAAATAAATTAAAAAAAGCAGGTACTTTTGATCAAGGTTTTGCTACAACGGAATATCTGGCGGCTTCGTTATTGGATTTAGAATACCATTCTCAAATCAAAGACATCACCGTTGATGCAAATACTTTCGAAAAAGCAGCAATGACAAAAATTGGATTAATACAATCCATAATTCCAAGATACCGCAGTACATATTTCAGTCATATATTCTCTGGAGGATATTCTTCTGGCTATTACAGCTACATCTGGTCAGGGGTTTTAGATACGGATGCTTTTGAAGCATTCAAGACAACTACTTTATTTAATCCTGAAAAAGCCAAATTATTCCGTGAGAATGTCTTGGAAAGAGGTGGGACCGAAGATCCTATGGTTTTGTACAAACGTTTCCGTGGTGCTGAACCTAGTATTGAACCGCTGTTGAGAAAACGTGGTTTGAACAAAAAATCAGAACCGCTTAAAAAATTAAAAGGATAATTATAATTTTCTTTTAAAACGAAAACCCTACAACATAAATAATATGTTGTAGGGTTTTTTATTGTTCTTGAAAAAGGTATTATCCGTGATATACTCGGGAAGCAATAATTTTGTCTTCCCTTATGTCCAGTACTTCAGCCACCAGCAAATCCTCTTCTCCAGTAACTGTTCTTATATATTCCATAAAAACGCGGTCACCATTGGCAGTAACCGATTTTACTTTGTAATTCAAACTTGGCATCCGCTCAAAAGCATCTTTCCACCATTCCCGCAAGGCTTCCTTGCCAGTAACAAAACCGTTACTTTCCGGTTTGTACATTTTTAGTTTTGGACTAAAATGAACGGCATCTTCGTCATACAAAGACAATAGTTTTTCTAATTCTTTATTATTGAAAGTTTCAAACCATTTAAAAGCAATTGATTGTAATTTTTCAGGTGTCATATTGATGTTGGGTTGGATTTGTAATTAAAAAAATCCCATTTCGCTATGCAAAAGGGATTTCATTTTTATAATTTCAAAGAAATATTAAACGTTCTTCAAATTGATGATTTCTTGTTCAGTAAGCAACCTCCAGTTTCCTCTTGGTAAATTCTTTTTGGTCAAGCCAGCAAAAGCAACTCTGTCAATTCGCAATACATCATAACTAAAGTGTTCAAAAATATTACGAACCACTTTCACATTAGCGGATCGTAGTTGCAAACCAATTTCACTTTTCGCTTCACCATCGATGTAACTTACATCTTCCACAAAAACGCGGTGTCCGTCAAGAGTCAAACCTTTGTTTATTTTTTCTAAATCCTCAAATTTCAAGTTTTTGTCTAATGACACTTGGTATATTTTTGATGATTTTTGACTTGGTAACGTAAATTTACGAATCATATCCGTGTCATTTGTGAACAATAACAAACCAGTTGTATTCTTGTCCATTCTTCCCACTGCGCCAATTTTTGCAGTCGTTGAACCTTTTACCAGTTCCAATACATTACGATATTCCTGACCTTCGTCCATCGCAGTTGTAAAGTTTTTTGGTTTGTTCAGTAAGATATAAACTTTTTTCTCCGGCGTCAATGTAGCACCGTCAAAATTCACAACATCCCCCGGTTTTACCATGTATCCCATTTCGGTAACAGGAATTCCGTTTACTTTCACAGTCCCGGATTGAATATAAATATCAGCATCACGACGCGAGCACGCACCAGAATTAGCAATGTATTTATTCAAACGAATTTCGTCTTTTACTTTCGGTCTCTTTGGTGCTTGATGTGGTTTTTTCTCTACTTTATCAGTAGCGATATCGGCAACTTTAGTATTTACTTTAACTTTTTTCGGCCCTTGAGCGCGCTTCTGCATGGCAGGTTTTGGCTTATTCGAACTTGGTCTTGAGCTAGCTGCTCTTGGACCACTTTTCTTATTATTGCCTTCCTTGTTATTCATAATATTCCAATAATTTGTGCAAAGATACTATTTATATAGTTGACAATCAATAACAACCAATTATAAAAACGCTAACTGCCTAGCTAATAAGCTAATTAATACGTTTTAGCTTCGTTTTTTGGAGCTATTTCCCGCTTTCCACTTTATCTTTCTTGTCCTGAAGTTGTTTCAGGATCCTGAAACAAGTTCAAGACAAGAAAGGATGCCGTTGCAAATGAAATTCACTGAACTCCGATGTGAATAAAAGCTATGTGAAGTAATCGGGGCTAAGCCAATGGGGGTATCTGTGAGCATTGAAGGTAATGGTTTTTTATCCTATTTATAATAGTAATAAATGGCCAAATTATACCATTAACAACCTTTTTCCGTGCCACAAAACACTCGGATTAATCAACACTATGCAAAAAACACCAGCTACAATTAGGAATTTTAAGGTGTTATGAAGCAGTAAAAACTGTGGCTTCGCATTTGATTTCCATAAGTACAATAAGAAGAAAATTAGGATAATCAGACAAAAATAAAAATATACATCCATGTAACCCACATCGTAAATATCGATTAAAGCGTACACTGGAAGAATTGTCAGAATAGTCAAAACGGTAATGATTTTTTTTGAAATTTTTTCTCCGTAAACGATTGGAATCGTTTTATAATCATTCGCTAAATCTCCTTTTAGGTTTTCTAAATCCTTTACCATTTCCCGAATCAACAATAGCAAAAATAAAAAAGCAGCATGAGAAAAAATGACGCCTAATTGTCTTTTATAATTTTCAATTTCTTCAAATGGAATCCGAGTGTAAAAATACAACAGGATTGCAAAAAAAGGCAAAACAGCCAGTAAAGCAGCAGTCAGGTTTCCTATTATTGGGTATTTTTTTATTTTGTGGGAATAAAACCAGATGAAAAATATATAGCCCGAAAAGAATAAAAATACGCGCCAGGAAACAAATAAAGCCATCAAAGCCACAATAAAATTGAGCGTAAAATAGACATTTAGTTTAGTTTTTTGACTCACCAATCGATCCAGCATCGACTTGTTCGGCCGATTGATTAAATCCTTTTGACTGTCATAAAAGTTATTGATGATATATCCCGAAGCAATCGTGAGGGATGAAGCGAAAACCAGAATGAATAATTGGAAGTCAAGCAGAATATCCAACGCTCTTTTTTCAGGAGCCAAAATAAATATGGCCGAAAGGTATTGCGCCAAAATAATGACGGGAATGTTATAGCCTCTAACCACAGAGAACAAACTTGCAATTTTCATTAGGAGAAGTTTGTGCTGCCTGCTTAACATTTAGATTTATTTAAGAATGTGCTCCCAATAATAAGGATGCTATTTTAGCTTTTCTCCTCCCTCTACTTTGGAGAGGGTTGGGGAGAGGATGTTTAAAACTGATAAACGACCTCAAGTTTATAATCTTTTAGCGATGCTTTTGCTTTTTCTAAATCTTCGGTGAAACCTAAGATGTAACCGCCACCGCCAGAACCGCATAGTTTTAAATAGTAATCATTGCTGTCAATTCCTTGTTGCCAAATTCCATGAAATTGTTCCGGAATCATTGGTTTGAAGTTATTCAAAACTACTTTTGATAATTTCTTGGTGTTCATGAACAATGATTTCATGTCTCCGCCAAGGAAATTTTCTACACAAGCATCTGTATATTTCACAAATTGATTTTTCAACATGGCACGGAAACCTTTGTCTTTCAAGTTTTCCATGAAAATATTCACCATTGGAGCCGTTTCACCTACAATTCCAGAATCTAATAAAAACACTGCGCCTTTTCCGTCAAAGCTTTGTGTTGGAATTCCGGTTGCTTCAATATTATCTTTAGAATTAATCAGAATCGGGATACTCAAATAACTGTTCAAAGGATCTAAACCAGAACTTTTCCCGTGGAAAAAACTCTCCATTTGAGAAAATATGTTTTTTAACTGCAATAATTTTTCACGCGTTAAATTCTCCAGAACCGTAATTTTATTTTGTGCATATTTATCGTAAATGGCGGCTACAAGTGCGCCACTACTACCTACACCATAGCCTTGAGGAATACTGGAATCAAAATACATTCCGGTTTCCACATCGTTTTTCAAAGTTGCTAAATCAAAAGTAACTAAATCAGATTGTTCCTTTTGTAAGGTTTCTAAATACGTTACAAAACGTCTTAAGTTACTATTAGATTTAATGGCTTCTTCAGTTGGATTTTCATCTCTTTTAAGCGCGCCATTGTAAAAATTATATGGAATTGAAAGCCCTTTTGAGTCACGGATAATTCCGTATTCTCCAAAGAGTAATATTTTTGAGTAAAATAAAGGTCCTTTCATATGGTATTGTAAATTAGCAATTTGGGGTTGATAATTAGGTATTTGTAAAGTGTTTTTATAAATCAACTTGGTCGCCGCGATTTGCTTCTTGGATTCCCAGATCAATTTGTTCTTTTTGTTCGGGAGATAATTGTTTCCAAACATCTTTTTTCTCTGATTTGAAAATGTTTTTTACAGCCTCAATTATAACTTTGTCATTTGTTTTTAACAACATTTTTATCAATTCTAATTTCTCTGATTGAAGATCCATAATTTCAGCGCTTTAAAAAATAAAGATAGGAAAAAAATAAATCAAATCAACACAGCGCCATTTCCAATTTCGTCACAAATGTACTGACCATTTTGACAATAGCCAACTAATTCGTTCTTAATAAATTGTAAAACTTTTTCGGCTACATTTTCAGGGTATAAAACATGCACATTTGCGCCGGCATCCAGCGTGAAACAAACTGGAATTTTAGTTTTATTTCTAAATTTCCAAATCGCATTTATGATCTCCAACGTATTCGGTTTCATTAATATAAAATAAGGCATCGAAGTCATCATCATGGCATGTAAAGTTAAGGCTTCGCTCTCTACAATTTTGATGAATTCGTCCAGATTCCCACTTTCGAAAATTGAAATCAATTGGTCTAAATTTTCGTGCGCCTGTGCAAATCGCCTTTCGGCAAAAGGATGGTTGTGCATCAAATCATGTCCCACGGTACTTGAAACTTGTTTCTCACCTTTGTCAACTAGTAAAATAGTATCTTGAAAATTCTTGAAATTAGCATGTACCGCATTTGGAAATTCCACGCCAAATAAATCCGAACTTCCGGAGATATTTGCATGATTTCCCCACACTACAACTTGTCCTTTTACACTTCTGCAAGCGCTTCCTGAACCCAAACGTGCTAATAAAGACGCTTTCTGATAGAAATATTCATCGGTCATTTCAGGATTTAATACTTTTTCTAAACTCATCAAGTTCATCGCCAAAGCTGCCATTCCAGATGCTGATGAAGCAATTCCCGAACTGTGCGGAAAGGTATTTTCAGTGTCAATCGTAAAATGATAGTCTTTCAAAAACGGCAAATAGATTTCGATTCGCTCTAGGAATTTTTGGATTTTTGGCTTGAAATCTTCTTTTGATTGTCCTTCAAAAAGTAAGTCAAAAGAAAAATCATCTTTTATGTTGAGCGCAGTTGAAGTATTTTTTTTGGCGAAAGCCAATTTCGTAATCGTTTTACAATTATTCAACGTAAAACTCACCGAAGGATTCGCAGGAATTTGATTGTCTTTTTTCCCCCAATATTTTACAAGGGCAATATTGCTGGGAGCGCTCCATTGAAAATTGCCTTCTTCAATCGAATGTGTATATTGTGATGGAATAAAATCGGTTGCTGAAATCATGAATGTATAAATTTATGCAAATATACTTTTTTTGGTTTATTTGTTTATTCGATTGGATAGTTAATCGTTAGAAAGATTTGAGTAAATTTGGCTCACATTAGAAAAATATAAAAATGAATAAAATCACCCGAATATTAGCTGTTGTTGTCACCTGTCTTGCCATTGGTTATTTCTCTGGAACGGTTACTCGTTCTGCTATTACCACTTGGTATCCTACTTTGATAAAACCAAGTTTTAATCCGCCCAATTGGATTTTTGCACCAGTCTGGAGTATGCTATATGTGATGATGGGTGTTGCTGCCGGATTAGTTTGGGACCGAATAGAAATAGAAAAAGAAGCTGTAAAAAAAGCATTGATTTTATTTGCGATACAATTGGCACTAAATGCATTGTGGTCATATTTATTTTTTGGCTTACACAACCCGATGTTAGCTGGATTAGAAATTATTGTATTGTGGTTGATGATTTTTGAAACGTACATTCAATTTGCCAAAATCAATAAAATTGCGGGCTATTTATTTCTTCCATATTTGGCGTGGGTAAGTTTTGCCGCGGTGTTAAATGGAAGTATATGGTGGCTGAATAGAGGATAGTGTTCAGTCTTCAGTTTTACATTGATCAGTTTGCTGAGTAAAAAAAGTTGTATAATTTTTTAAAGCCTCATAACTTCTTAAATTCAATATTCTTGGTAGATAAAAAATCCATCAGCGATAAAATATTACTATTTTCTGTAAGTGTTTTCGATTTTGGGTCAGCATCACAAAATTGAAGAAAAAGGGCTATTTCTTCTGGTTTTAATTTTAAAGTTTCAACATAAAATTTTTGATCGCAGGTAGTTGTAGCCAATGCTTTAAATTCAATCTCAGTACCCTTTTTTTTAACTGCCTCTTTTTCCTTTAAGAATAGCTTTAGAATCATTTTGCCAATTCGAATCAGATCCATTCCGTTTTCAATACTACCATTGTATACGCCCGTTTTTAAACTTCTTGCTGACTTTTCTACAGCTAATTGGTCAATTTTTCCTTGTTCGTATGCTTTGTCAGTACTTAGTTTTATTGACGGCATTTTTGTAATTAATACTTCTTCTAATTCTTCCGGTTTAAGGATCAATGAAATTACAAGATTGTTGCTGCTAATGGTATTTTGATCCAAAACAATTTTTTTGATGTCATGATTTTTTGAGATAAAAATGAGTTCGTCGCCCGCTTTTACCAAAATAGAAAACTCCCCAGCTGAGTTTGTAATGCTGACTTTTTTAGAATTGAAATTAGCAACTTCAACTTTTTCTACAGGAAATTGTTCGTGTAAAACTTTGCCTTTAATTAATTTTTCAGTTTGTGAGAAACCAGATTGAAGTGTAAAAAAGAGTATGGAAACAAAAAAGTAGGCTTTATTCATTCGTAATATTTTGATTACAAACATATTTAAATAATTTCATCAAAATGAAAACAAAATGGTAAAATCTTGTTAATCAAAAACCAAAGTTCTCTTAATTAAAGTATTGTACTAGAAAGACTTCGCTCTAAACAGCACTCGCCACAGTAAATCCGCTTGTCCATGCATTCTGAAAATTAAATCCGCCTGTAATCGGGTCAATATTTACGATTTAGTCAGAAAAATAGGTGTTAGTAGTGTTTAAAAAATTACAAAATATTTCATTTCGTCAACCTCTGTCGACTTAATTTTATTCATGCATAATGACCCAATGCTGAAACTACAAAAACAGTTACGATATCTTCTTGAACTTCATATATTAGTCGGTCTTTTTTATTAATCCTTCTTGACCAAAAACCTCTTAATTCATATTTTAACTCTTCTGGTTTTCCTACACCTGTGTACGGATGGTCTTTCAATTCATTAAGTATTCTTAAGATTTTTTTTATAGAAGCAACATCTCCAGATATTTTATGCTTTGATAAATCTTTTTCAGCCGTTTGTTTAATGATTACTTGATACTTTCCCATAATTCCTCTGCACTTTCCATGACTCTACCTTTTTCTTTGCTTGCTTTTTTAATTTTTTTTACAAACTCTTGATTATAGTGGCTTTTATCATCTTCCTCAATAAGCACAATTTCTTTTGAATTTTCAAAAAATACACGAGCCATTTCTAAAAAGGCTTTGCCTTTTTTAGTCTTTTCATTTATTTTTAATCTTATCGTTGTCATAACTTATTTTTTTACAAATTTACAAAAAACTTTCACTCAATAACTTAGACTTCCTTTTTGATTTTGAGTGATTTATAAAAATTTACTGCTTTAGAATTTTATCCAACAGCACTCGCTACAATAAACCCACTAGTCCACGCATTCTGAAAGTTGAATCCGCCTGTAATCGCATCAATATTTACAATTTCACCAGCAAAATACAGGTTTTCATGGAATTTGCTTTCCATGGTTTTGAAGTTGATTTCCTTTAAATCAATTCCGCCGGCAGTTACAAATTCTTCTTTGAACGTACTTTTTCCATTCACTTGAAAAGTGCCATTCGTCAATTGATTCGCAAGATTCTGCAATTGTGTTTTAGACAAATCGGCCCATTTCGTCTCCGCTTCAATTCCTGAAGCGAGCACCAAACTTTCCCATAATCGATTGGTTAATTCGAAAGGAGATTTCTTTGAAACCGATTTTTTTGCGTGTTCTTGTTTTAAATCTTTTAGCTTTTTCTCTACATCCGCAGTATCTTCATCATTCAACCAATTTACAAAAATGGTAAACTGATAATTTTTATCATGCAAGATGCGGGCTCCCCAAGCGGAGAGTTTCAAAATAGCCGGTCCGCTCATTCCCCAATGGGTAATTAACAATGGTCCTGTTGCGCTGAGTTTGGTGTCTTTTACTTTTACGGTTACTTGTGCCGCAACTCCGGGTAATTCTTTTATTCTGGAATCTTTGATATTAAAAGTGAAGAGGGAAGGAACCGGGCTGACAACAGCGTGTCCAAAAGTCTGTAGCATTTCCCATATTTTAGGATTGCTACCCGTAGCTAAAACGAGCTTTTCGGCTATGTAATTCTCGCTTTGGGTTTCTATTTTCCAAAAAGCGTCTTTCTTGAAAATTGATTGTACACTTTGTCCAGTAAGTACTGTAATTCCCAGTTTTTGTGTGGCTTTTAGGAAACAGTCTATTATTGTTTGGGAGGAATTCGAAACGGGAAACATACGTCCGTCAGGTTCAATTTTTAATTCTACGCCATGTTTCTCAAACCATTCAATGGTATCGCCTGAGCCAAACTGATGAAAAGGGCCGCGTAATTCTTTTTCGCCACGCGGATAAAACTTCACTAATTCATTCGGTTCAAAACAAGCGTGTGTTACGTTACATCTTCCACCACCGGAAACTCGAACTTTTTGCAACACTTCAGCTCCGCGTTCTAAAATCGCGACTTTCAGTTTTGGGTTTTTCTCTACAATACTAATTGCTGTAAAAAATCCTGCTGCGCCGCCGCCTACAATTATTATATCAAAATTTGAATTCATTTATTTAAACCATTAAGTAAGTTAAGATTTTTAAGTTTAATCATCAGCTAGCCTTGTGAAATATTCGTTAATTAAAGGTTTGGAGGATTTTGTTATGTTGGTAGAGTTAAAATTAATAAGCAGCCCTTGTGGAATACTCAGTAGTTTCATATATGTTAATAATTTTGCTTCATCAATTGGATGGAATTTTTCAACTGTTTTTAACTCAATAATAATACAATCGTTTACTAATAAATCCAATCGTAGTGGATGCGTTAGCTCTAAATCATGGTAATCGATTGCTACATTAAATTGTTGCTTAACATTATATCCATTTTTTTCTAGCTCATATTTTAAGCATTCTTCATAAATTTTTTCCAATAAACCGGGTCCTAGTTTTTTGTGAACTTTTATTGCATAACCAATAATTTCATAGGATAATTGCGTTACTTCTTTTTTTGTCATAAACTGAATTATTGATCTCGTTTCTTAATTGACTTAACTAACTTAATGGTTTAAAAATAAAATCTTATTTGGAACAACGGCTATTATTTTATCAAAATTTGAATTCATTTTTTTAAACCATTAAGTAAGTTAAGATTTTTAAGTTTAATCATCAGCTAGCCTTGTGAAATATTCGTTAATTAAAGGTTTGGAGGATTTTGTTATGTTGGTAGAGTTAAAATTAATAAGCAGCCCTTGTGGAATACTTAATAGTTTCATATATGTTAATAATTTTGCTTCATCAATTGGATGGAATTTTTCAACTGTTTTTAACTCAATAATAATACAATCGTTTACTAATAAATCCAATCGTAGTGGATGCGTTAGCTCTAAATCATAGTAATCGATTGCTACATTAAATTGTTGCTTAACATTATATCCATTTTTTTCTAGCTCATATTTTAAGCATTCTTCATAAATTTTTTCCAATAAACCGGGTCCTAGTTTTTTGTGAACTTTTATTGCATAACCAATAATTTCATAGGATAATTGCGTTACTTCTTTTTTTGTCATAAACTGAATTATTGATCTCGTTTCTTAATTGACTTAACTAACTTAATGGTTTAAAAATAAAATCTTATTTGGAACAACGGCTATTATTATATCAAAATTCTGGTTCATATTCTATTTGGGAAATCAGTGATGATTCCGTTTACGTTGAATGTTTTTATTTTTTGAATATCTTCTAATTCATTTACAGTCCAAGGGAAAACCTGCAAGTCTTTTTGTTGCATTTCCGCCGTGTTTTCTTGTGTCAATAAATGAAAATGCGGGTGAATGGATTTAGCCTGAATGAATTTGGCGAAAGCCAAAGCCAAGTCTAAATTGGTTTCCGTTAAAACGCCAATTGGAATTTTATCATTTAAAAATGCCACTTGTTGCAGCGCGTTCCAATCAAAACTGGAAACTAAAAAACGGTCGTATTTCCATCCTTTTTTGGTAACGTATTTTTCAAGTAGCGAAACTACTTTTTCTGTAACTTCATAACTTTTGAGCTCAATGTTGATAAAACAATTTTGGTTTACCAAATCAAAAACCGCTGCCAGCGTTGGAATTTCATGTGTTCCATTTATTCGAAAAGCTTTTAGTTCGCGCAAAGATAATGCATTTACAAAACCTTTTCCATTGGTCGTTCTGTCAATAGTTTCATCGTGAATAACGATTATCTCGCCATCAGCACTTAAATGCACGTCGAGTTCAATGCCGTCCACTTGCATGTCTAATGCTTTTTGGAACGAAACGAAGGTGTTCTCAGGTTCGTATCCTTTCCCGCCGCGATGTGCAATTTTTAGCATTTTATTTTATTTTTTGGTAAAGATAAACATAAAAAAACGCCTTCATTTCTAAAGGCGTTTGGTTGAAATTATTTTGAAATTAACCTATTGGATATAATTCAATTTAATTGATTTTTTTAACCACATAGGAACATAGATCATAAATTTTGAAAGCCGTTGCAGTTTTTTAAAGAAAACCATAGCTATGTGAACCCAAGAATTGGGCCGTCCTACTCTTTTTCTATGTTTCTATGTGGTTAGTTTTTTTTTAATATTAATTGAAGTTTTATTAATTAAATTCGACGAGTTGAAATTATTTTTTCAATTCCAATAAAACGATGTCGAATTCAGAATCAATACTTACTTTTCCATTCGAAACAATTGCTTCTTTTCCGGAATAGGCATCTCTGACTTTAGTTCCATCTTTAAAAACAGAACCTACCGCAAGTTCTTTGGTACCAATCGCTAAATCCAATCCAACCACCACCGCATCTGAATAATTCTCTTTAGAGAATGTTCTGGAAAAAGTATAGGGTTGAGCCGAAATTTGCTTATGAATCCCTGCTCCAACGGCTGGATGATTTCTTCTGAACTGCCCTAATTTTTGCCAATGCAACAGCGTTTTTTGGGTTGCAGGATTTGATTTTATGGCTTCCCAATTCATGAACGAACGCAAGGTAGCATCGCCTTGTGTTCCCTCGATTATTAAGGAACGAGCGCTTTCATCCCCATAATACACTTGAGAAAGTCCGGGGCTCAGTAATAATTTGGTTCCGCTTTCTATAGTTTTGGTGCGATTTCCATCAAAAGGTCCGCCATCATCATGAGATGACAAATAATTCAAAACGCTATATCCTTTCAAGTCATTATTCAGCTTGTTTGAATATTTGGAGAATATAAATTCATAGTCTTTTTGCGCATCCCATTTAAATTCAAAATTGATCATGTTGTTGAAACCATTTTTGAAATAGTTTATTTTTTTGTCTCCAAAATCAAAATCTTGTCCGCCACTGATACCATAATTGTACACTTCAGCAATCGTGTAAAAAGGGTTGTTGTCTAAAACCTTTGTTGGATTGTTTTTCTTCCAAGTTTCAAAAGCATAATCACATTGGGTTTTAAAATCGGCCCAAACGGTTTCCTCTGTATGCTTTACGGTGTCGCCCCTGTACCCGTCAATTCCGTAATCTGCAATATAATCAGTTAGCCATTTGATGATGTAGTATTTTGGCGCTTTTGGATATCCCGTACGAGCAAAAAAGGCATCCAGTTCTTTCATTTCTTGTTCGTAACGGCCTTCTTTTTTCCATTTTTCGATTAAAAAAGGAGGCAGCGCTACAGCTTGATTGCTTTCTGTTTTTATATCCGGAAGATTAGAAACCAATGTGCAAGCGGTTGTGTTTTCAAACGATTTGTAATCACAATTGGGTCCTGTTCTCACCCAATCATTTGGCCAAACGGTATCTTCGGAGGTTACGGGACCGGTATGATTGATCACGCCATCAAGAATGATTCGGATTCCGTGCGCGTGTGCTTTTTGAACTAATGCAGCCAAATCTTCTTTTGTTCCAAAGTTAGGATCTAAGTTCGTCCAGTCTCTAGCCCAATATCCATGAAAGGCATAACTCAAACCCGTTCCTTCATCAACGGCATCGTGTATTTGCTCCACTATTGGTGTAAACCAAATAGCATTTATTCCTAATTTATCAAAATAACCTTCGTCAATTTTTTGAGAAATCCCTTTGATGTCGCCACCTTCAAAACCACGAAGTTTTCCTGTTGTTTTGGTTCTGTTGAAGTTTATGTCATTTGAAGCGTCACCATTATTAAAACGGTCGGTCATTAGAAAATAAACATTCGCACCTTCCCAAACGAAAGGTGTTTTGTTACTATCGGCAACCGTTTGTGTACTGGAGCAACTACTTATGATTGTCATGGTGAATAATAAAAGTGGGATTAAATATTTTTTCATTTTTTTAGCATTGAATGATTGATTTTTCTTGAAACCGATGAGAATTACAAGTTCATGTAAGTGAGTATAAATTACCTAATTGGTTCAAATTACTTTAGTTCTAAAATCAAAACCGATTTAGGTTCTATTGTAATTTTGTTTGTAACGTCAAAGGTAAGTTCAGAAATAACATCTTTTCCGGTTTTAAAATCTTTGATGTTTTCTCTAAAACGATTTGTGTTTACTGTTTTGGTTTCAGTACTATTGTTCATCAAAACCATAATTGTTTCATTTGTATTGTATCTGAAATAAACGTAAATGTTATTCTCCGGAATGTAATGTGTCATTTTTCCAAAATGTACCGCCGCTTTCGTTTTCCTCCAGTTAAATAATTTAGAAGTAAAATTAAAATAGTCATTCTGTCCCGAAGTTCTTCCTTCTTTGACGAAAGCATTGTTTTTATCGCCTTCCCAACCGCCAGGAAAATCTTTACGAATGTCCGCATCTCCTTTGTTTTTATCGCCAGCCATTCCTATCTCGCTTCCGTAATATAACTGTGGAATTCCACGCACGGTAGCCATAAGAGTCATTGCCATTTTGTATTTTCTAATGTCGTTTTCGTAGGTTTGATTGAAACGATTGGTGTCGTGATTTTCTACAAAAATCAACATATTATTGATATTTGGATACAGAAAATCATTCGTAAAATTGTCATACAATTTCACCATTCCTTTATCCCAAGTCCCTTCGTCTTCGTTAAAAACTTTGCTGGTTGCCTCATACAAGGTGAAATCCATTACACTTGGCAAATACGAGTTGTAATTTTGTATTTCAGCAATTTTACTGTCTTTTTGCCAATATGCCATTTGGGCTTGACTTTGCATCCAAACTTCCCCTACAATATTAAAATTTGGGTATTCATTCGAAATGGATTTTGTCCATTTTGCAATTCCTTTTGGGTCGGAATAATTGTAGGTGTCAACTCTGAAACCATCCAAATCAGCGTATTCAATCCACCAAATTGCATTTTGAATCAAGTACTTTAAAGTCAAAGGATTCTTCAAATTTAAATCGGGCATCGTTGGAACAAACCAACCGTCAATCGTTATTTTTTTGTCAATTTCAGATGCATTAATGTCATGGATAACGGTTCTTTTATGATTGGTTTGTGTAAAAGTATCAAATTGATTAATCCATTCCTTTGTAGGTAAATCTTTCATCATCCAATGTTCAATTCCCCAGTGATTCGTGACGTAATCCATCACCAGTTTCAGGTCTCTTTTGTGCATTTCAGAAGCCAACCGAACATAATCGTCATTTGTTCCATAACGCGGATCTATTTTATATACATCAGATTGACCGTACGTATGATATGAATAAGCAGCATCATTATCCTCATTAAGTGGCGTGGTCCATATCGTTGTAGCTCCTAACGATGCTATGTAATCCAAGTTTTTTATAATTCCTTCAATATCGCCACCGTGTCTTCCTCCCGGTAATTCTCTATTGTATTTTTCTTGGGTAGCATTTTCACTATCGTTGTTTCTGTTTCCATTGGCAAAACGATCCGGCATCAATAAATACATCATGTCCGAAGAGTCAAAGCTTTTGCGTTGCGCGGAATTTGCTCTTCTTTGCTGCAAAGAATATTTTTGTGTAAACGTTTTTTTGTTGTTGTTTTTAAAAGTAAACACGAAATCAGAGGCCGAAACTTTTTTAGTATCAATGGTGACAAAAATGTAGTTGGGATTTTCCGTTCTTTCAACACTGGTTATTTTTATGCCGTTAGAAACCGTAACTTGGTATTGAGAAATGTCTTTACCGTAAAAAAGAATCTGCAGTTCTGGATTTTGCATTTCTGCATACCAAAAAGGCGGTTCCACTTTGTCGATTTGAGCGTGTAAGGTTACAGACATAAAAAAAAGAAATAAGGTTATTTTTTTTAGAAAACTCCTATTTTGGAAAGGTAAAGAAATAATTTTATTCATGGTGAAATACATTAATTTCATTAAATTTTAATGAGGATTATAAAAAAAGCAGTGCTGTTTCATCGAATTATGTACGGGATGATTCCAATAAGAATCAGTGTCATATAAACAATCCCAATGTGTATTGGGATTGTATTTTACTTATGAAAATCTGGATCAATTGACAGCATTAACGGTACGTTTTAACAATCGTGTCTAAACGGTAGCTAGACTTTCTGGCGTTACCAAAACGGATTTTCCGTTTACTACGATTGCCAATTTGGTATCGCCAATAATTGAGAATGTAGTTTCCTTATGATTGATTGCTACTTTCAAAATTTGGTTTCTAAAATTAATCTTAAACGAATAGCCTTCCCATTCTTTTGGGATTTTTGGAGAAAAATGAAGTGTATCCTCTTTAATTCTCATTCCTCCAAAACCTTCTACTATACTCATCCAAGTTCCGGCCATAGATGTAATATGACAGCCTTCTTCCACTTCTTTGTTGTAATCATCAAGATCCAGACGCGAAGTTCTTAAATAGAATGTGTATGCCATATCCATTTTGTCTAATAGTGCCGCCTGAATTGAATGTACACAAGGCGAAAGCGAACTTTCATGAACCGTAAAAGATTCGTAAAATTCAAAATTGTTTTTTAATTCTTCTTTCGAAAAATGATCTTCAAAGAAATAAAAACACTGCAAAACATCAGCCTGTTTGATATACGGTGAACGCAAAATTCTATCCCAAGACCATTTTTGATTGATTGGTCTTTGGCTTTTATCCAAATCAGCTACGCGAACCAATTCTTTGTCCAAGAAACCGTCTTGTTGCAAGTACACATTATGTTCTTCAGAGAAAGGGAAATACATATTGTCCGAAACTTTTTTCCAAGACTGTAATTCGGAATCCGTGATTTTTACTTTTTCGGTAATTCTTTTGTGATCCGTAGGATATTCCAGTGACACTTTTTGAATTTGTTCGTAGGTATATTCCAGACACCATTTTGCAATATAATTAGTGTAAAAATTATTGTTTACGTTGTTCTCATATTCGTTTGGACCGGTAACTCCAAGAATTACATATTGGTTCAAATTAGTTGAATAATTCGCTCTTTGATGCCAGAAACGTGCAATTGCAATTAATACTTCCAGTCCTTTTTCAGGAATGTAGCTGTAGTCGCCAGTGTATCTGTAAAAGTTATAAATGGCAAATGCGATGGCTCCGTTTCTATGAATTTCTTCAAAAGTAATTTCCCATTCGTTATGGCATTCCTCGCCGTTCATCGTTACCATTGGATATAAAGCAGCGCCATTAGTAAATCCTAATTTAGCGGCATTTTCAATGGCTTTGTCCAATTGATTGTAGCGGTACGTCAATAAGTTTCTGGCTACTTCCTGATCTTTGGTCGCCATGTAAAAAGGAATGCAATAGGCTTCGGTATCCCAATACGTAGATCCACCGTATTTTTCTCCGGTAAATCCTTTAGGGCCAATATTCAAACGGGAATCTTTTCCTAAATAGGTTTGGTTCAACTGAAAAATATTGAAACGAATTCCTTGTTGCGCTTTCACGTCACCGTCAATCGTAATATCTGACATTTCCCAAATTTTTGCCCAAGCATCAATTTGGTCCTGCAACATCTGATCATACCCTAAT
Organism: Flavobacterium sp. DSP2-3-1; assembly: GCF_049896865.1. Taxonomy (NCBI): domain Bacteria; kingdom Pseudomonadati; phylum Bacteroidota; class Flavobacteriia; order Flavobacteriales; family Flavobacteriaceae; genus Flavobacterium; species Flavobacterium sp. DSP2-3-1. The sequence goes on along the minus strand of NZ_JAFCVD010000009.1, from coordinate 148,690 downwards.
GCTAGAGCGGATTGAATTACTTTCTCAGCAGCGGTAACGGTATTTTCATGGTTTAAGGAAACCGTGTAACCACCAATTTTTTGGATCGATGATTTTTGGCCTTGCCCCACAATTACATCATAACTGAATTGAATTTTATCAGCAGTTGCATCAATATTAGAAGGAGAAATAGCCGTTTTTTCACCATTATTCAAAATGCTGTTGTGCATGAATGTGGTTACTTTAAAATGTGTTTTAAATGTTTGTGCCGTTACAAAGGCTTCATTTCCTGACTTTTTTACATCAAGTGGTTCCCAGAATTTTTCTTCCCAGTTAGCATCTTCATTTGTTACGCCAGCATCGATATATGGTTTGTAAACTATTTTTGAATCTTTGTTCAAAGGTGTGATTTCGTAATTAATCACGCCCACCTCGTCTAGGTTCAAAGAAAGGAAGCGACGTACACTCACGGAAATTTCCGTTCCGTTTTTCAAAGTAGCTTCAAAAGAGCGGTTGTACCAACCTTCTTTCATATTCAATTCACGGCGAAAATTATTGACTGCTGAACAGGTATTCAAATCGAATTTTTCACCATTTATTTCAATGTCAATTCCAATCCAATTTGGAGCATTTAAAACCTTGGCGAAATATTCCGGATATCCGTTTTTCCACCAACCCACTTTAGTCTTGTCAGGATAATAGATGCCGGCAATGTAACTTCCCTGAAAGGTCTCTCCGGTGTATGTTTCTTCAAAATTAGCACGTTGTCCCATAGCACCGTTTCCAATGCTGAACAGACTTTCAGATGATTTCACACACTCGGCATCAAATCCTTCTTCTATGATAGACCAATTGTCTGGTTTTATATAATCTTGATTCATTCTTTTCTAATTTAAAAAATTCAATGATTAAAAAATTCAAAGATTGTAGTGGGTTGCATACAGTCTGTTCCTTTTTTGCTTTTTTGAATCTCGTTTTTTTATTCTTTTATTAATTCTTCTATAAAGTGGGTATCGATCGCTGTAAAATCTTTAAAGATGTGTTTTGCTTCGTGCAAAGTGTTTGCATCACCTATTCCTATACTGGTCATATTACCAATATTTGCCGCTTGAACTCCCGCTACTGAATCTTCAAATACTATTGAGTTTTCGGGAGTAGCATTCAGTAATTTAGCAGCCATCAGGAATACTTCGGGGTCTGGTTTAGCATTCGTTACATCATTTCCGTCTACAACCGCGTCAAAATACGAGAGTAGTCCTGTTTTTTCCAGAATAGGTCTGGCGTTTTTACTGGCAGAACCCAATGCGATAGGTTGGTTATTTTCTTTTAAAAATTGTAAAATTGAAAATACTCCCGGAAGAATTTCGCTTTCATCCATATCAACTAAATAGGATAAATAGTCTTCATTTTTTTGAACTAACCATCGGTCTTTATCTTCTTGTAAAGCTTCCACTTTTCCTAATTCTAATATGATATCCAAAGAGCGCACGCGGCTTACTCCTTTTAATAATTCATTATGTTCGTGTGTAAATTCGATATTTAATTCATTTGCGATTTTTTGCCACGCTAAATAATGGTATTTAGCCGTGTCAACAATCACCCCGTCCAGGTCGAATATAAATGCTTTTTTAGTCATTGATTGTAATTTTCGATTCATCATTAATTGTAAGTGCAATTATTCCGGCAAGAATCATTGAAAAGCCGCCTATTAGCAGCGCATAAATTGGTTCACTGTTAAAAAATTGAGAGACCAAAAACCCTAAAATCGAGGCGGCAACTAATTGTGGGATAACAATGAAAAAGTTAAAAACCCCCATATAATATCCCATTTTATTTGATGGCAACGCTCCGGAAAGCATCGCATAAGGAATAGATAAAATACTAGCCCAAGCAATTCCAATTCCAATCATTGGCAACCATTCCATATTAAAAGTGCTGGGATCTTTTATAAAATAAATAGAAATAAGTCCTAGTCCTCCTAATGTTAATGCCAAGAAGTGAGTAAATTTTCTGCTGGTTATTTTTGCTAATAAAGGAAGCAAGAAAGCGGCTAGTGCGGCAATCAGATTGTAATTTGCAAACATTTCTCCAACCTGATTTGCACCCGTATTGTAGGCTGCTGAAGTAGTGTCTGTTGTGCCGTAAATATGTTGTGTAACGGCCAAAGTGGTATAAATCCACATTGAAAAAAGGGCGAACCAAGAGAAGAATTGAACCCAGGCCAATTGTTTCATGATTTTTGGCATGAACTGAAAATCATTCATAATGGTAACAAAACCATTTTCGGTATTATTTGCTTTTTGCATTAATCCCGAAATAATCATAGCCAGACCACCCAATGCGATTAAACCAAGGGCCAGTACATATAAGTCTTTCTTTAATTCAAAATGGAAAATGGCAAAAGCAAATAGTATTCCAATGGCAAAGAAGATCAACCCTTTGTTTAAGTGTGATTTGCCGTTATTTTGGTACCATTCCGTAGAATAGTTTTCTTTTTCAAAGGTGTCTTTTTTATGGTTTTCAAATGCTGCCAGTTCTTCAGGAGAATATTCTTTGGATGTAATTACCGTCCATAGGACTGCAATTAGGAAAGCAACTCCACCAATATAAAAGGAGTATTTTACAGAATCAGGAATGATTCCCAGCGGAGCGGTATTTTCAACACCGAAATGTGTCAAAATTAACGGTAATTTCGAAGCAAAATAAGCGCCAATTCCTATAAAAAAACTTTGCATCGCAAATCCCATGGTGCGTTGCTTTTCTGGAAGGTTATCGCCTACAAAGGCACGAAACGGCTCCATGGAAACATTGATTGACGCATCCATAATCCATAACATTCCTGCCGCAAACCATAAAACGGGTGAATTGGGCATGATGAATAAGGCTGCGGAAGCAAAAATAGCACCCGCTAAAAAATAAGGTTTTCTTCTACCTAATTTTGTCCAGGTTCTATCGCTGAAATAACCAATTATGGGTTGAATGATTAAACCTGTCATTGGCGCGGCAACCCACAAAATGGGAATGTCGTCAATGTCTGCGCCTAAAGTTTGAAATATACGGCTAACATTAGAATTTTGCAGCGCAAAACCCATTTGAATCCCCAGAAATCCAAAACTCATGTTCCAGATTTGCCAGAAACTTAATCTACGCTTTTCCATTATCGTAATTTAAAAAATTAAACGATAAGCGCTATGCTTATCAAAACTCATCTTGTTTTCGAAGTAGAAGTTAAGGTTTGATGTCGTAAATATAAAAATATATTTTAAACTAACGTTTTTCGCAAACAAATAATAAGAAACATTTTTCACTACAAGGTTGTAGTGCTGAATCTAATACGGGATGGACTACTTAGATCAATTAGATTTTTAGTGTTCTTAGATTTTTTAGTCTACAAAATTGATAATTTGACTGAAAATAAATATTTTTAAAAGTCCTCATTCTCTTTATAAATTTAAAAATTTAATTTGTAGACTCTCTTTCTATCAAATGCGTTTCAATAACTTCGGTTTTATAATTTTCGTCTTCTTCATCTTCTTCAGATTCGAGTCGTTCAATTAGCATTTTTGCCGCTTTATTTCCCATTTTTATTCCGTTTTGACTTACTGTAGTAATTGTAGGTGTTGAATATTTTGAAATAATACCATCGGTAAAAGCAATAACAGCTAAATCTCTAGGGACATTGAGACCTACTTTGTTGGCGGTTTTAATTATTGTTACTGCGAACAATTCATTTACCGCAAAAACGGCGTCAATAGCTTTGTCTTCTAATAATTTTCCAATGGTAATTTCGCACGTATCAACATCTTCTATTTTGATTATTAGATTTTCATTGAAAGGAATATCATTATCCAGCAGCGCTTTAATATAGCCGTCAGTACGGAGTTTGCCGACGCTCACGTAATCAACCGTAGTCACTAGTGCGATTTTTTTCCGTCCTTTATCAATTAAACTTTGAACCGCTTCATACGCTGCGGATTGATCGTCAATAATTACTTTGTCGCAAAGAATATCATTGGTAACACGATCAAACATCACGACAGGCATTCCTTGATTGATGACTTCAATGATGTGGTGAAAATCGCCTCTGAATTGGGTTTCTTTGGAAAGAGACATAATGAAACCATCAATACTACCGTTAGCCAGCATTTCCATGTTAAGAACTTCTTTGTCAAAAGAATCGTCAGATAAGCAGATGATTACGCTGTATCCATTTTCATTGGCCACATGTTCGATTCCGTTAATCACTGTAGAGAAGAAATGATGGACAATTTCAGGGATAATAATTCCTATAGTTTTTGTTTTGCGATTTTTTAGGCTCAACGCAATATTGTTCGGTTTGTAATTGTAGAATTTGGCAAACGCCTGTACTTTAAGTCTGGTTTCTTCACCAATCTCGAGGCTGTTTCTTAATGATTTGGAAACTGTGGAAATGGATACATCTAATTCTTTTGCAATTTGTTTAAGTGTGATTTTCCTTTTCATGGTAAGATGTGGTAAAAATTTTATTTCGTAATAAAGATAAAATTTAATTTTACAAATGGTAATTAAAGGGATAAAAATTTAAATAAATCAGAAAGTTTTCAACACTATTACGTTTTCGTAACTCAATTAAAAAGGGCTGTTGTCGGAGGTGACAAAATTTACATAAATTTAACATTCGAAGTAATGGTTAAGGTTTAGAATTCAACAAAGACTTAAATTAATTTAAACAAAAAGTATGAAAACAATTTATAAAAAGTTGTTAATGTTATTGCTGCTACTCCCTTTTAGTATTCTGGCTCAGAATACTGTTGGTGGGACTGTTCTTGATAAAACATCAGGACAGCCTATTCCGGGTGTAAATGTAAATGTACAAGGTTCCGCTAATGGTGTTTCTACTGATTTTGATGGGAAATATCAGTTGTCCAATGTGAAAAGAGGCGACAAAATCGTTTTCTCATACATCGGTTACACGAATACTGTTGTGGATTATGTTGCTCAAAATTCATTAAATGTATCTTTACAAGAAGATGCAAATCAATTGCAAGAAGTGATAATTCAAGTAGGTTACGGTACTGTTAAGAAGAAAGATGCAACAGGAGCTGTAACCGTATTGACTACAAAAGATTTTAATAAAGGACCTGTAACGTCCGCGGATCAAATGATCCAAGGAAAAGTAGCAGGATTGCAGATCATCAATGGAGGCGGATCCCCAGGTGAAGGGGCAACTATTAGAATTAGAAGTGGATCTTCTTTATCTGCTAACAACGATCCTTTGTATGTGATTGATGGTGTGCCAGTCGCGGCTGGAGGAGTAGAAGGAGGTAGGAATCCATTGACAACTATCAATCAAAATAACATCGAATCTATATCTGTTTTGAAAGATGCTTCGGCAACTGCAATTTATGGTTCTCGTGCTTCAAATGGGGTAATTATTATTACTACTAAAAGAGGTAAAGCAGGTGAGATGAAAGTAAATTATAACGGAAATTTTCAAGTATCTGAAATAGTGGATAAAGTGGATGCTTTGTCAAGTACGCAATTTAGAGCTTTTGTCAATTCAAATGGGACACCAGCTCAACAAGCTTTGATGGGCACTGCAGATACCGATTGGCAAAAGGAGATATTTAGAACGGCTATAGGTACTGATCACAACATTGCATTAAGTGGTGGAATGGATAATATAGTGTACAGAGCTTCTGTAGGATATACTAATTTGAATGGTATATTGAAAAGAGATAACTTAGAAAGATCAACTTTAGGGGTAAATGTTACGGGAAATTTCCTAGATAATCATTTGAAAATTGAGGTAAATAATAATACGTCTTTGTTAAAGAATAATTACAGTAATCGTGGTGCGATTGGCGCAGCTATTAGTTATGATCCTACGCAAAGAATCACAAGAGCATCTGACGGTAATTATTACGAATGGTATTCCATCAATAACGGTAAGGAAGAACTAAATCAATTGGCTGGTAGAAATCCACTATCATTAATTGAGCAACAAAATAACTACGGAACTTCATACAGAAGCATTGGAAATATTCAAACAGAGTATAAACTACACTTCTTGCCAGAGTTGAAAGCAGTAGCTAATTTTGGTTATGATGAACTAAGAGGTAGATCTTATGGTAATACGGATGCTAAGTATTTAAATGGAGTTCCAGGATCTGGATTCAATAATACGTATGAAAATACAAATTCAAGATTCAATAAATTAATGGATCTGTATTTGAATTATAACAAAATAGTAGAGTCGATTAATACTGTTTTTGATGTAACTGGAGGGTATTCATATCAAGATTTTAGAGATACAAATGGTGGTTCTTCTTATAATTTTGAAAATAAAACAACTGTTGATGTGGTGTCATTCCCATCACGTGTAAACTTGCAGTCCTTTTTTGCCAGAACTAATATTTCAATAGCTGATAAATATTTATTAACCTTGTCTTACAGACGTGATGGTACTTCAAGATTTACGGAATCGAATCGTTGGGCAAATTTCCCAGCAGTGGCTGTGGGGTGGAAACTAAACGAAGAGAAGTTTTTGAAAGATGTGGCTAGTGTATCTACCTTAAAAATTAGAGGAGGATGGGGAGTAACTGGACAACAAGACATTGGAGTAAGTTATCCTTCCATTCCATTGTATTTGGTATCTAACAGCGCTGCACAATATCAGTTTGGAAATACATTTTACAATACATTTAGACCACAACCTTATAACAGTAACCTGAAATGGGAAGAGACAACGACCGCTAATGTGGGTCTTGATTATGGTTTTTTAAACAACAGAATCAATGGTAGTGTTGATTTGTATCAGAGAACTACAAAAGATCTGTTATTGTACACACAAAATCCGTCTTTCTTTGGATTTTCTAATTATGACAATTATAACATTGGAACAATAGAAAATAAAGGAATCGAATTGGCTGCCGAGGTAATGCCTTTTAAAACGGAAAATTTTGAATGGAGTTTAGGAGGAAATATAACGTTTCAAGATTCTAAAATCACTAAATTAACAACAGTTTTGGACAACACACCCGGCATTAATGTCGGTGGTTATGCGGGAGCTACTGGAAATACCATACAAAATCACCAGGTGGGTTATTCTCCTAATTCTTATTATGTATATGAACAAGCCTACGGAGCTGATGCAAAACCTATTGATGGTGTCTACATTGACAGAAACCAAGATGGTCTTATTACAGAGCAAGACAAATACCGTTTTCATAAGCCAGCTGCTGATGTTTTTTACGGTTTGAATACTAGTGTAGTATATAAAAACTTTGATATGGCAATGACTTGGAGAGGATCTTGGGGTAATTACAATTACAACAATGTAGATTCTAGTAAAGGTTCTTACCAAAATATATTGATAAGAGAAACGGATTTGTCTAATGGTGTTGCCAATCTTTTAGAAACTGGATTTACAAGTCAGGATACAAAAAGATTCGAATCGGATTACTACATTCAGGATGCTTCATTTATAAGATTAGACAATATAAGTGTTGGCTATACTTTTAATCAAAAAGCAAATGCTACTTCGTTAGTTAAACTAACATTAGCAGCTCAAAATGTTTTGTTGTTTACGGATTATACCGGTATAGATCCTGAAATTTCGGGTGGTATTGATAATAATTTATACCCAAGACCAATTACCTTTACGTTAGGTTTAAACGTTAATTTCTAATACAAATAACAAGAAAATGAAAAAGACAAAAATAAAATTATTGGGTATTTCTTTGTTACTGTTGCTGATGGTATTCCCATCCTGTACAGATGATTTGAACCAAGCCCCAGAGAGTGTCAATGCCATTCCAGGAGAACAGTTTTTTAGCACCCCGGAATCGTACAAACAAAATCTAGCTAAATTATATGCAGGATTTGCCACTTCAGGTCAAAGTGCAGCCGGATCTCCAGATATCTCCGGAATTGACGAGGGCGAAAGTCAATATATTAGGGGATTTTGGTTAATGCAAGAATTGACGACTGATGAAGCAGTTATTGGATGGAATGATGGAACTATAAAAGACCTACATTCACAAACATGGACTTCTTTGGACCGTTTTGTCACAGCTACTTTTGCACGGTTCTCTTTTCAAATTGTAAACTGTAATGAGTTTTTAAGACAAACGACAGATGAAAAATTAGCCTCTAGAGGTCTTGACGCTGCTTTGATAGCGGAGATCAAAACCTACAGAGCTGAGGCTCGTTTCTTAAGAGCATTGACGTATTGGCACTTAATCGATATGTTTGGTGGTGGATCTTTAGTCACTGAAAATTCTCCAAGCACATTCTTTTACCCGGAATATGCTACAAGAGCAGAATTGTACAAATTTGTCGATGAGGAATTAACAGCAATTTCTAGTGAACTGAAAGCACCAAAAGCAAATGAAGCGTATCGTGTAGATCAAGCTGCGGCTTGGATGCTACAGGCTAAATTGTACATGAATGCTAAGGTATATATTGGAACGGATAATTACACAGGTGCAGTTCCATTAATCACTAAAGTGATTGGATCAGGATATGCTTTGCATACCAATTACAACCAATTGTTTTTTGCTGACAATGACAAGAACGGTGCTCAAAACGAATTCATATTTGCTATAGGTTTTGATGGTATTCACACCCAAACATATGGAGGAACAACTTTCTTAACACATGCTCCGGTAGGAGGAAGTATGAATGCAAGTGAATTTGGAATTAATGGTGGATGGGCTGGAATCAGAACTACTGCTGCCTTTGTCGATAAATTTGCACCCAATACAACAGATACTCGTGGGAAGTTTTACACCAACGGGCAAACGAAAGAAATCAAAAACATCGGATCTTTTACCGATGGATATGCAATTCAGAAATTTAGAAATGTTGATGTGAATGGGAAACAAGGCTCAGATAAAGCAGGGAATTTCTCTGACTCTGATTTTCCAATTTTCCGTTTAGCGGATGCTTACTTAATGTATGCTGAATGTGCTGTTAGAGGAGCGGGCGGAACATTGCCAACTGCCGCAACGTATGTGAACGCATTGCGTACGAGAGCGAAAGGACCTACGGTTACTCAAGGGGATTTAACCTTAAATTTTATTCTTGATGAAAGAGCTAGAGAGTTGCACTGGGAAGGACAAAGAAGAACGGATTTAATTCGTTTTGGTAAATTTTCTGGCGGTAGCTACTTATGGCCTTTCAAAGGTGGATCTGCCGGTGGATCTCCAACGCAAGCGTTTAGAGATTTGTTTCCAATTCCTGCTACAGCGTTAGCATCAAATAATAAATTACGACAAAACCCAGGATATTAAATAATTTAAAAAATTAATAAAAATGAAAAATATAACTAAATCAATAATTGCTTTATTTGCCGTAGTTGCTTTGTCTTGTAGCGTTGAAGATGTTCAGGACAGACCTGTTATCGAAGGAATAGATTCTCCAATGTTGACTGCTCCAACCGCTGGTGCTGGGTATGTGTTAAAACCAGAAAACGCCACTGCACAAGCAGAACGTTTTACTTGGAAATCGGCTAATTTTGGCGGAGCCGTTCAAGTAAATTATGTAGTTGAAATGGATAAAAAAGGAAATGAATTTAAAACTCCTAAAGAAATAGGAAGTGCATTACCTTCGGAAAATCAAGTTTCTGTTTCTGTAGAGTCTATGAACGGAGCTGCACTGGTATTAAAAGCGACTCCTTTTTCTCCAATTGAATTTGAAGTGAGAGTAAAAGCAACTGCTGGAACTTTACCTGCCATGTATTCTAGTGTAATAGGGATTGTTGTTACAGCTTATACCACAGAAAATCCTAAATTATGGGTTCCTGGTGGTTATGCTGCTGCTTCAGGATATCCTAAAGATTGGGATCCCGCTACATCTCCACAACTTTCTGCTTCAGGATTTGGTAAAGTAGATTTTGAAGGATATATTAATTTTAATAATGCAAACGCCGAATATAAATTTACAAGCTTTCCAGAATGGAAAGGTGAATATGGTGCTGGAGCAACTCCGGGAACTTTAGATCCGAAGGGAGCTAATTTTAAAATTCCAACTGCTGGTTATTATCAAATTGTAGTTGACACGGAGAAATTAACATACAAAGCTACAGCAACTGTCTGGGGAATCATTGGAGATGGAACTCCTGGAGGATGGGATAATAGTACTGCTATGACTTACAACAAAACTACTAAAGTATGGACTCTTACTGCTAATCTTACTCAAAAAGAGATGAAATTTAGAGCAAACAATGCTTGGGACATAAATTATGGTGATAAAGGTGCTGATGGAATTTTAGAATTGAATAGCGATAACATCAAAGTTCCTTCTGCTGGAAATTACACCATTACCTTAGATTTAAGTTCACCTAGAAATTACAAATATTCGCTTACAAAAAATTAGTATTTTTTTACTGTTAGAAGGGCTATCTTATGGATAGCCCTTTTTTTATAAAACCAAATAGCTATGAAAAAAACTATACTTTTATTATTAATATTCTGGTCATTAGTCTCTTCGGCCCAGCAACAAACCGTAACCAGCACTGTAAGTCCTAACCCTTTTGAAGAAACAACATCGATTACGATTACTATTAGCGGAAGTTCTGTAGACGAAGCTGCTTGGGGAATTTCTGATCATTCTTTGTATCTCTGGGCTTGGTCTTATGATACGAATGATGCAAACAGCTTAGATTGCCCTGCAAATGGTTCATGGACAGCGTCTAATGAAGCTAATAAGTTAGTTTACACCGCAGGTGCAGATATCTATAGAATTACGTTTACCCCAAATGCTTTTTATAATAGAACTGGAATCGGTAGAATTGGTTTTCTAATTAAAGCAAAGGATGGAACGGGAGATAAAAAATCCCAAGACAATTTTGTTGAAGTTGGAGCATATCAAGTTAACCTTACAGCACCTGCGGAAAATAGCGCAACTATAATTGCTTCAGGTGGAAGTTTAAGTATTGCTGCTAACAATACGGGTGGAAATGCGAGCTATGTATTGAAAGCAAACGGAAATAATATAAATACCAATACAAGTACATCCAATTATAGTTATAACCATACAAATATTACCGGGAATCAAAATTACGAATTGCAGGTGACTCAGGGAACAACTGTAATTACTAAAAAATTCAATGCAATTGTTAATCCGGGTACTATCAATGAATCGATGTCTGCTGGATTATTGGACGGAATCAATTACAATACAGCTGATGCGACAAAAGCAACTTTAGTGCTGGATGCGCCGTTCAAAGATTTTGTATATGTATCAGGGAGTTTCAACAACTATCAACCTACAGGTTCTTTTGCGATGAAAAAGGACCCTGCTTCAGGCAAGTTTTGGTTAGAATTAACTGGATTGGTTTCGGGAACCAATTACACGTATCAGTATTGGGTAGTTGATGCAACGCCTATTGCAGGCACGCCTTCTTTAGTAAAAACTGCCGATCCGTATTCCACATTGGTTTTGTCTCCTTTTGATGATCCGGGAATTTCATCTGTAAATTATCCTAATCTCCCAGTGTATCCTGCAGGTCAGGAACGTGAAGTTACGGTATTACAAACTGGGCAAACGGCTTACGTTTGGAGCGTGGCAACGACTAATTTTATTAAACCGGCTAAAGAAAAACTGGTAGTTTATGAACTGCTCGTGCGTGATTTTGATGCTAACAGAAGTTATCAGGACTTAATTAATAAAATTGACTATTTTAAAAATTTAAAAATAAATGCGATTGAGTTGATGCCAGTAATGGAGTTTGAAGGTAATGAAAGTTGGGGATACAATACCTCTTTTCACATGGCTTTAGACAAATTTTATGGTACTTCTGACAAGTTAAAAGAGTTTATTGATTTGTGCCATCAAAACGGAATTGCCGTTATTCTTGATGTTGCGTTGAATCATGCTTTTGGCAGAAATCCAATGATTCGTATGTGGATGAATGATGCTGACGGCGATGGTTGGGGTTCTCCTTCTGTTGAAAATCCGTATTTCAATACCACGGCTATGCACAGTTATAGTGTAGGAGAGGATTTTAATCATCAACAAACCAGAACACAAAACTATGTGCAGCGTGTCATTAAACAATGGGTAGAGGAATATAAAATTGATGGTTTCCGTTGGGATTTAACCAAAGGATTTACTCAAAATTGTCCAGGAAACGTAGCCGGAGGACAAGAAGCCTGTACAGGAGTTAAACAACAGGACAGAGTGGATGTATTGCGAAAGTATGCCGATTATTCTTGGAGTTTAGATCCAAATCATTATGCTATTTTTGAACATTTAGGGAATGATGATGAAGAACAGCTTTGGGCTAATTACAGACTCAATGAAACACCAAGCAAAGGAATTATGATGTGGGGAATAATGACCAATCAATACAATGAATTGTCTATGGGTTACACCGCAAATATTTCTCGCATGAATAGTTCTAGCAGAGGTTTTGCCGCTCACAGGCTGCTGGGTTATGCCGAAAGTCATGATGAAGAACGACTGATGTATAAAAATTTGCAATTTGGGAATACTTCTAATCCTGCGCATAACGTAAAAACATTAAATGTTGCGTTATCTCGAATGTCAGCGGTTGGAGCTGTTTCTTTATTGGTTCCAGGACCAAAGATGATCTGGCATTTTGGCGAATTAGGTTGGGAAAATTCTATTTTTGCCTGTAATAATGGAACGGTAAATACTTCGTCAGATGCAACAGCGGGCGATTGTAAATTAGATACCAAACAACAACCACAATGGGTCAATAATTGGCTTGGAGACACCAATAGAAGTAAAATTTACAACGATTGGTCCAAAATGATTACGATGAAATCTGTAGAACCAGTTTTTTCAGGAACTGCAATCATCTCCAATTCAAGTTCATTATATCCAAATATCCAAATTACTAATAGTGCTTTGGCGTCAAGCCAACTTAAAGATGTTTTGATAATAGCCAATTTCAATGTAACTACCCAAAATGTAGCTACTGGATTTCCATACGCAGGAACTTGGTATAACTTGATGGATAATACATCGATTACCGTTAATAATGTAAATGATCCAATAACAATTGCGGCAGGTGATTACCGTATCTACGGTAACAAAACAGCTTCTTTGGCAATAGCAGATTTCGAAAAGTCACCAACGATTGTTTTGTATCCAAATCCTGCATCTAATTATTTTACGTTGAATGAAACGATGTCTAAAGTGCAGATTTTCTCTATCACAGGACAATTAATAAAAAGTTTTGATTCAAATCAATCTGCGGGCTATCAATTTTCGGTTAATGATTTGAACCAAGGTCTTTACATTGTGAAAACATTTGATGAAAATAATGGAATGAAGGTACTGAAATTGTTGAAAAATTAAGAATACGTTGAATTAGTGAAAAAACGGCTGTCCCTAAAAAGACAGCCGTTTTTGTATAAAAAAACTGCTCCAGAAATGAAGCAGTTTTTCAACAACAAACTAAAACTAAAAACTAAATTTTACCTTCTTTGATTTCATCTACAATTTCAGGATTCAACAAGGTTGACGTATCGCCAAAATTAGAATAATCACCTTCAGCAATCTTACGCAGAATCCTACGCATGATTTTTCCGGAACGGGTTTTTGGTAAACCGGAAACAAACTGGATTTTGTCAAGCTTGGCAATTGGTCCAATATGATCGGATATGTGTTGGTTGATCTCTTTACTTAAGTTTTCTCGATCGCGATATTCTCCGGTTTCTTTTAAAATTACAAAACCGTACAACGCATTTCCTTTGATATCATGCGGGAAACCTACAATGGCTGATTCTGCAACTGCAGGATGCTCATTGATGGCGTCTTCTATAGGTGCCGTTCCCAAATTGTGTCCGGAAACGATAACTACGTCGTCTACACGACCAGTGATTCTGTAATACCCAACTTCGTCACGTAAAGCGCCGTCGCCAGTGAAATATTTACCTGGAAAGGTAGAAAAATACGTTTCTTTATATCGTTGGTGATCGCCCCAAATGGATCTTGCAATTCCCGGCCACGGAAATTTAATACACAAACTTCCGGTTACCTGATTGCCTTCAATTTCGTTACGTTTTTCGTCCATCAAAACGGGTTGGATTCCTGGTAAAGGTAACGAAGCATACGTTGGTTTTGTTGGGGTTACAAAGGCAATTGGCGAAATCATAATTCCTCCGGTTTCTGTTTGCCACCATGTATCCACCACAGGACATTTTTTATCGCCTACGTGGTTGTTGTACCAGTGCCAAGCTTCCTCGTTGATTGGTTCTCCTACTGATCCAATTACTTTTAAAGAAGTCAATTGGTACCTTTGCACGTATTCGATGCTTTCTTTAGCCAAGGCTCTAATCGCTGTTGGCGCCGTGTAAAACTGGGTAACTTTATGCTTTTCGATGGTTTGCCAAAATCGACTGAAGTCAGGATAAGACGGAACGCCTTCGAAAATTACCGTCGTAGCTCCATTCAATAACGGCCCGTAAAGAATATAAGAATGTCCGGTAATCCAGCCAATATCAGCGGTACACCAGAAAATATCATTGTCTTCATAATTAAAAACGTTCTTAAACGTATACGCAGAATACACCATATAACCCGCCGTAGTGTGCACCATTCCTTTTGGTTTTCCTGTTGAACCGGAAGTATAAAGGATGAATAGAGGATCTTCGGCATCCATAATTTCAGCGACATTATTATCCGAAGCTTGGTCTAAAAGAGGCTGCAACCATTGGTCACGACCTTCTTTCATATTGATAGTTGAGTTGATTCTTTTGGCCACTAAAACGTTCTTTACACAAGGACAATTCGATAAGGCTTCGTCTACGATACTTTTTAAATCGATGGTTTTGTTGCCACGATATCCACCATCAGAGGTGATGACCATTTTGCATTCGCTGTCGTTGATTCTTGCTGCTACCGCCGAAGCAGAAAATCCTGCAAAAACAACCGAGTGGATTGCTCCAATTCTGGCGCAGGCCAAAGTGGTAATCGCTAATTCAGGAATCATTGGTAAATAAATACAAACGCGATCTCCCTTTTGTATGCCTTGTCCTTTTAAGACGTTTGCCATTTTGCAAACGCGTTCGTATAATTCATTGTAAGTGATGTGTAATGCTTGCTCTGTTGGGTCATTTGGTTCAAAAATGATAGCTGTTTTATCTCCTTTTTTAGCAAGATGCCTGTCGATGCAGTTCTTTACAATGTTTACTTTAGCATTGGTAAACCATTTTATTTCGGCTTCAGCCATATTGAAATCAACGACTTTGTCCCATTGCTGATACCATGTAAAATTCTCAGCGGCTACTTTGTCCCAAAATTTTCTAGGCTCACGAACTGATTTTTTGTAATGTTTAAAGTACTCTTCTAAATTATTTATTTTATAGTAACTCATGATTTTGGTAAATTTTAAATATTATAAACGCCTATTTTATACTTTTGTAATGTTGCAATGATTTCTTCCACAATAGATTCGTCATCAATGGTGGACGGAATTTGGAATTCGGCACCATCTGTAATGCTGCGCATCAGTTTTCGAAGGATTTTCCCCGAACGTGTTTTTGGTAATCGCTGTACAAGTACTACATTTCGTAACGAAGCAACAGCCCCAATTTGCTGACGAACAAGTTTAATAATTTCTTGTTCCAATTGATAATGTTCGATTTCATCTCCTGATTTGGTTACCACCAAAGCCAAAGGAATTTGGCCTTTTAACTCATCGTGAATCCCAATAACGGCGCATTCAGCAACAGAGTGGTGAGAAGCAACAACTTCCTCCATTTCAGCAGTTGACAATCGATGTCCCGCTACATTTATGACATCATCCGTTCTTCCAGTGATGAAAATATAACCGTCTTCATCTTTATAACCACCATCACCAGACAAATAATAACCATCAAATTTGCTGAAATAACCGGCTTTGAAACGCGCTTCGTTTTCCCAAATTCCCAACATATTTCCCGGAGGTAATGGTAGTTTTACGACAACCAAACCTTCTTCATTTGCATTTAATTCGTCACCATTTTCATTGAAAATCCGAATATCATATCCGCAAACTGCTTTTGTGGCAGAACCGGATTTCACCGGCATTTTTTCAATACCAAGAGAATTAGCAATCATCGGCCAGCCTGATTCTGTTTGCCACCAATGGTCAATTACGGGAATAGGAATGTGTTGTTGGTACCATTCCAGCGTAGCATTATCACAACGTTCTCCCGCTAAAAATTGATTTTTAAGCGCGCTTAAATCATATTGTTTGATGAATTCTCCGTCAGGATCTTCTTTTTTTATAGCTCTGATGGCGGTTGGAGCCGTAAACATGGTACCCACTTTATGTTCTGAAATTATTCTCCAAAACGTACTCGCATCTGGAGTTTTTATCGGTTTACCTTCAAAAATTATGGTTGTATTTCGGTTTAATAGCGGTCCGTAAAGAATATAGCTGTGACCCACTGCCCAACCCATATCCGAAGCCGCCCAAAAAGTCTCATCTTCTTTTACATTGTAAATGTATTTCATCGAAAACTTTAAAGCCACCGCGTATCCACCGGTATCTCTTACAATTCCTTTTGGTTTTCCCGTAGTTCCGGATGTGTACAAAATATACAGCGGATGATTCGAATTCACAGGAACACAAGGCGTTTCTTCGGAACCATAAACCAAGGCATCATAATCTACGTCGTATTTCTTAAACGGAATTCGGGCGCCTAATTTTCTGTTGAAAACGATTACTTTTTTTGGTCGGTGTAAAGCAAGTTCAATTGCTTGATCGACCAAAGGTTTGTAAGCAATTAAACGATCGACTTCAATTCCTGAAGAAGCGGTGATAATCGCTCTAGGTTTACAATCGTCAATTCTGATAGCCAATTCATTTGGTGCAAAACCTCCAAAAACAACCGAATGAATCACGCCAATTCTCGCACAAGCCAACATCGCAAATGCAGTTTGAGGAATCATTGGCATATAAATTATAGCGGTGTCGCCTTTTTTTAATCCCAGCAATTGCATACCTCCTGCGAGTTTTGCCACTTCGGTTTTTACTTCTGAAAAAGTGTATTTTTTCACGGTTTGTGTCACCGGAGAATCGTAGATAAAAGCGACCTGATCTCCACAACCATCTTGAATGTGTTTATCTAACGCAAGGTAACAAATGTTCAATTCTCCATCTTTGTACCAAAGCGGATATCCATTTTCGTCTTTTGACAAAATCGTTTCCGGTTTGTTGTACCACTCAATTGCATCAGCCTGTTCTGCCCAGAATTTTTCTGGGTGCTCAATGCTGTCCTCATAAATTTCCTTGTATGTCATTGTGTTGAATTTGTTTCTTATTGCATTAATTCCTGAACTTGATCGACCAGTTTTTTAACTGAAAAGGGCTTCACAACATATAAATTGGCGCCTAATGAAAGTCCTTTTTCAATATCTTTTTCCTTGTTTTTTGCCGAAAGGAAAATAACCTTGCAATGCCTCAGTCGTTCGTCTTTTTTTATTTGTTCCAATGTGGCAAAACCGTCCACCATGGGCATCATAACGTCCAGAATGATCACATCCGGCAGCTGTTTTTTTAAAATATCCAGTGCTTCCTGACCGTCACGCGCTATGAAAACTTCAAAATTGTTCTTTTTGAAAGTATATTCCAGTGACATTACAATGTTTGGTTCGTCATCTACAATTAAAATCTTTTTCATTTTTTTAACTATTTTCTGCTGTATTATAATTGGGTAATGTAAAGATGAAAGTGGCTCCTTCTTTAACATTATCTTCAGCCCAAATTTTACCTTTGTGATGTTCAATAATTTGCTTACAAATGGCTAAACCTAGTCCGCTTCCGATTGGTTTTTTTACGTTTTGATTTCGGGATTGATAGAATTTATCAAAAATAGCTTCAAAATCTTCCTTTTTAATTTCCTTGCCGTTGTTGTGTATTTTGACTTCAATATTGTGTTTGTTTTCATCAATGGAAATCACTATTTCCCCATCTGTTTCCGAGCAGAATTTTATAGCATTCGATACTAAATTATGAATGACCTGAATGATCCGTTCTTCATCATAAAAGGCTTTTATCTCTTTGGAGCTATCATTAAATTCAATATTGATATTTCTATTTTTTATTAATTGTTGGAGAGAATTTAATGTGTTTTTGATTGTTTTTGTAATGTTGTTTTTGGACAAATAAATCTTTTGTTTTCCGGTTTCAAATTTCTCTAAATCCAAAATTTTGTCAATTAGGCGGTTTAATCGATCCGACTCTGAAATGATGTTTTGCAAAAACTGCTTTCTCAACTCTTCGGGAATGTCGTTATCGTCATGAAGGATTTCGCTTGCGGCACGAATGGCGGTTATCGGCGTCCTCAATTCATGGGTAACCGTATCAAGAAATTCATCTTTTTGAATGTCTTTATTTACTAATTCCTGATTCGCATTTTTGAGTTGTTCGGATATTTTTTTTAATTCATTCGAAGTGTCCGTCAACTTCTTGTTGATGATGATATTTTCTTTGGATTCCTCCAAAATTCGCAACACTTCGGGCAAACTGATTTTGTCTTCTTTGACTACACTAGAGATTAATATTTTGGCGGAAGCCGTACCAATGTGTCCCGTTAATAAATTCTCGGCAAATTTTATAAATCGGGCATCTGCAGTGGTGATATCTTTATCAATGTTGTATTTTAAATTGAAAATAGTCAATGCGCGCTTGGTTCTTTCTTCACCAAGAAATCGCTGCAATACTTTTTGAATATCGGAGATGTAGGCCGTTCCTTTCCAAACAAAAGCATTTTCATGATTGGTAATGTATTTGTCAATATCCACAAACATTTCGGCATAATTACGTTCTCTGTAATTGCCCTTGAAACTCACGGAAACCGAGGAATAACTCAGAATGTTAATTAATAAACTCCAGAAAACGGCATGCGGTATGGGTTCTAAATAATCCAAACCAAAAAGTTGAAACGGTTTTAGCAATTCAATTCCCCAAGGGCCATCCTGAATAAACAGGCTGGTTGATTTCGTGATTCCAATAGCGTACGGAATTAGCAACGTGTAAAAACACGTCAAAAATCCAAGAATAATTCCGGTTACCGCACCATATTTAGAACCTCTTTTCCAGAATAGTGCACCAAAAAAGGAAGGAGCCAGTTGTGCTATAACGACAAAGGAAACTAGTCCTATGGAAACCAAAGAATAGTCCAAAATGAATATTCTATAGATGGCATACGCCAAAATGATAAGCGAAAAAATCCCTATTTTTCTGCTGTTTACAATTCGCTTGCTGTTTTTTTTCTGTGAAGAATTTTCCAAAGATCCTATGAAACCATACGGGATCAATAAGTTGTTGCTCAACATGGTAGCGAGTGCAATTGAAGATACAATAATCATCGAAATTGCTGCCGAAAATCCGCCCAGAAAAACCATTACTGTCAATACATTATTGTCGAAAAGCTGTGGAATCAATAAGGAGTAGGTGTCAGAATTATGGCCTTTTCCTTCAAAAAGAATATTGCCACCCCAAGCAATTGGGAAAACAAAAAGGTTGAAAAGGAGCAGGTACAACGGAAAAAGCCAAATCGCTGTTCGGATGTGGGTTTCTTTATTGTTCTCGACGATCGCAGTGTGGAATTGTCTTGGCAAAAGGAAAATAGCAAACATGGATAGAATACAAAGAAAGAACCAGTTGATTCCATTTGTAATCCCGCCAATCGTATTTTTCTTGTCAAAATCTTTCAGGACAGCCGCTTTTTGATAAATATCATCAAAACCGTCAAAAACAAAATAGGTAACATAAATGCCTACTATTAAAAAGAAAACTAACTTCAAGATGGATTCCATGGCGACGGCGGTTACTATTCCGCGTCTTTTTTCGGAAGCGTCTACATATTTGGTACCATAATAAGAAGCAAATAAAGCCAGTGCCATGCAAACATAGGTTGTTGTGTCAGTGAAAATATTGGAGCTTGCCTGCGTTTTGGTAACAATATGAAAAGTGTCTGAAATTGATTTTAGCTGTAAAGAAATATAAGGTAGGATTCCAAAAATACAAATCATGGTTACTACTGCTCCCAGAAATCTGCTGTTTCCGTATCGTAAAGAAATAAAATCTGCAATGCTGGAAATTTTATTTACTCTCGAAATTCGGATAATTTTCTTAAGAATAATCATCCACGTTGGAATAATTAATATGGGCCCTAAATAGATGGGTAAATAACTCAAACCGGATTCTGCGGCAACACCAATACTTCCGTAATAGGTCCAGGCTGTGCAGTATACCGCTAATGAAAAAGAATAAATGTAGGGATTATTTGTCCATTTAGAATGGCTTCTTTTTTCGGACCAATAGGCAATGTAAAAAAGAATCGACAAATAAAGAACCAATATTAACAAGAGTCCAATGCTATTCATAATATCTTTTTATAATTAAGTACGATATGGCGATTGAAAACAGCCAAGCCGAGAAGATATAAATATAGATAATTGGAAATCCAAAAAGTGGTTGCGAACTGTCAAATAACAGTAGGAGCGGCACGTTCAAAGCTAATAGCATTAGCATTGAAAGGATTACCAACTTTTGTTCATGTCTCTTTTTCATAAGAAAATTCAGTTTGCTTTGCAGCGGAATGTGCTTTCGTTTTTTAAAGATTCTGTATTCGAATCTGTGTTTTTTATTTAAAAAATAAACAATCTCCGCAAAAACATGCAGAGATTGTTTTTAAGGAGTGCATTTAATTAATCGTTTTTTTCATCGTAATCACCCATTAAGGCATAATACCCAAAGGTTCCTAATCCTAAAACCACAAGCGGTAGCAATATAAAAAATATGATTATTCCGAAAACCAAATCTTCTTGTTTGCCGGAGGTCAATTTTAATCCAAAAATGTCAATGCAATAATAGGCCGTAGCAACTGCTAACGCCATCCAAACTAATCCTAAAACTCTTTTTATCTGATTCATAGTTGTGTTTTTTTAAATGTGAGCGTTTTTGTCTTTATTTTTAATATAAACCATTCCAATCACAAAGCTGACAGCAGCTATAACAATTGGATACCAAAGTCCTTCGAGATAAAATTCCGGATTTCCGCCCTCTTTTGCATTTATAACAAAATAGGTTGAAATTGCAGGAAGCAGTCCTCCAAAAATTCCATTTCCTACGTGATATGGCAGCGACATAGACGTGTATCTAATTTTAACGGGGAACATTTCTACAAGGAAAGCTGCAATTGGGCCGTACACCATTGTAACAAATATGACTTGTACAAATACTAAAAATATTAAAGCCCAATTGTCACTGGAGTTGATTTTAATAGTTGTTTTGGTTTCTATTTTTGGTTTTCCGTCTACAACTTTAGCCGTACCGTTTTCTAAAGATACCGTTTTTACTTCTACTAATGTTGTCCCATCCGCATACTCTTTGTTCGTGGTGTAAATAGAATCCATGGTTTGCTTCTTGTTCTCTTTCAGCTCAGCGAGTAGTTTTGTTTTTTCTACTATTTCCGTTTTATTGGCTATCGATGTAGTTTCGTACATGCTTTTATAAATAGGTC
Source organism: Flavobacterium sp. DSP2-3-1 (assembly GCF_049896865.1). Taxonomy (NCBI): domain Bacteria; kingdom Pseudomonadati; phylum Bacteroidota; class Flavobacteriia; order Flavobacteriales; family Flavobacteriaceae; genus Flavobacterium; species Flavobacterium sp. DSP2-3-1. The sequence continues at coordinate 127,238 of NZ_JAFCVD010000009.1, read as the reverse complement.
TGTATAATACAATTGCTAGCAACATTCCGCCCATCATGATGTATTTTCGGCCTACTTTATCACTTAACCAACCAAAAAGGATGAAAAATGGAGTACCAAGCATTAATGCGATTCCTAACAAAGTATCTACCTGAGAAGAATCAATAGACATTACCGTTTTCATGAAATTCATGGCATAGAATTGACCGGTGTACCAAACGACCCCTTGTCCCATTGTTGCTCCAAATAAAGCCAACAATACAAATTTCAAGTTGTAACGATTTCCAAAACTCTCTTTCAATGGATTAGTACTGGTTTTTCCTTCTGCTTTTGCTTTAGCAAAAACAGGAGATTCATCCATATTTTTTCTAATTAAATACGAAACTCCAACCATGATGATCGATACCCAAAACGGAACTCTCCATCCCCATTCGTCAAATTGCTCAGGCGTAAGGATGTTTCTTGTGGCTAAAATTACCATCAAGGAGATGAATAATCCAACTGTTGCAGTAGTCTGAATCCAAGAAGTCCAATATCCTCTTTGTCCTACGGGAGCATGCTCAGCCACGTAGGTTGCGGCTCCGCCATATTCACCACCCAAAGCAAGACCTTGAAGCAAACGAAGAATTAACACTAATAAAGGCGCCATGAATCCAATGGTTTCATAACTCGGGATACATCCAATCAGGAAGGTTGCACCACCCATTAATAATAAAGTAACCATGAACGTGTATTTTCTTCCAATTAAATCTCCTAATCTTCCGAAGAAAAGCGCTCCAAAAGGACGCACTACGAATCCCGCTGCGAATGTTGCCAAAGTCGATAAGAAGGCTGCTGTAGGATTATCTGAAGGGAAAAATTTTGTTGAAATTACAACGGCTAAACTTCCAAAGATGTAGAAATCATACCATTCGATCATTGTACCCATTGAGGACGCGGAAATGACTTTCCAAATTCCTTTTGTTGATTTAGTACTCATAAATTATATTTTATTAAAATTAGTTTATAGATAGATTTGTAGTTGTACTATGAATTCTCCTTTTGATCCTGAGATGTTAGATGGGGAAGTGTAAACGGGTCTTGCTGAATATTGTGCTGTGATTTTAGCGTGTTGACCGTCCAAGAAAAAGTTAGTTCCAAGATCAAATTGGGTACTGGACTTGTCTAAAGCGTCAAAGTTTTTATAGGTAAATGCTCCAAAAGGTTGTACGCGAACTTTTGGTTTATCTGCTTTGCTTGGTAATAAAATTCCGGCTTGCGTGTACCAGATATTTCCTGATCCAATGGTAGCTTGTGCATTTCCAGCTCCGGCCAACGCTCTGCTTCCTGTGAAGTTTGGGTCAACGGAACCAATATTCATTATAGCTACATTACGCAAATAATTTGGTCCAAAATCATAATCGTAGAAAACGCTATAGCCAGTTACAGCCATTTTGTTTTCTTTTTTCCCAACAGGTAAATCAAGAAAAACATCCGCTGCAAAAAGATTGATATTGTGTTTGCTGATGGTATTATTTACCGAAGATTTGGTTGCGTCAGGAGCCGTATAAAAACCAGCACCAATATTGAATACTTTTTTAGTCCCAAGATAACTGCCCACTTTATACGGGAGTACATTAGCTTCCTGATCTAAGAATTGATACTCGAAATAACCAGCTTTTGACCATTTTGTGTTTCCGCTGTTGTCAACTGCTACGGCATTATCTGCTGTTGTCACATTGGTAGGAACTAAGTTTGTAGCGAACGGTTTATTGTAACTCAATCGGTATTCTAATTTACCGTATTTTCCTTTGGCAAATAAACCCATTTGTCTGGCAAATTGATCGGAGTTTTCAATTAGCGGCCAGTTAAAAATAGGAGCGTCAATTGTTAGAAAATTTAATGTTGAGGCCATTGTGGCTCTTGATAATCCCATATAATAATGCAATCCACCACCCAGAGTCAAACTGAATTTTTTGTCTTTTTCGGGTAAAAACAATGCATATTCGTTCCAGGCATCGTGGAAAAATATTCCTGGTTTTTTTCCGGCGCCATATCCACCAGTTCCGGAAGATCCTGCGGCACCTCCATTTGTAAAAGTTTGATTGTTGATACCAAAGTGTGTCACGATCATGTATCTTTTGGATAATTGAGAGTAGGCAAGAAAACGCAAACGTCTGTTCCCAATGTCAGTTCCAGTTGTAGCCGCTTCATTTCCAATCATTGTTCCTGGGTTCATTTGGCCGGAACGAAACCATATTTGGTTCCATGCGATAAAACGCATGTATTTTGAACCATCTTCGTTCAAATTGAATTTCATTCCGCTACCGTAATCAACAGAGCCTTGTGAAAAACCCTCTAAAGACAATAACAATATTGCCGCTGTAAAAAACATTTTTTTCATAAATAAAATTTTGGTTATTAAATGGTTGGTTAATAAAGCGCCAAATTCTATTATTTTATTGTGAAAAAAAATTTAGATATATTTATGTGTAAAGTATATAGTTAATCTTTGAATCGCTCCCATTTAATGAGCATAAACTTATCACCAAGCTCCGTTATAATCATTCCAGCCCCGGACAATAGCTCTTTGTTTTTTATATATTCAATAAGTTCTAAATGGCTTAAAATCTTATAGGTAGGGTGGTAGTTGGCGTGTGATGGTTTTTTTATGTTAAAGGTTTTTACCCAGTTGCTTACCGTAACATGGGAAACCCCTATGATTCGTTCTATTTCACGAAAACTCAAACCCTCGAGATAGAGTTGTAATGCTTTGGTAACATAATAATCATCTATCTTTTTTCCAATTTTATTGACCGTAAAGAAGTAATTGCATTTTTTACATAAGTACCTTTGTTTACTATTGATTATGCCGCTTTTTATAATGTGATTGCTCTGGCATTTGGGGCAGGTTAAAATCTCCATATATATAAATTTTGCATAAATATAGTAATTTAGCAACTATTGTTATTTGAATTTCGCAAAAATATTAGAAAAAAAGTACGAACCCTTTATTTTTGTTCAATTATTGGTGCGTTTTTAGTAAAGTAAGGTACATTATAGAAAAGGTTTGATTTTCAGAATCCAAGGCGGTTTTGGTGAAATAATTCTTCAAAACAAATCAAAACGTGCGCTTTTTTTGAAATTAAAGAAAAGGTTTTGGGCTGCGGCGGTAGTTTAAAAAACTGAAAATTCTCGCCTATCTTTAATGTAAATTTTTGATTTGGGAAAATGTAGGGTATTTTAAAAAATGTGTCAGAGTGGACGAATTGCCGATGATTTTTTCGATAAAAATTCTGCTTTTCATTTCCTTTATAAATTTTTGTAGAAAAGTGGCTTCTTTTTTGTTCGTGCAATTAATGAGAAGAACTACTTCCCAATCATTAGCATTTTTTGTAAATGAGTCTGAGTAAAGATGCTCATTGTGTTTTTATAATACTTTCATTACTGTTGTGCGTTTCTCCAATATATAATTTATTAACTGATTTTTAATAGAAAATATTAAGACGATGCATTTTCAAAAATAGATTAAAAACAAAAAACCCGAATATTTCTATTCGGGTTTTGTGGTACCTCCAGGGATCGAACCAGGGACACATGGATTTTCAGTCCATTGCTCTACCATCTGAGCTAAGGTACCTCGCTATTGCGGGTGCAAATATAGAATGATTTTTAGTTTATCCAAAACATTTTTTAAAAAAAATCAATTCGTACCTTCGCAACATCAAAAACCAAATTATGATTTTAGTTATCGACGTTGGAAATACCCGAATTAAAGCAGCTGTCTTTGAGGATACTACCCTTTTTGAAATTTTTGTTTTTTCGAAAATAGAACTTCAAAAAAATATTCAAAATATTTTAAAAAATTTCAAAAAAATTACTGATATAGTTGTTTCGTCAGTTGGAGATGTCGAAAAACAGTCATTTTTAGAATATAGTAATGTTTTGAATGTGCATTTTCTGTCTCATGAAGATTCTTTTCCGTTCCATAACTCTTATGCGACTCCTAAAACTTTAGGGATTGACCGGATGGTTCTGGCTGCAGGAGCCACGCTTCGGTTTCCCAATCAGAATCGATTGGTTATTGATGCGGGAACCTGTGTTACCTATGATTTTATTGATGATAAAAATAATTATTTAGGCGGAGCGATTGCGCCAGGATTGCGATTGCGTTATGAATCGTTACACAATTTTACGGCGAAACTTCCTTTGTTGTCATTAGAAAGTCCAAGAGATCTAATAGGAACATCTACGTCTGAATCGATTCATTCGGGTGTGGTAAATGGTTTCGTTTATGAGATTGACGGTTTTATCGATGAATATAAAGCGAGATATTCAAATTTTATAATAATTTTAACGGGGGGCGACACAGATTTTTTGGCTATACGATTAAAAAATACCATATTTGCCAATTCAAATTTTCTGTTGGAAAGTTTGAACCAAACATTTCAATATAAAATCAAAAATGATTAAAAAAATTCTAATAAGCGCATGTTTGCTTTTATCATTAGTGTCTTTTGCACAGGAAGGAACAGCGTCTCCATATTCCTTCTACGGAATTGGAGATGTACGGTTTAGAGGAACACTTGAAAACCGTTCTATGGGAGAAATCGCTATCGAACAAGATAGTATTCATATGAACTTACAAAATCCGGCGAGTTTTGCACATTTAAAGTTGACTACCTTTACTTTGGGTGGTACATACGCAACTACAAAATTGAAAACCGATACTGAATCATCAAATGCGCGCAGATCAACCTTAGATTATCTTGGAATAGGTTTGCCATTAGGTAAATTTGGAGTTGGTTTTGGTTTGATTCCTTATTCTTCTGTTGGGTATAAAATTTCATCTGTGTCAGAAGATCCGGCACAAAACAACAGACGATTTAACGGATCAGGTGGTTTGAATAAAGCTTTTTTTGGTATAGGTTTTAAAATAGCTCCCAATTTTAGTATTGGTGCCGATGTGAATTATAATTTCGGAAAAATTGAGACTAATAATTTTGAGTATATTACTGATATTTCTATTGGTACACGAGAGTTAAATTCGGTAGATTTATCAGGAGTAAATTTTAATCTTGGGATGATGTACCAGACTAAAATTAACAAAAAAGTATCTTTTTTCAGTAGTTTGAATTACGCTTTAGAAAGCACATTAAAAGCTGAAAACACCAGAAATATAGCTACGGCACTTTACGGTTCAAATTTTGATTTGGTTATTGTTGACGTTCTTGGCGATGTAAAGACAGAAAAGAATTTGAAAATACCAAGTAAATATAATGCGCAGGCAGGTTTTGGCGAAACCAGAAAATGGTTGGTAGGTGTTGGATACACATTTCAAGAGGCTGGTTCGCTGAATAATAATTACAATTCACTTGATAATGTTACTTACGAGAAACATTCAAAATACAGTATTGGTGGTTATTATATTCCAAATTACAATTCATTTTCAAATTATGCCAAAAGAATTACTTATCGTGGTGGTTTCAGGTTTGAAAATACGGGCTTAGTAATTCATTCAGAGCCGATAGAAGATATGGCGCTAACGTTAGGAGTTGGATTGCCATTGACTGGAACATTCTCAAACGTAAATTTAGGTCTTGAATTTGGTAAAAGAGGAACAACTGCTGCAAAATTGGTCGAAGAAAACTATGCAAATGTAAGTGTGAGTTTTTCACTAAACGACAGATGGTTTGAAAAACGAAAATTCAACTAGAAAGAGATTTTTTACTAAAACTTCTTTGTAAGTCCAACGTATGACTTTATTCAAAAAATATTATCTTAAATGGATTGTCACAGTTTTTGCTGTGACACTCTTTTTTGGATGCGAAAGTAATTTTAAAGAAGTACAAAAAATTAACTTTTCTGAATTTGTTCCAAGTAGTGACGCGGACATGGTGAATCTGAAATACACGGATTCAGGACGGATAACCGCTATATTGGTTAGTACTAAAATGCTGGATTATGCCAGTGTCGAATTTCCTTTTACGGAATTTCCTAAAGGAATAGACGTTACTTTGTACGATAAAAAAGATAAAAAAACCTTTATTAAATCAAATTATGCCATTTCTTACAAAGGCACGAATATTATTGATTTACAGGGAAAAGTAAAAATATTCACCGAACAAGGTCAGACGCTGGAAACTGAGCAGTTATATTATGATCTAAAAAACGAGTGGTTTTTTACCGAAAGAAGGTTTAAATTTACGGACCCAAAAGGAATCTCTAACGGACAGGGAATTGATTTCAGTAAAGATTTTAAAGTGATTTATTCTCAAAAAATAACGGGCGAAGTAGAAACGAACGATTAAATACAATATTATGAATTATTTAAAATACACACAATACGTTTATCTTGTTTTTGGCGCTTATTTCATTTATGATGGTGTCACTAAAGTGAATGATCCTGCATCAGGGAATTTTTGGCTGAGTTTCATGATAGCCGGATTGGCGATATTCATGTTTTTCTTTAGAAGAAAATTTGCCAAAAAATTTGAGGACCGTAATAAAAACTCTTAATTGATGGAAGTTAGTATTATCATATCGTGTCTAATACTAAGTGCTTTTTTTTCAGGAATGGAGATAGCCTTTGTCTCCTCCAATAAAATATATCTTGAAATCGAAAAAAAACAAGATAACTTTCTATCAAAAATACTTACAAAACTTACTGAAAAACCATCAAACTTTATTGTAGCCATGCTTATTGGAAACACTATAGCAATGGTGGTCTATGGTTTTTTTATGAGTCATGCGGTGATGAGATGGTTTGTAGCTTTGGGATATCATTTTTCAGATTGGGTGAATCTGCTGTTGCAAATCCTAATTTCGGCAGGAATTATTCTGATTACTGCAGAGTTTCTTCCTAAAGTTTTTTTTCAAATTTATGCAAATTCGTTTATTAAATTTTTTGCGGTTCCGGCTTATCTATTCTATAAACTATTCTATTTTATTTCTACATTTTTCATTGGGATTTCTGATTTCATATTGCGGAAATTTTTTAAAACGGAAGGCGATACTATTCAGTTGTATTTTAGTAAAATAGAACTTGGCAATTATATTACGGAACAAATGAGTAGTGTGGAGGATAATGAATTAGTAGATTCTGAAATATTGATGTTTCAAAATGCATTGGAGTTTTCTGGTGTGAAAGCCAGGGATGTGATGAGTCCCCGCACCGAAATAATAGCGGTTGAGGTGTTTGATTCGATCGAAGAACTGAAGCAACTGTTCATTGATACGGGCTATTCCAAAATCGTGGTGTACCAAAAATCGCTTGACGATATTATTGGTTATGTACATTCCTTCGATTTATTCAAAAAACCAAGTAACATAAAGGAAATTGTGATTCCGGTTGAATTTGTTCCTGAAACGATATTCATAAAAGACGCTATGAATTTGCTGACCAAAAAGAGAAAAAGTGTAGCCGTTGTTTTGGATGAATATGGCGGAACGTCGGGGATCATTACAATTGAGGATATTGTGGAAGAACTTTTTGGTGAAATTGAAGACGAGCATGATTCCGATGAAGAGTTGATAGAAAAAGAGTTGGGCGAAGGTGTTTTTATTTTCTCGGCTCGATTGGATGTGGAATATCTAAATCAAACCTATAAACTTCACATTCCCGAAGGCGATTCTTACGGAACGCTGGGCGGTTTCATTGTCGATTTTACAAAAGAAATTCCTCAAAAAGGAGCTGTAATTACCATAAACTGTTATCATTTTGTCATTGAAGAAGCTACAAATAAGAAAATTGAATTGGTCAAAATGAGTGTGCAAGAGTGATTTTTATTATGAAAATAAAAATTCTTGCAAAATAAAACGCTACTACTATAATTATTAATTAGATAATTGTATTTTCGCAAACTGAATATATAAATTAACAACAATAAAATGGCAGTTTTACAAAAAATTAGACAACGTTCACTTCTTCTGATACTCGTTATCGGGTTTTGTTTATTAGCATTTATCATAGGTGATATATTCAACAGTGGTGGTTTCAACAGTACATCAAAAGATGTAGGAAGCATCGATGGAAAAGATATTTCATTCGAGGATTTTAGAGTTAAAGTTAGTAATGTTGAAAAAGGTGGTCAAGGGATAACTTCAACTGAAGCAGCTAACAGAGTTTGGGAGCAAGAAGTTTCTATCGCTTTGTTGACGTCTGAATTTGAAAAATTAGGACTTAGAGTAGGGGAAAAACACTTATTGGAAGTTTTAAAATCAGATCAAAATATTGGTGGAAATCCACTGTTTTTGAATGCTGCAGGTGTTTTTGATGTTGCCAAATTCAAACAATATTTTAAATCTAATCCTGAACAAGCTCAATTTTTAAAAGATAGAGAGAAAGATGCGGATTTAAATGCCAAATATCAAATCTACAACACATTGATCAAAGCGGCAGTTTTTACAACTGAAAGCGAAGGTAAAATGAAATACGAGATGGAAGCAAACCAAGTGAACTTTGCTTACGTTGCCGGTTTATATTCAACCATAAAAGATAGTGAAGTAAAAATCTCTGATTCGGAGATTGTAGATTTCATGAAGAAAAATGAAAAGAAATACAAAGCAGACGAATCCCGTGAAGTAGAATATGTTTTGATTGAAGACAAAGCATCTGCAGCGGATGAAGCGGATGTAAAATCAAAAATTAATGCATTGTTATCTGGAAGTGTAGTGTACAACCAAGCTACAGGTAAAAACGATACTTTAGCAGGATTTAGAACTACTACGAACGCAATTGACTTCGTAAATTCAAATTCAGATGTTCCTTACGATTCAACATACATTGCAAAAAAAGATTTACCGGCTGTAGATGCTGATAAATTGTTTAACCTTGCTCCAGGTCAAGTTTATGGTCCATATATCTTTGGAAATTACTACTGTATTTCTAAATCAATGGGAATGAAGCCAGGTGTAAATGCTAAAGCAAGTCATATTTTAATTGGCTATGAAGGAACTCAGGTTCCTAATCAAAAAGAAAAAAGAACAAAAGAACAGGCAAAAGCAAAAGCAGAAAGTATTTTGGCGCAGGTAACTGCTAATCCAGATAGTTTTATGATGTTGGCTTTTACAGCTTCGGATGATTCGTCTGCACAACAAGGTGGTGATTTGGGTTATTTTGGTCCAAACCAAATGGTGAAGCCTTTCAATGATTTTGTTTTTAATAATGCGATTGGTAAAGTTGGTTTAGTTGAAACTGATTTCGGTTTTCATATTATAAAAATTACAGATAAGCAAGACGGAATTCGTTTGGCTACTGTGGCTCAAAAAGTAGAAGCTTCAGAAGCAACTTCTGATAAAATATTTACGCAGTCAACTAAGTTAGAAATGAATGCTTCTGACAAAGACTTTAATAAAGTTGCAAAAGATATGGGACTTAAAGTTGCTCCGGCTGTCTCTGTAAAAGGAATGGATGAGAACTTTGGAACATTAGGAAATCAAAGAACTATCGTGAGATGGGCTTTTGAAGACGGAGTTAAAGAAGGAGCTGTAAAAAGATTTGAAGTAGCTAATGTAGGTCACGTTATTGCAAAATTGAAAAGTATTGATAAATCTGGTTTAGTTGCCGTTTCTGTAGCGAGACCTTATGTAGAACAAATACTAAAAAACAAGAAAAAAGCAGCATTGATCAAAGCTAAAATGACTGGTTCTTCACTTGAAGCAATTGCAAAAGCAGTAGGAGGAACGGTACAACAAGCAACCGGTCTCACTATGGAAAATGCGATGTTGCCAAATGTTGGTCCAGAGCCAAAAGTTGTTGGAAATGCATTTGCATTAGCGGCAAACAAATTATCTGCTCCAATTGAAGGCAACACTGGAGTATATGTTGTTCAAAATAAAAGTACTTTAAAAGCACCAGTATTGAAAAACCATGCACCATACGTTGCTAAATTGAAAGCACAAAGTGCTTCAGATGCGAACAGGGTTGTTCCTGCATTGAAAGCTAACGCTAAAATTGAAGATAACAGACAAGATTTTAATTACTAGTCAAAAAGTAATTAATGACAATAAAAATCCCGATACATGCTAAATGTATCGGGATTTTGTTTTTAATATAGTTTTTGTCTAAAGTTATGTATTTATAAAAACTAGGATAATATCATTTCATCATAAGGAATTACAGTATTGTATCCTTTTGAAATAAAATAGTCAATTGGATTTTCAATTGCAATTGCCATCACAAAATCACCTCCCCAAGCTCCCAGACTCTTTATCACACCATTAAAATCAGGAAACAAAGACTCTTTTATAGTTTGTGTTTCCAGAATAATGCTCATTTGTATTTCGTGCTTTTGTATTGCTGCAGCAAAAGATTGAATTGTAGTCGCATTCAAAACTTCAGAGGTTATCACGTCATTTATAGCAATCGTACTTGGCAGATTATTCTTTTTATTCATATTGTACGCTGCTATTGCGCTTTTGCTGCTTTGCTTTTTATTCAAATATATAAAGTAAATATTGTCTGTAAAATCCGGATTAAAGCGTACTTTTTCAACAATAGGATTACCTTTTTCCAAATGATATACAATAGGAGCGTCGTTTTGCGCGCAGGCAATATCGTAACCACTGCCTCCAAAACTGTTTTTAAGCAATGTAAAAGCATCGATTTGCAACCATTGGGCAATATTATTTATCAGAGTCGACGACGTTCCCAGACCCCAGCTTTTCGGAAAACCAAGTTCAGTGGTGATTGTGTAGCCGTTTGAATTTAAAATAAAATCCGGATTTAATTTGAATGCTTCATGCAAAATGGTCGTAAGTGTTGACTTTACGGAGTCATTTTCAGTTTGGACTTCCTTTACAATGTCAGAAAATAAAAGGGTGTCTTCGAACCAAATGCTGCCATCAAAATCATAACTTTTCCAGCTGATTTCGTTGTTTTTCCCATCTTCTATAACGAGATTTTGTCCCTTCTTTGTGGGTAATGCAAAGGCTTTTGCACCATCGAGAACCAGATATTCTCCTGTGATTAAAAGTTTTCCGTTACTGTAGAATGTTTTTTTCATTAGTCTTATTTTAATCCCTGTCAGGATTTTAAACCTTGACAGGGATGTCGGAAATCAATGTTATTTTCTTAAATTTTCAATAAAGGTTACTACGGCGCTATGCGAAACAGTATTTTTTTTGAAATATTTCTGGATTAAAATACGTTCTTCATCCGTGGCTTCAAACTGATTGATGATGTTGTTCAAATGCATTTTCATGTGTCCTTCCTGAATTCCTGTTGTAGTTAAGGAGCGTAAAGCGGCAAAATTTTGGGCTAAACCGGCTACAGCTACAAACTGCATTAATTCCTTGGCGGATGGTTTTTCTAGCATTTCAAGCGATAATTTTACCAATGGATGCAGCGAAGTCAATCCACCTACAGTTCCTAATGCTAAAGGGATTTCCAACCAAAAAGTAAAAATGCCATTTTCGATTTTGGCATGGGAAAGACTGGAGTATTTTCCGTTTCGGGAAGCATAGGCATGAATTCCTGCCTCAACGGCACGGAAATCATTTCCAGTTGCCAAAACTACGGCATCTACTCCGTTCATAATTCCTTTATTGTGCGTTACGGCGCGATACGGCTCGACTTCGGCGATTTGAACAGCTTGCACAAATTTCTCGGCAAATTCTTGAGGATTTAAAATGTGTTTTTCTTGCAAGTCAGCAATCGGACAAGAAACTTCCGCTCTTACAATGCAATTTGGAACATAATTTGAGAGAATGCTCATCACTACTTCTATGTCTTTTTCAGTTTCCGTGAATAAATCATAGTGGTGTGCTTCTTCTTTTAAGGTTTTGGAAAACTGTTCCAAACACGAATTAATAAAATTAGCACCCATGCTGTCTTTGGTTTCAAAAGTGGCATGCAACTGAAAATAATTGGGTAACAAATCGGTTTTGTCTTTTAGAATAATATCTAAAATTCCACCACCGCGTTTTTGCATATTTGTTGTAATCGATTCTGTTTCTGAGAAAAATTTGTTTTTGTTTTGGGCAAAAAATAAGTTTAGTTTAGAAACATCTCCTTTATAAATGAAATGAACCTGGCCAATTTTTTCGGTGTTGATTACAGTTGCTTCAAACCCGCCACGGGTGGACCAAAATTTAGAAGCTTTTGCGGCAGCAGCAACCACAGAACTTTCCTCAATTGCCATGGGAATAGTGCTGTATTTTCCATTAATCAGGAAATTAGGAGCAACTCCCAGCGGAATGTAAAAATTGGTGATCGTATTTTCGATGAATTCATCGTGTAATTTCTGTATTTTTTGATCAGAATTCCAATAGTTCTTCAACAAGGCGACGGCTTCTGTAGGTGTTGAAAAATATTGATTGGCAATCCATTTAATTTTTTCTTCTTTGGATAATTTAGAAAATCCGCTAATAGCCTTGTTCATTCTCAATTGATTATGGTGTAGATAGTTGCAAAGATACGGTTTTAGCCGTTTTATTTACAATCAAATTATATTCAGTGAAAGGTTATTTTTAATATTGTTTTTTACATTTAACATATAAAATGACCATTAATTGTAATTTTTTCACTAAAATTGACGGTTTTTATCTTTAAATAAATAGTATGTATTCAAAAAAAATTATAGCATTATTTTTATTCTTGTGTTTTACGGTTGTTGGCCAACAAAAAATCACAATTGATGAAATTTATAACGGCACATTTCGCGCTCAGGGAATGGATGAATTGCAATCGTTGAAAAACACAAATCAGTATACGGTTTTGAATGCTGACAGACAGTCCAGAAGCATGCAGATTGATTTGTATGATTTTGCGACATTAAAAAAAGTAGCTACACTTATAGATACAAAATCCCACAAGGATCTATCAAACGGGATTGACAGTTACACTTTTGACGCTGCGGAGAAAATGATTCTATTGGCTTGCAACACCAATCAAATCTTCCGTCACTCGTTTACTGCTGATTATTACTTGTATGATATTGCCAGAAAAAAACTAAAAAAGTTGTTTGATTTTCAGGTTCAGGAACCTACTTTTTCACCCGATGGAAAAAAGATGGCGTACGCCAAAGAAAATAATCTGTATGTATATGATTTAGCTTCTAATAAATCAACTCCAATTACTACAGATGGAAAGAAAAACAGCATTATAAACGGTATTACGGATTGGGTTTACGAAGAAGAATTTGCTTTTGTGAAAGCTTTCGATTGGAGCGCAGACAGCAAAAAGGTGGCATACATTCGTTTTGACGAAAGTCAAGTTCCTGAATTTTCGATGTCAATGTTTGGAAAAGAGTTATATCCAACAATGCAAACGTTTAAATATCCAAAAGCCGGTGAGAAGAATGCTTTGGTTTCTTTACATATTTATGATGTAAATTCGAATGCGGTAAAAAATATAAATCTGGGTAATTACAACGACTTTTATATTGCCAGATTAAAATGGACGAATGATGCGAACACATTATCTGCGCAGGTATTGAATCGCCATCAAAATAATTTGGATTTGTTGTTTATCGACGGTAATTCAGGAGCTGCAAAAGTAGTTTTGAACGAAAAAGATAAAGCATATGTTGATGTTACGGATAACTTGACTTTTTTGAAAGACAACAGTTTTATTTGGACAAGCGAAAAAGATGGGTTCAATCATATTTATTTATATGATAAAAACGGAAAATTGAAAAATCAACTGACCAAAGGAAAATGGGAAGTGACGAATTATTATGGTTTAGACGAAAAGACGAATACTGTTTTTTATCAGTCGGTGGAGAATGGATCTATCAACAGAGACGTTTACAAAATAGGTCTTGACGGAAAAAACAAAGTGCGTTTATCTCAATATACAGGAACGAATTCGGCAACATTCAGCCCAAATTTTCAATACTATATCAACACGTTTTCAAGTGCGGCTCAACCAACGACATATACGTTGAACGATGCTAAATTTGGCAAACAAATACAAGTTATTGAAAATAATGAATCATTGGCTTCAAAACTAAAAAGCTATAATTTACCGGCGAAAGAGTTTTTTGTTTTGAAAACGGCAAAAGGGAATGAGTTAAATGCTTGGATGATTAAACCGAAAGATTTTGATCCGGCAAAAAAATATCCTGTTTTTATGTACCAATATTCTGGTCCGGGTTCACAACAAGTAAACAATGAGTGGAACAGCACCGATGATTACTGGTTCATGATGTTGTCACAACAAGGGTACATTGTTGCTTGTATTGACGGACGCGGAACTGGTTTTAAAGGAGCTGATTTCAAAAAAGTGACTCAATTGCAATTAGGAAAATACGAAGTGGAAGACCAAATTGACGCTGCTAAAGTGATAGGAAATTACGCATTTGTGGATAAAGCTAGAATTGGTATATTTGGCTGGTCTTATGGGGGATTTATGTCTTCTAATTGTATTTTGAAAGGGAATGATGTTTTCAAGATGGCAATTGCGGTAGCTCCAGTAACGAACTGGCGTTTTTATGACAGCGTGTACACGGAACGTTACATGCAGACACCACAGGAAAATACAAGTGGATACGATGATAATTCACCAATAAATCACGTGGACAAATTAAAAGGAAAATTCCTTTTGATTCATGGTTCAGGAGATGATAATGTTCATGTTCAGAACTCCATGCAAATGATGGAAGCTTTGATTCAGGCTAATAAACAATTTGATTCCCAAATTTACCCGGACAATAATCACGGGATTTACGGTGGAAAAACCAGAATTCAATTGTATACAAAAATGACTAATTTTATCAAAGAAAATTTATAACAGCGCTTTATGACAAACGACGCATTGAAAAAAGAAGAGTTTTTTGGACATCCAAAAGCGCTTTTTATATTGTTTTTTACCGAAATGTGGGAACGGTTTTCGTTTTATGGAATGAAAGCTTTACTGATTTTTTATCTGACAAAGTACCATTTGTTTTCGGATACTTCTGGAAACTTACTAATTGGGAGTTATGCAGCATTGGTTTATGCAGTACCCGTTTTGGGAGGCTTTATTGCGGATCGCTATCTGGGATTTAGAAAAGCGATTGTTTTTGGAGGTATTATGTTGGTGATGGGTCATATAGGAATGGCTTATGAAGGGAATGCCGCAACAGAATCCATTACTGGAGAAATTACTCGGGACGAAACCGCCTTACAAATATTTTACTTTTCATTATCGTTAATTATTGTCGGAGTTGGTTTTTTGAAAGCCAATATCTCTTCATTAGTGGGAGAATTGTATGAAAAAGGAGATAAAAGAAGAGATTCTGGTTTTACATTGTTTTATATGGGAATCAACTTAGGGTCTTTTATGGCTACGCTGATATGTGTTTGGCTTGGCGAAAAATACGGTTGGAGTTATGGTTTCGGTGCAGCTGGAGTCGGAATGTTTTTTGGATTATTAACTTTTATTTCCGGAAGAAAATTATTGATGGGAAAAGGAGAATCGAACAACCCATCTTTCTTAGAGAAAAAATCGTTTGGACTTAAAAATGAATGGTTGATTTATATTGGAAGTGTTTTGTCAACTTTATTGTTTTGGCAAATGGTTCAAAATCACGATGCAGTTTCATGGGCTTTAAAAATTGCGGGTGGAATTTCTTTTGTTTATATCGTTTATTATGCTGCCACGCAACTTGATGGTAAAGCACGTCACCAATTGATCGCTTTAACTATTCTGATTGTATTTACGATTGTCTTCTGGGCATTGTTTGAGCAAGCGTATACCTCCATGAATTTATTTGCCGATAGAATTTTAGACCGAACTATATTTGGTTATGAAGTATCTGCTGGACAATTCTTAAGTTTTAATGCCTTATTTATAATTTTGTTAGCTCCGGTTTTTGCATGGATATGGCCAAATTTAGGAAAATACAATCCTAATACAGCCGTGAAATTTGCTTTAGCATTAGCTTTCGTTGGTTTAGGTTTTGGAGCATTAGTAATGGGGATAAATCTTTCTGGCGCAGGAAAAGTAGCGGCGATCTGGCTAGTATTAGCTTATTTTTTACATACTTGTGGGGAATTGAGTTTGTCACCAGTAGGACTTTCTGCAGTGACAAAGTTATCTCCGGCAAAAATCGTCGGGTTCATGATGGGCGTTTGGTTCTTGGCAACAGCCAGTTCTGAATTTATAGCTTCTATTTTAGCGAATATCGCTTCTGTTGACACTTCAAATGGTACAGCACCGGATTTAAATTTGGCTAAACAGAGTTATTTAGTACTTTTTGAATACTTATTTTACACAGGACTTGGTTTTGGATTACTACTATTAGTACTTTCGCCACTAATAAAAAAATTAATGCACGGAGTAGATAACGAATTAAACAATTAATAATATGAGTCAAAATACTACAGATCAATTTTTTAAAAGCACCGTTTTAGGACATCCTGCGGGACTATTCGTTTTGTTTTTCACAGAGATGTGGGAGCGTTTCTCATTCTACGGAATGCGTTCTTTATTAATATTATTTTTAACTGCGTCCTTTACAGATGGCGGTTGGGAATGGACTCGTGAAAATGCTTCTGCATTATTTGGTTCGTACGTAGGTTTAGTTTATTTATCAACCATGTTGGGAGGTTATTTTGCCGATAAAGTAATTGGTTTCAGATGGGCTGTTGTTGTTGGAGCCTCTTTAATGACTTTAGGACATGCTTCTATGGCTGTTGAAACTGAATTTTCAATTTATTTAGGATTGGTATTGTTGGTTTTTGGAAATGGTTTCTTTAAACCAAACATGACTTCCATCGTATCTGAAATGTACAAAGACCGTCCTGAAAAGAAAGATGGTGCGTATACATTGTTTTACATGGGTGTAAATGCCGGAGCGTTCTTCGGGATTTTACTCTGTGGTTATTTAGGTGAAAAAGTAGGTTGGACCTACGGATTTGGTTTAGCCGGAATCTTCATGTTCTTCGGAATGTTACAGTTTTGGTTGTCTCAAGATATCTTTGGGGATATTGGTTTGAAACCAAGTAAAGAAAGCAAAGCAAAAGCGGAAGCATTGG
Source organism: Flavobacterium sp. DSP2-3-1 (assembly GCF_049896865.1). Classification (NCBI taxonomy): domain Bacteria; kingdom Pseudomonadati; phylum Bacteroidota; class Flavobacteriia; order Flavobacteriales; family Flavobacteriaceae; genus Flavobacterium; species Flavobacterium sp. DSP2-3-1. The sequence continues at coordinate 110,318 of NZ_JAFCVD010000009.1, read as the reverse complement.
ACACTGATAAAAGAAATCCTTTTACTCCAATACAATTAGCAGCAATTGCTTTCTCTTCTATTTTAGCATTATTATGGCTCGTAAATGACCCTGCTTCTAAAATATCAGGTGGTAAAGTAAACGTTTTTTCTTTCCTTGGACCGAGTGGAAATGCTATTGCAATTGTCTCAGCATTAGTTGTATTTATCATATTATTGGTTTACAGATTTACTCAATATTCTAAAATTACCAAAGAGAAATTAATTGCAGTTACATTTTTTGCGTTTCTGACTATTTTCTTCTGGGCAATTTTTGAACAATCACCAAACAGTTTAACTATTTTCGCCAGTGATTATACGGATCGTGTTTTAACAGGCAATTGGAGCGTCGTGTTTTTAGTAATGAATTCATTGATTACTATTTTACCTTTAGTAATTATTACTTGGGTTTTATTCTTATTATTCAAACAAACATTTAAGTTGTATGCTGTTGCAAATATTATTCTAAGCATCAGTTTTATCATTATCTGGGCAATAGCAATCTGGATGTTGACTAAAGATTATTACACCGCAGGATATTTATCCTTATCAGATTCAACCTTGCAAGCATTGAAAATTGACAAAGTAACCACGGCATTAACGGAAGTTCCTGCTACATGGTTTTCTACTTTAAACTCCTTGTTTATTATTTCATTAGCACCGTTGTTTTCTAAATGGTGGGAAAGTAAATACAATCCTTCTGCGAATTTAAAATACGGAATCGGAATGGGATTATTAGCGCTTGGAATGGCTTGTGTAGCTTTTGGCGCAAGCGGAATTGAAGCAGGTGCCAAAACAGCTTCAGTAAGTATGATTTGGTTGATTTTAGTCTATCTTTTCCATACCATGGCTGAATTGTGTATCTCTCCTGTTGGATTGTCTTATGTGAGTAAATTAGTTCCGGCTCGTATGATTGCTTTCATGTTTGGTGTTTGGTACTTGGCGGTAGCAATTGGTATGAAGGGTGCGGGTATGTTTGGAGAAAACATTGATAAAATCGCCAATGAACACGGATTGAGTTACTTCTTTTGGATGTTGACTAGCATTTCCATCGTGGTTGCTTTATTCTCTGTAGCGATGACTCCGGTTATTAAAAAACTAATGCACGGTGTTCGTTAAACTTTAGGCATCATTTTTGATTTTAAACCAATAAAATTATAAACATGAAGAAAATTATAGTTGCTTTATTACTGTTTGCCGGCTCATTTGCAGCCGATGCTCAAGAACTAGTTTGGGAAACCAATGTCACCAAGGCGATGGAAATTTCGAAGGAAACCAAGAAACCATTATTGTTGTTTTTCACCGGAAGTGATTGGTGCGGATGGTGTATTCGTTTGCAAAAAGAAGTTTTGAAAACACCTGAATTCGCGGTTTGGGCCAAGGAAAATGTAGTTTTAGTCGAATTGGATTATCCAAGGAAAGCGCCGCAGACACCTGACATTAAAAAACAAAATAGTGAATTACAAATGGCTTTTGGAATTCAAGGGTTCCCAACCATTGTACTTGCAAATGCCATCACAAAAGACGGTAAAGTTAATTTTGAAGGTATAGGAAGTACAGGTTATGTAGCCGGCGGACCTTCAGCTTGGTTAGCTGTAGCAAATGGTTTTCTGAAAAAATAAAAATTTTTAATTCAATTTATAAAATCCCTTTTCGGCAGTTGCGTGAAAAGGGATTTTCTGTTTTTTACAACTGGCTTTCCATAGTTTTTGAATGTTTTTAAAGTTTGACGCATCAGCTATAACTAATTTGGGTTTCATTATTTGAATCAAACGGTCTGCGTTTATTTTTGCCGATTGTGTCAATACGACAATATCCGGATTGATGTTTTTTGGATAAATTCCCGAGCTGTCTAACACAAAAATCTTTTTCCCATTAAAGAAGATGAAATTTTGAAGTCGCTTTTTCTGTTGTAAAGTGCTTAAGTTTTCAATGCGATAGGATTTTAATAGATTGTTTCGCTGGGCGGTTTTCAAAATACTGTCATTGGCATAAATTAAAATGTTTTCACCATTTCTCTCCGCAATCAGGGTGCTTTTTCTGCTGTTGAAAACGATAAATTCCTCTTCGGTTTGAATTTTATACGCTATTGTAAAATATGAAAATTGTACAATGAGGATGGAAATCAAGACCATGGCCAATTTATTAAAACTTGGTTTTTTGAACCAAATGATTAACGCAAACAATAGTAAATAAGCGCTAAGCAAAAGATAAAAGTGAAGTGGAATATCCTCAATAATGAACTGTTCCAAGGAGGCAATTGCGTTGATGATTTTATTTAAATAATAAATACTCCATTCCAGCAGTTGAGACAGGAATACGGGAATTATGTTGAACGCTGCTAAAAGCATTACCAAAACACCTAAAATCATAATGATGCTTAGTATCGGAATAATAATCAGATTAGTGACAAAGAACAAACCGGGAAATTGATGGAAATAATAAATGCTCAGAGGTAAAGTGCCTATTTGTGCCGCAAAAGAAACGGTAAGGATATCCCAAATATATTTAGAAACTTTGTATTTTGGTTTCCAAATGGAAGATAAAAGTGGCTGCAGCCAAATGATAAAAAACAGAGCGATATAACTTAATTGAAAACCAACATCAAACAGGAAAGAAGGTTCGAAAAGTAGAATCAACAATATAGAAACTAATAATGTGTGATAAATATTCACACTTCTCCGAAGATGATTTCCAATCGCTACAAACGAAAACATAGTTACGGAACGAACCACTGAAGGTGCTAAACCGGCAATGATCCCGAACATGGATAATGAGATAAGAATAGTGATTAACTTTATAAAAGAACCTCGCTTGGTATTGGGAATTGGTTTTAGAATAAAGGTTACAAAAAGCAGAATGAATCCAATATGCAATCCGGAAACGGATAAAATATGTACTGCTCCGGCATATTGATAATCCCGAAGAATTTCAGGAGAAATATCTTGTTGTTGTCCCATTATTAATGCAATAGCAACGTTTAATTCTGTTTTGTTGAAGTCGTTTTTTTCTAAATTGCGAATAATTCGGGTTCTCAATTTAGAAGAATAATACCAAATGTTTTTTTCTATTTCAGTTCCAATTTTTATTTCGTCAACATCAGCATACAGCTGCGCATAGATTTGTTTGTTTTCAAGATATTTGCTGTAATCAAATTGGTTTGGGTTATTTGACGGTTTGTTTTTTGTTAAAGTGCCTTTTATCAACAAAGAATTCCCAACTTCAAGAACGTGATGCAAACTGTCATTTTGAATGTTTAATATGATTCTTCCTGTTTGTTCTTTCTGGTCGATATGATTAATAATGGCTAAATAACGATCGCTAAAAGTTGAACTTTTCAGCTTTTCTCTGATCGTTAATGAAATGATATGCGGTTGTTCAAAAATTTCCTTGTTGTGAGTGTAGTTGTTTTTTTTGAAAAGATCGGTATGAATGATTTGCGTTGAAAGGGAGATAATAACGGAAAGTAAATAAGTTCCGATTCCAAAATAGGTCGATAATTTACTGTTTTTTTTGGATAAAAAATACAGCATTACAAAAACACAGATGAATATGAAAAGTATAACAAACAGTGCCTTGATTGAGAGCTGGAAATAATGTCCAAAAAGCAAACCGATAACAAACCCGAATGTAATTCTCGCTAGTGGGAATTGTAGTACTTTCATAACTCTAAAGTACACATTTTTAGTAAGAAACAGATATAATTATTTCTAGATTTTTTATAATTTGAAAACTAAATTTTTTCCCAAAAGAGAATTAATTAAAGAACACGGTTGATTTGGACGAAGGTTTTTTTGTAGTAAGGTTCTTTGGTCGAGGAAATAATTACTCCTTTTGAAGTGGAGGAGTGAATGAATTTTATTTCTTCATCGGTTGCTTCAATCACGATTCCAACATGATTAATTTCTTTGTTTTTATTCGTTTTAAAAAAAATTAAATCGCCTTTTTGGGCTTGTTCTTTTTTTGGATTTAAAACAATGCCAATTTTTGATTGTTGAAAGGAATTCCGTGGAAGACTAATATTTTCCGAATTAAAAATGGTGTACATTAAACCCGAACAGTCAAAACCAGCTTTTGTTGTGCCAGCATATTTGTATTTTACACCCAAATTTTCAATAGCTGCATCGATTAATTGTTCGGCTAGTTGATTTGCTTTTCTCTTTTCGGATCGAGTTAATTTCTCTTTTGACTCTCTTTCTTTTGAAGTTACAATGGAGGATGTCGATTTACAAGCGGTAAAAAAGATGCCAAGGCACAGAAGGTATAGTAATCTTTTCAAAAGAGTTTTTTTAGATGATTTTAAAATTTGGAAATAAATTACAGATTATTTTAAATCATTTACAATCAATGCAGCCGTTTTTTCACTTGCTCCAATTCCGCCTAATTGCTCTTCTAGTAACGCATATTTTTTTAAAAGCGTATCGCGATGGTCCGTTTTTAATATTTTTTCGAGTTCTTCCCGAATGCGTTTTGTAGTGCATTCGTCTTGAATTAATTCGATTACCACTTCTTCATCCATAATCAAATTCACTAATGAAATGTATTTGAGTGTAATAATTCTTTTCGCAATTTGGTACGAAGCCCAACTGCCTTTATAACAAACTACTTCGGGAACTTTAAACAGTGCCGTTTCCAGTGTTGCAGTTCCTGATGTGACTATGGCTGCAGTTGCATTTCGCAATAAATCATAGGTTTTGTTTGAGATGAATTTTATGTTTTCCTGCGTGATAAAATTTTGGTAAAAAGAAAATTCCTGACTTGGAGCACCCGCAATTACAAATTGATAGTCCGGAAAATCTTTAACTACACTAAGCATTACAGATAGCATTTTAGTAATTTCCTGCTTTCTGCTGCCGGGTAAAATGGCGATAATTGGTTTGTCGTTTAATTGGTGTTCTTTTCTGAAAAGAACGGGATCAACTATTGGTTGATTGTGAATGGCATCAATTAGTGGATGACCAACAAATTCGACTGGAAAATGATGTTTGTCCTCATAAAACTTTTTTTCAAAAGGTAAAATCACATACATTTTATCAATATCGCGCTTGATATCTGTAATTCTGCTTTCTTTCCATGCCCAGATTTGCGGAGAGATATAGTAATGGGTTTTCAATCCCAATGCTTTTGCCCATTTGGCAATTCGCAAATTAAATCCGGGATAATCGATGAATATAAGTACGTCAGGCTGAAATTTAAGAATGTCTTTTTTACAGATATTTATGTTGTTCAGAATTGTTTTTAGATTAAAAATCACTTCGATAAATCCCATAAACGCTAATTCACGATAGTGTTTCACTAATATACCGCCAACATTTTTCATTAAATCACCGCCCCAAAACCGAATGTCAGCATTAGGATCTTTTTTGTATAGCTCTTTCATCAAATTAGAACCATGCAAATCACCTGAGGCTTCTCCTGCAATTATATAATATTTCATGTTTTTTCGATTTGGAATTTTTAAAATCAAACAGACAAAATCATTTTTGCTGCAATCATTTTATTCTGCTGCAAAGATAAACTTAAATAAATAAAGTGAGAATCGCCAAGGCAATGACTGCCAAAACAACACCACGCGCCATCATTTCTTTATTCATTTTGAGTAAAATTCCAAATGCTATCAGCGTCATAATTGATCCCAAAGTGATTATTTTACCTAGGTTTCCCTGTGATTTCATGATTTGAATTCCTGCGATGAATTTGAATTCCGTAAAAATGGTGATAAAAATATAAGATCCAAGCAGCGTAGTTGCAAACCCTAATAAAAATCCAAATAATAAGTCTTTTTTATTCATTCCATTTCCAAGTATTAAGTTGTTGTATGGCGTGGTGTGCGGTCAAGTCAAATTGTACAGGAACGACTGACACAAACCCATTTTCCAAGGCCCATTCATCCGTGTCTTCTCCTTTATCTTGGTTTACAAATTCGCCTGCCAGCCAGTAATAGTCTCTTCCCTGCGGCGTTTTTCTTTTATCGAATTTCTCTACCCAAATTGCTTTCGCTTGACGACAAACCCTAATTCCTTTGATGTCTTTTTGTTCTAATTTAGGAAAATTAACATTCAAAACTACGCCTTCCGGAAGTCCATTTTCAAGAACTTCTACAGATATTTTGCGGATAAATGATTTTATATTCTCAAAATTGGCGTTCCAGTCGTAATCCAATAATGAGAATCCAATAGCGGGAATTCCTTCTATTCCCGCTTCAACGGCGGCGCTCATTGTGCCGGAATAAATCACATTTATCGAAGAATTTGAACCGTGATTAACGCCAGAAACGCACAAGTCAGGTTTTCGTTTCAAAATTTCGTTTACAGCCAGTTTGACACAATCAACTGGTGTTCCAGAGCAACTGTATTCTAAAAAAGGATCTGTGTCTTTTGAAATTTTATTCAAATATAACGTGCTGTTGATGGTAATGGAATGACCCGTGGCGCTTTGTGGTGTATCTGGAGCGACCACAACGATTTCTCCCAATTCTGCCATAACCGAAATTAGGGCTCTGATGCCTGGCGCTGTAATGCCATCGTCATTCGTTATTAAAATTAAAGGTCTAGTTTTTTTCATTATTATTTCGGCAAAAAAAGGTTTGTTTTTATGATTTTAATGGCAAATGTAATTACACAAAATGGGATTAAGTAAACAAAAGATAAAAATATGTTATCTTGATTCATTTAAGTTAATAAAAAAAAACATTTTTATATCTTTAACAAAAATTTATGGGAGCCCTGCTGACGTTGGCATAGTTTTTACCGTAACTTAGAATAAAAATTGATGAATACTACTCTTAACTTTATGAAAAGAAATTATAAAATTATCCTTGTTGTCGTATTTCTTTCGCTAACATTATTTGCCTTTAAAATGAATGCGTCTAAAGCAGATGATCCTGAAAAGGACAAGCTGCTCTTGGAGTTATTAACTTTTGTAATTGAAAAAGGCCATTATAGTCCAGCGAAAATCGACGATACTTTTTCGAAGGGGATTTACAAAGATTATATTGAAGCTTTGGATCCATCGAAACGATTCTTTTTGAAATCTGATATTGATGAATTTTCAAAATTCGAATTGCAACTAGATGACCAGCTGTTGAATAAAGATTTGTCTTTCTTTAATTTGACTTATGAGCGTTTGATGAAAAGAATGAACGAAAGTACTAAAATCTACAAAGATGTTTTGAGCAAACCTTTTGATTATACTATTGATGAAAGTTTCAATATTGATTACGAAAAAGCGCCATACCCTAAAAACGATGCTGAACTTAATGATAAATGGCGCAAACAAATTAAATTGTCTGCACTTTCGTCTTTAATTGACAAACAAAAATTAGAGGAGGATAAAAAGAAAAATGATGCAAATTATGTTGTTAAATCTTTTAATGTTTTAGAAAAAGAAACTAGAGAAAATTCGGTAAAATCGCTTGATGAGTATTTTGGATTTATAAAAGATTTGGACAGAAACGATTGGTTTTCTGTATACATCAATTCCATTACAGCACGTTTTGATCCACATACAAATTATTTTGCAGCTGAAGAAAAAGAGCGTTTTGATGTAAGCATAAGCGGGAAGTTAGAAGGAATTGGGGCACGCCTTCAAAAGAAAAATGATTTAACGGAAATTTCAGAGCTTATTTCTGGCGGTCCTGCTTGGAGAGGAAAACAATTAGAAGCAGGGGATTTAATAATGAAAGTTGCGCAAGGAAATGGCGAAGCGGTTGATGTAGTTGGAATGCGTCTTGATGATGTAGTGAAGAAAATAAAAGGTCCTAAAGGTTCGGAAGTGCGCCTTACTGTAAAAAAAGTAGATGGGACAATTAAGATTATTTCGATTGTGAGAGATATTGTTGAAATAGAAGAAACCTATGCGAAGTCCAGTATCGTAAACAAAAACGGGCTGAAATATGGAGTAATCTATTTGCCAAAATTTTATATTGATTTCGAAAACGCAGATGGTAGAGATGCCGGAAAAGATATTGCTTTAGAAGTGGATCGATTGAAGAAAGCAGGAGTAAACGGAATTGTTTTGGATGTTCGTGATGACGGTGGAGGATCTTTGTCAACGGTTGTTGACATTGCAGGATTATTTATAGAACAAGGGCCAATCGTTCAGATTAAATCTGCGGGTAGAAAAAAAGAAGTGTTGTACGACAGAGATGCAAAAATTGAATGGGACGGACCGTTGGTAATTATGGTGAATAGTTTCTCCGCATCTGCTTCTGAAATTTTAGCGGCAGCAATACAAGATTATAAAAGAGGAATTATTATTGGAAGTAAACAAACCTATGGAAAAGGAACTGTCCAAAATGTGATTGATTTGAACCAATTCGTGCGCAGTAGTTCTGTTGGGGATTTAGGAGCAATCAAAACAACAACGCAGAAGTTTTACAGAATAAATGGAGGTTCTACTCAGTTAGAAGGAGTAAGCAGCGATGTTGTGATGCCGGACCGATATGCTTATCTAAAAATGGGAGAGCGTGATGTTGATAATGCGATGCCTTGGGATAAAATAGATAAAGCTGATTATCAAATATGGAATAATAATTCCAACTTTAATCAAGCAATTACAAATAGTAAAAATAGAATCGCTCAAAACGCACAATTTCAATTAATTGAAGAGAATGCGAAATGGATTGACAGCAGAAGCGAAGAGAATGTGTACAGTTTAAATATTGAAAAATTTAAAATTGCTCAATCAGAGATAGAGGAGAAAGCTAAAAAATACAAACCAATTGTAGATTATAAAAATTCATTCATATTTACTTCGTTGCCTTATGAAACGGATGCCATGAGTAAAGATGTTACTTTAAAAGATAAAAGAGAGAGATGGCATGATGAGTTATCCAAAGATATTTATGTTGAAGAAGCACTTAATGTATTAGATGATTTACAATCTAAAGTAGTTTCTAGAAAGAATATACCAGTAAAAATTAAAAAAGCTAAATTAGCTAAATCGTAAGAATAAGGTTTTCGAACAATAATAACTAAAACGCCCTATAAATTCAAAAGATTTACAGGGCGTTTTTATTTTGATAACCATCGTTTTCGTTTAAATATAACTTTTGGAGATAATTAAGTAAATTTTAATCAATGTTCTTTGTGTATCATTCAGAGTAATTTAAATTGCCGAAATACAAGCAATTAATGAACGGATTTGTGTCAAAATAGTGGCCGAACTTTTGGTTAATAATTCAGAGCTATAGGATTTAGTTGAACAGTCAATAGGGTGAATACCTTTAAAATCTTGCTCTTTGATCAAAAGCTCATAGTTATATTAACACTTTGGTTGTAACGAATTTCCTTGGCTTAAAGCTGTCAAATTACCATTCGTTCACTTTATTCGCATCCATTTTTATGAATATAAACAATAAGATAGTGAATCCCCAAAGCCCAGAACCTCCGTATGAAAAGAATGGAAGCGGAACCCCAATTGTTGGAAAAATACCTACCACCATCGCAATATTTACAAAGAAGTGTGTGAATAAGATTCCTGCAACACAATATCCATAAACTCTGCTGAATTTTGTTTTTTGTCTTTCGGCTAAGTAAATTATTCTTAGGAATAGACCTGTAAAAAGGGCTATTACGACCAAAGAACCGGCAAATCCCCATTCTTCGCCTACAGTAGTGAAAATGTAATCCGTATGTTGTTCTGGAACAAAGCCACCTTTTGTTTGAGTGCCTTCAAGAAATCCTTTTCCTAACCAACCTCCAGATCCTATAGCAATTTCGGATTGATTGGTATTATATCCAATGCCTTTCAAGTCCACTGTTTTCCCTAAAAGGATATTAAAACGATCCCTGTGGTGTTGTTTAAATACATTGTCAAAAACATAGTCCACAGATAAAACAAATCCTGATAGCAACACAAAAAGAATACTACTCAAAATGATATTCCTATCGGCTAATCTAGATTTAAAGTGTATGATTAATAGCACCAACAATCCGATAAGGATTACATATTGAGGTTCTAATACCAGCGTTAATACAAACAGAAGAATGGTTATAAAACCGGTCCATACATACCAAGCCGGAAGTCCTTCGCGGTACAAGACAATGATGAATATGCTGTAAATCAAAGCACTTCCAGGATCGGGCTGTGGTAAAATGAGCAGCACGGGTAAAATTATTATCGCAAGTGCCTGCCATTGGCGGGTCACATCTTTTAGATTAATTTGAGTGTCGCTCAGATATTTTGCCAAAGCTAAAGCTGTTGCTGCTTTTGCAAACTCAGAAGGTTGAATGGTAAAACTTCCTACGGCATACCAACAACGTTGACCCGCTATTGTTTTTCCAAATAAAAACAATCCTGCCAACGATAATAGTGAAATTCCAAAAATAATACTAGCGTATTTTTCATAAAATTTCCCATCAACGGAGAGTATTACGAAAATTAAAGGAATAGTTAATACTATAAATATCAACTGCTTCTCGTAAGTATCTTCCATAGAAGATAACGAGGAGGAATAGATGTTAAGCCAGCCCAAAATAACTAATAACGCATAGATGATTATGCTTATCCAGTCAATATTATTTGTTACGCTTTGGTTTTTCATCGGAATTAAATAGCTTGTTTGGTCTCTTTGATAGTGTCAACTTTTGCTTTTACAGTTGAAGTCTTCATTGTTTTCTTTTTCAGAAGAGAATCACTAATTCGTAATTGTAATTTTACTTCTTCAGAGAGGCCGCCTAATTTAGCGTATCTACTTTGTAAGCTGGTTGCAAGTATCCTTTTCTCTAAATCAAGTCTTGTGATTTTTTGTCGAAGGTATTTTTCGATCATCAAGCTGGCAATCGGCCCCGCTATTGTTGAGCCATAGCCACCATTTTCCACCATAACTGCAATTGCAATTTTAGGATTGTCTTTTGGTGCAAAAGCAACAAATATGGAATGATCTTCTAGTTTTACTCGTACCCCACCAATTTTCGCAAAATTTTCTGCAGTACCCGTCTTACCGCAAATATCAATTCCTTCAACCTTTAAAGCACTCGCTGTCCCCAGGTTATACACGTCAAATAAGCCACTGATCATCGGTTTGAAGTGTCTTTTGTCAATTGTGGTTACATGTTTGGTAGTAAACTTTTTGTCAATAGTGTGACCTTTAATTCTTTTGATGATATGAGGTGTGTAATAATAACCTTCATTTGCCACTGTTGCCATCATATTAGCCAGTTGTATTGGTGTCATTAAAACTTCTCCTTGACCAATCGAATTAGACACAATAGTGGTACTTCTCCAACCGCCGTTCGGATAAATGCGTTTATACGTTTTTGAATCTGGAACTTTACCTTTTTTACCAATGGGTAAATCGTAACCCATGAATTGTCCAAGGCCAAAGCTTTTTACGTGATTACTCCAAACATCAACCGCTTGAGCTGGTTTGGCATATTTATTTATCGTTTTCATATACGCCGTCGCAAAATAGGAATTACAAGACTCAAAGATACCTCTATGTAACTGAAGTGCACCTCCATGACAGTGACACCCCATAAAACGACCTCTTGCATAACTAAATCCTCGATTACAAAAAACAGTCGTGTTTTCATCAATAACACCTTCTTGAAGTGCGACAAGACCAGTCAAAATTTTGAAAGGAGATCCAGGAGGATATTCTGCCAATAAACCTCGATCGTAAAGCGGTTTGGCGATTGAATCGCGATAAAGTTTAGTGTAATTTTTTGATCGTTGCCTTCCAACTAATATTGAAGGGTCATAGGAAGGTGCTGTTACCAATGCTAAAATTTCTCCCGTGCTGGGTTCAATTGCAACAATTCCACCTCTTTTGTTGATCATTAATTCTTCTCCATATTTTTGGATTTCAGCATCTATGGTAAGATTTATGTCTTCTCCCTGAACAGCAATAGTGTCATATTTTCCATCTTTATACGAACCAATTTCACGGTTGTATTTGTCTTTCTGAAAATATTTTACGCCTTTTACTCCTCGCAAAAGATCTTCGTAGCTTTCTTCAACTCCCTGTCGGCCTATCAAATCGCCACTATTGTAATATGGATTTTTTTCTACTAGCTTCTCATTTACCTGAGTGATAGACCCGAAAACGTTAGCGCCAAAAGCCACTTCATAATCACGAAGAGAACGCTTTTGAAAATAAAAACCTTCGTATTTTCGTATTTTCTCTTGGAAAGCGGCAAATTCACTTTTATTCAGTTGCGATAAAAAAACAGAGGGTAATCTAGGACTGTATATTTTAGCCTTTTCAATTTTTTTAATAAAATCTTCTTTGGTGATATTCAGTAATTGACAAAATTCTAAGGTATCGGTTTTTTTTACTTCACGAGGTATTACCATGATGTCATAGGATGCCTGATTGGCCACTAATAACTTTCCTTTTCGATCGTAGATGTAGCCTCTTTCAGGATATTCGTATTTTTTTTTAATCGCATTATTTTCAGATTTCAACTTTAATGTATCATCAACAACCTGCAAATAAAATATTCGCATCACGAGTAAAAAAGTAGCAAGAATAATTAAGGAAGGCAACAAGACTTTTCTCATCTTTTGTTTGGCTTAATAAGATAGATTATGATAATGCAAATAATGATTGTAAATATGGTACTTAATACTATTGTAATCAACGTGTCCAAAATAAAACTTAACTGAAATGCCTCCAATAAAAATAACGTAAAGTGATGAATCACAACGGACAATAATATAAAAGAAAATCGTTGTGGCGTTAAAACATCATTAATTTTTATGGTTTGATATTCATAACTTAAACCAAATGCAAATTTAAAAATAGAAGGTCTGAAATATGCTAAAACTAAACAAGCCGTAGCGTGTGTCCCGCCAGAGTTGCTAAACAAGTCCATTATAATTCCAAGTAAAAAACTGGTAACCACAAGTGCTGATTTGTTTCCATTTACGGGGTACAATATTATAAATAAGATGTAAGGAAATGGACTGATGTAGCCCAGAAAATTCATATTATTAAATATTATAATTTGAATGGCCAACAACAGAATAAATCGGAAAATATTGACTAACAAGGCGCTATTCATCTTTTTCTCTTTTTTCTAAATTTATAATTTCTTCACGATCTTTACTTTTTATGATATAAACATGGCCTAAATTAGTCATATCGTTAAAAAGTTTGACATCAAGGGTGTAATAGTTCGTTAGCTTATCTCTGTAAATTTTAGCGATTGTTCCAATGTTGATGTTTTCAGGGAAAATAACCGACTGTCCGCCTGTAACAATAGTATCACCAATTTTTATTAATGCTAATCGTGGAAGATCTGTCAATTGCACAAAACCAGTACTTTTTCCGTTCCAATTTAGCGAACCGAAATGATTTGATTTTTTGATTTTAGCGTTAATTTGCGATCTTTTGTTCAGAATACTGATTACAGTTGAATAGTTTTTGGAAGTATTCTCAATGATTCCTACAATACCTAAACTGTTGATTACTCCCATGTCGGGTTTTACGCCGTCTATTTCACCTGAATTTAAAGTCAGGTAATTTTCATACATGTTATAAGAGTTTTTAATGACTTTTGAAACAAGTATATCATCAGGTTTAACCCCTTTCAGACTGTCTAGTTTTTTAACAGCAGTTGTATCTTCACGATTAAATAAAAGGCTTTTTAATTTAGCATTTTCAAGTGCAAGTGCGTCGTTGTGAGTTTTTAAGTTTAAATACTCATTTAGATTGTTTACCTTTTCGTAAACACCACCACTCAAAAAGTTTGCAGAACTAATTATTTTGCTTCTGTGGAAGGAATGGGATTGAATCGTAAGTGTTAACGATATACCCAAAAGCAGCAAAAACAGTATTCTGTTACTGTTTTTAAAAATAAAATTAAATATTTGCTGCATTGTTTAAAATTGAATATTTAAATAAATCAAAAATCAAATTCTAAATTCCATTTCACTGACAACTTGTAATGAAAATTAGAATTTAGAATTCATTTTTTTGTTATTTTATAAGGATACTTTTAAATTTAACGATATTTTTAAGCGCCATACCTGTTCCCCTAACAACTGCTCTTAAAGGATCTTCAGCAATGTAAACAGGTAAATCTGTTTTTTGCGAAATTCTTTTGTCAAGACCTCTTAACATTGATCCTCCACCTGCAAGGTAAATACCGGTATTGTATATATCAGCAGCTAATTCTGGAGGTGTTTGAGATAAAGTTTCCATTACCGCATCTTCGATACGTTGTATGGATTTGTCTAATGCTTTTGCAATTTCTCTGTAAGAAACTTCAACTTGTTTTGGCTTACCTGTTAGTAAATCTCTACCTTGAACAGACATGTCTTCTGGAGGAGTTTCTAAATCTTCGATAGCGGCACCTATTTGAATTTTTATTTTTTCAGCGGTAGTTTCTCCAACAAAAAGATTATGTTGGGTACGCATATAATAAACAATATCATTCGTAAATACATCACCAGCAATTTTCACTGATTTGTCACATACGATTCCACCTAATGCAATCACTGCAATTTCAGTTGTTCCACCACCTATATCAACAATCATGTTTCCTTTAGGTTGCATAATGTCTATTCCAATACCTATTGCAGCGGCCATAGGTTCGTGTATTAAATAAACTTCTTTACCATTAACTCTTTCGCATGATTCTTTTACCGCCCTCATTTCCACTTCAGTAATGCCGGAAGGAATGCAAACAACCATTCTTAATGCTGGTGTAAACATTCTTTTCTTTAATGCTGGAATGCTTTTTATAAACAAGCTTATCATTTTTTCGGAAGCATCAAAATCAGCAATTACACCATCCTTCAAAGGCCTAATTGTTTTAATGTTTTCATGTGTCTTACCCTGCATCATGCTGGCTTCTTTACCTACAGCAATTATTTTACCAGATATTCTATCGCGGGCAACTATTGATGGGCTGTCAATTACTACTTTATCATTATGTATGATTAAAGTGTTAGCGGTACCAAGGTCTATCGCAATATCCTCGGTCATGAAATCAAAAAATCCCATAAGTTTTTTAAGGGTTAAAATGTTATAAATTTGAAACGAACAAAGTTAAACAAATTAATGTTTAAAATGACGCGTTCCCGTAAATACCATTGCAACTTTATTTTCATTGCAATAATTGATACTTAATTCGTCTTTAATAGATCCACCAGGCTGGATTACGGCCGTAATTCCTGCTTTTTTAGCTATTTCCACACAATCCGGAAAAGGGAAAAAAGCATCACTTGCCATTGAGGCTCCGTGCAAATCAAAACCGAAATTTTTAGCTTTTTCAATGGCTTGAAGCAAGGCATCAACGCGTGATGTTTGTCCTGTCCCGGAAGCAAGAAGTGTGCCGTTTTTTGCAAAAACAATCGTGTTTGATTTTGTGTTTTTGCAAATTTTAGAAGCAAATATCAAATCTTGAATTTCTTGTTCTGATGGCGTGTTTATAGTAACGGTTCTTAATGCTTCTTTAGTATCTGTGATGTTATTTCTTTCCTGAACTAAAATTCCGTTTAAGCATGTTCGTACGAGTTTTTGTGGTAATTCAACCTCATTTTGAACTAATATAATTCGGTTTTTCTTTTCTTGTAAAATGGCTGAAGCTTCTTTATCAAATTCCGGAGCAATAACAACTTCGCAAAACAATTTATTGATTTCGACAGCAGTTGCAACATCAATTTTAGTATTGGAAATCAAAACGCCTCCAAAAGCTGATGTTGGGTCGCAGGCCAATGCGGTTAAATATGCTTCGTTTACTGTTGTTCTAGTGGCTAAACCACAAGCATTATTATGTTTTAATATGGCAAATGTAGGTCCGTCATTTTTGAATTCATTAATCAAATTTACAGCAGCATCTACATCTAATAAATTGTTGTATGATAATTCTTTTCCGTGAACTTTGTCGAACATAGCGTCAAAATCACCAAAGAAAAATCCTTTTTGATGTGGGTTTTCGCCGTATCTTAAGGCTTGGCCATTTGCAATACTTTGTTTATATATTGTTTCATCAGTATTGAAATAGTTGAAAATTGCAGTGTCATAATGGGAAGAAACATGAAATGCTTTTGTAGCCAATAATTTTCTGTCTTCCAGTGTTGTTCCACCATTTTGTTCTGTAATCATGTCCAGAAGAAAACTATATTGCTCAACCGAAGCAACGATTACAGTATCCTTAAAGTTTTTTGCGGCAGCACGAATTAAAGAAATACCGCCAATATCTATTTTTTCAATGATGTCAGCCTCATCTGCCCCTGATGCAACTGTTTTTTCAAAAGGGTACAAGTCCACGATTACCAAATCAATTTGAGGGATATTGAATTCTTGCATCTGTTGCACATCGCTCTCGTTGTCTTGGCGATTTAATATTCCTCCAAAAACTTTTGGGTGAAGTGTTTTAACTCTTCCGCCCAAAATAGAAGGGTAGGAGGTCACATCTTCTACGGGTATTACGGGAATCCCTAAGTTTTTTATGAAATCCTCTGTACCACCAGTAGAATAAAGTGTAACATTTTGACTATTTAGTTGTCTTACTATCGGTTCCAATCCTTCTTTTGAAAAGACAGAGATTAAAGCAGATTGAATTGTTTTAGTTGTACTCATTGTGTAGTTATAGTTATAAAATGCAAAAATAGTTTTTTAATGTTAAAATAAAGCCATTTGAAATTGAGATAATTGTAATTTTTAATGCTGTTCCATTGGCGGACATAAAATAATGGAGTAGCGCGGCAACGAAATGATTTTTCGTTAGGTTTTTGAATAATATTTATAGAATTTTACTTTAACACAAAACAGATTGTATGTTAGTTTATCTTCGATTATTAAAAGAGAGTTTAGGGTTTGCAATGAATGCGTTGCGCAACAATAAGTTACGGACTTTGCTTTCTTTGCTAGGAGTGACGATCGGTATTTTTTCTATCATTGCTGTACTGGCTGCTGTAGATTCTTTGGATAAAAAAATAAAAAAAGATTTGAGCAGTTTGGATAAAAATACTATTTATTTAATGCGATTTTCTTTTGGTCCTTCCGAAATTCCGCAGTGGAAAAGGGAACAGTTTCCGGATGTCAAATATGATGAATATGAATATCTAAAAAGCTCAATGAACAATTTAGATCAAATGGCGTATCAGTTTTTTGTGGGTAGAGAAAGTCTTAAATTCGAATCGGAATCCGTAAGTGATGTGAACGTTGTTCCAGTTTCTCACGAATTTATAGAAATTCAAGGGCTTGAGTTTGAAAAGGGAAGATTTTATAATGAATCTGAATCTAATTCTGGAGCTCCTGTAATCGTTTTAGGATATGATATTGCTAAGAGTCTTTTTGGCGAAAGCGAACCAATCGGGAAAAATCTGCGTCTATATGGGCAGCGTTTCACCGTTATAGGGATGTTGAAAAAACAAGGTGCAGGAATGTTTGGCGATAGTAATGATACGTCAGCTTTCATTCCGGTTAATTTTTTAAGGAAGTTGTACGGGGACAATAATGATGCGTTGACGCCGGTAATTCTGGTCAAGCCTGAAAAAGGGGTTGATATGGATGCGTTCAAAGCAGAACTGGCTCAGAAACTACGAAATTATCGCGGTATGAAAATAGATGAAATTGATAATTTTTTCATCAATGTTCTTTCCGGATTTACAGATTTGTTGGATGGAATTATTAGTGCCATGCGTGGAGGCGGAATTTTGATTAGTGTTTTTTCGTTTTTAGTTGGTGGATTTGGAGTGGCTAACATAATGTTCGTTTCTGTAAAAGAGCGTACCAATTTAATTGGGATTCAAAAATCGTTAGGAGCAAAAAATAGATTTATACTTTTTCAATTTTTATTTGAAGCCATTATTCTGTGTGTTATCGGAGGAGCAATTGGTTTATTGATAGTTTGGTTGTTATCCGTACTTTTAACCAGTGTGTTGGATTTTGAATTCGTTTTGAGTTTTTGGAATATATTGATTGGTTCAGGATTGTCCATTATTGTAGGTGTGATTTCTGGAATTCTTCCAGCTATTTCTGCTTCTAAATTAGATCCTGTTGAGGCAATTAGAACCGGAATGTAAATAAATGCAGTTCAGTTTCTGGAACGAACTTGAATTCCTTTTTGGGAAATTAATTATATCAAAATGCAAAAAAAGCAGCTTCCGATATTTTTGGAAGCTGCTTTTTTTGTGTTTAATCTAAAAAAAATTATAAATCAAAAAAACCAATTGCACGGGTTTTTATTTATCGGATAGGATTATTTTGGATCAAATCGATATACAAGTTAATCTTGTCTTTCAATTCTTTTCTTGGCGTGATAAAGTCTAAGAAACCATGTTCAAGAAGAAACTCAGCAGTTTGGAAACCTTCTGGTAAATCTTTACCTGTTGTGTCTCTTACAACTCTTGGTCCTGCAAATCCAATTAATGCGCCGGGTTCAGATATATTAATGTCACCCAACATCGCGTATGAAGCAGTTGTTCCTCCAGTTGTTGGGTCTGTACATAACGAAATATAAGGCAATTTTGCTTCAGCAAGCTGAGCCAGTTTTACAGATGTTTTAGCTAATTGCATTAATGAATAAGCGGCTTCCATCATTCTTGCTCCACCGGATTTAGAAATCATTACAAATGGCATGTTGTTTTTGATTGCGTGATCAATTCCTCTCGCAATTTTTTCACCTACAACTGCACCCATAGAACCACCAATGAAGGCAAAATCCATACAGCAAATAACTAAATCTTTACCTTTTGATTTTCCAACTCCCGTGCGCACTGCATCCTTGAGTTTGGTTTTTTCCATTACATCTTTCAAACGATCTGCATATTTTTTGGTGTCAACAAAATTTAAAGGATCTTTGGAAGTCATATTTTTATCTAATTCAATAAATTCATTGTTGTCAAATAAGATGTGAAAATATTCTGTACTTCCAATTCGAACGTGAAAACCATCCTCGGGACTTACGAATAAGTTACGAGCGAGTTCATCGGCATCAATAATTTTTCCAGTTGGAGATTTGTACCAAAGTCCTTTTGGAATGTCCATTTTGTCTTCGGTAGCAGTAGTAATCCCTTTTTCTTTTCTTTTAAACCAAGCCATTTCTTTAGTATTCAGTGTTCAGTAATCAGGTATTCAGTGTTTTGTAACCAGTTTTAGTGTTCCATTATCAGCATTTGAGAACTGAACACTAAAAACTGACCATTATTTTTATAATGTATTCACGTTGTTCAAGTCAGCAAATGCTTGTTCAAGTCTTGTGTTGAAAGTAACTTCGCTTTCACGTAACCATTTTCTTGGATCGTAATATTTTTTGTTTGGAGCATCAGCACCTTCTGGGTTGCCAATTTGAGTTTTCAAATAGTCAATATTTTTTACCATGTAATCACGAATACCTTCGGTAAATGCAAATTGTAAATCAGTATCGATATTCATTTTTATTACGCCGTAGCTAATACCTTCTCTTATTTCTTCCAATGTAGAACCGGAACCACCATGAAAAACAAAATCTACTGGGTTGTGTCCTGTATTGAATTTGTTTTGAACAAAATCCTGAGAGTTTTTTAAGATTTTTGGAGTCAATTTGACATTTCCAGGTTTGTAAACGCCATGAACATTTCCAAAAGCAGCAGCAATGGTAAATCTTGGACTTATTTTAGAAAGTTCTTCATATGCATACGCAACTTCTTCAGGTTGTGTGTATAATTTAGAACTATCCACATCTGAGTTGTCCACACCATCTTCTTCACCACCAGTAATTCCAAGTTCGATTTCCAATGTCATTCCCATTTTGCTCATTCGTTCTAAATAGCCTTTGCAAATTTCGATGTTTTCTTCGATTGGCTCCTCAGATAAATCAATCATGTGAGACGAATATAAAGGTTTTCCAGTTTTAGCAAAATGTGCTTCCGAAGCATCTAACAAACCGTCAATCCAAGGCAATAATTTTTTTGCACAGTGGTCAGTATGTAAAATTACAGTAGCTCCATAAGCTTCCGCCAAAGTGTGAATATGTAATGCACCAGCTATGCCACCGGCGATTGCAGCTTTTTCTCCTACATTCGAAAGTCCTTTTCCAGCGTTAAATTGTGCTCCTCCGTTAGAAAATTGAATAATAACAGGAGCATTCAGTTTTGCTGCAGTTTCAAGAACACCATTGATCGTATTTGACCCCGTAACATTTACTGCCGGAAGTGCAAATCCTTTTTCTTTAGCATAATTAAAAATTTCCTGAACCTGATCTCCTGTAGCTACGCCTGGTTTTATGTTGTGTGTCATTGTACTTTTTTTAGTTGTTTTTTTTTAGTTTTTAGTTTTGCAAAAATAAGAATTAATTAGCATTAGAATGGATAATTTATTCCAAAATTTAAAACGGAGTTCGCAAAGTTGTATTCTCTAAACCATCTTTTGTTGGTTTCATTGGCGGGATTGTAGGTTTTAAATCCTAGATCAAAACGAATTACAAAAAAATTCAAGTCGTACCTGATTCCAAATCCTGTGCCCAATGCGATGTCTTTTAGATCGCTGATGTTGGTAAAGGTAGATTTCTCATCCACGACATTATCCAGTACGTTCCAAATATTCCCAGCATCAGCAAAAACAGCTCCTTTCAAACTACCCAAAAGTTTAAATCGAAATTCTCCACTGATGGCAATTTTCATGTTAGCTTCATTAAAATCGTCTAAAGCTCCGCTGCTCCCTGGTCCTAAACCATATGGTTGCCAAGCTCTGTTGTCATTCGATCCGCCTGAAAAGTAACTTCGGGAAAAAGGAATGTAATTTGAATTTCCAAACGGAATGGCGATTCCAAAAAAGGTACGGAAGGCAACGATTTTTTCTTTGGATAAATCCCAATGTTTGATGTAATCGAATTCTGTTTTTATATATTCAGAATATTCCAGATTGAATATTTCATAATTCCCATTGATATTTTTTTTCTGATTGGTAGTCTTAGCAAAAGCGGATAAAATCGTTCCCGCAGATTCTATTTTCGTTTTGAAAAGGTAAAAATTATTGTCGGCTAAATCGTTTTTAGTTGTTTTTGAAAAAGTAAAACTGGTTGCTAAAATAAAGTCGTTTTCCGTAAGTCTCAATCGTCGCTCTTCAATACTTCTTACCGCCTCAATATCGGCAGGTTTTAATGGTTTTAAAAAGTTGGCGTTACCTGTAAGAACATCATTTGTAAAACCGGCTGTTCCTTGTTCAATCAGCAAATCTTTGTCTATGTAATTATTATAATAGGAAGAATTTGTGTTATATTCTTTGCTGAGGTCATTTAAAGCATTGTAAGAAGAACCGTAAACATTAAAATAGTTTTTAGGATTTAAATTTCGAACAAACTGAGTGCTGAAAAGATCAAATTTAGCCGTGTGATTTATTTTTGGAGTCCAATTATAAGAAAGCGCGCCGGTAAAATTCTCTTTGTCTAATCCTATGTTTCTTTGTTTTGCAAAACCTACGGTAATTAGAGTAGATGGAATCATGCTTTTGGCAATGATTTTATCGGTATTAAACGGCATGAAAATTCGTGGAATATTTAGTTTTAAATCCAATCCATATTCTGAAACATTGAAAAAATTATTTTTTGGATTCGCTAAATCTTTTGACGCGCCTATGTTTCCACGAGCTGCAATTTCAAGTGTTTCTGCGCCATTGAATACGTTTCTGATTGTTTCAGAAACACTTAAACCAATACCAAAATCCTGAATGTTAGAATGGGTCACATCCAATGTAGTTCCAAAACTATATTTTTTTCTTGGAGTCAAATATACTTTCGCAATCAATGACTGCGCAGTTGTATCTCTTTTATCAACTTCATATTGTATCGAAGGATAATTGAAAATCTTAAGATTGTTCAGATATCGAGTGGTCAAAACGGTTTTATTATCAGCATACAGGCCTCCTTTTGTAATAAAAATAGCGTTGGTAATTGCTTTTGGTTTGTATTTTAATTTTTCCTGACTATAAAGATTAAAGTTTTTATACGTGGTACTATCTGTAATGTTTAGCGCGTTATTACTTGGAGAATAATCAGTGTAGATATTTACATCGCTTATTTTATAAATTTTGAAAGGTTCAATTCTAGTTGAATCCCCTTCTTGATAGGAATAATTATTGACGATCAAATTAATGTTTGCCAGATTCACTTTTTTAATGGTGTCAATGTCGAAAGTCACATAATTGGGCTGAAAATAATACACTCCATTGTTTCTGAAATGAGTGGTAATGCGGTTTTTTTCATTTTCAAAATCATCAGTTTTGTATTGATTCCCGGATTTAATGTACGTGTTTAATTTGTTGGTTTGGTACAACGAATCCAAAGCTGGTGTTGCAATTGTAGTCCTCAAAGAATCCAGAAAGTAAGCGTTTCCGGAAGTTACAGCATATTTTATCTTGGCTTTTTTTAGAGCCAACGTATCTATTTTGTAAGCGGCATTTACATTAAAAAATCCATTGTTGAAATAGTAATATTTCAAACGCAATAACGATTTGTCGGCTCTGTCTTCATCAATAATTACTGGAGGTTCACCGGTTCTTTTCAAGAAATCGTGAATTCCGTGATACCAGAAAGATTTTCCCAGACGGTTCACTTGTTTTTCTGACAACCATTTTGATTTTCTTCTGAATTTTTCCGGATTGTTGGTAAATTTGGCTTGGTATGTTGAATCTGGATTTAGGTTTGCTAAATTGTAAAGATTCAATCGCAATCGGTATCCCAGTAAAGTGCTGTTAGGTTTTTGATACAGTTGATTAAAAACATTTTCATCCTTAATTGTCTTGTCATTGACAGTAATTTCGTTTTTCGTAAGCAGCAGTTTTCCGTCTGGAACTCTTTTTACAGCGTTACATGCGGAAATTAGTATTGCAATTACAATAAATGCAGTTATTTTTGTGGAAATTTTTTTCAAGTGTCCTAAAATATTTAATTCAAAAGTACATTATTTTATGGTTAGTAAAAACCAAATAAAGCTTATAACGAGTTTGCAGCAAAAAAAATATAGAATAGCTAATAAATTATTTTTTGCCGAAGGTGTTAAAGGGATTCAGGAACTCTTGGATTCTAATTTGGTACTGGAGCATTTGTATACCACCCAAAATGATTTTGACGCGGTTTCCATGGAAAAAAAAATCATTATTGCGGAAAGTGATTTAAAAAAATTAACGGCATTGGCGACACCGAATTCTTGTTTAGCTGTTTTTAAAATGCCAACAGAAAAACCAATCATAGAGACCGGTTTGATTGTCGTGCTCGATTCTATACGGGATCCGGGAAATTTAGGGACTATATTGCGGTTGTGTGACTGGTTTGGAATACAACAAGTTTTGTGTTCAAAGGAAACGGTTGATGTGTATAATCCGAAAGTGGTGCAGGCTACAATGGGTTCTGTAGCGAGAGTCAATATCAATTATATAGATTTAAACGCTTTTGTGGCAACGACTAAATTACCAGTTTTTGGTACTTTTATGGATGGAACGAATATTTATAAATCGGTGTTGCCCAAAGAAGGAATTATTATAATGGGGAACGAAGCGAACGGAATTTCAACCGAACTCGAAAAGTTGGTAACCAGCCGACTCACAATTCCTCGTTTTGGAAATCTTCAAAAAACAGAAAGCTTGAATGTAGCGACGGCAACTGCTATTTTTTTAAGTGAGTTTCGTCGAGGTTAATATTCGGTTTTTAGTCATAAATTACAATGAGAACTGAATATTGCGAATGAAAACTGAAAACTATTCTTTAGTGGAAAGAAAAGTTGATAAATACAGCTCTAGTTTTCAGAGATTCAATATTTCCTGTCCAAGGGCTGTTTGGGTCGTTGTCTCTAATTAATTCATCGTTAATTCCAAAAACACCTCTTATTGATGGTGAAAATATAAAATATTCTGAAAATAGATCAATCCCAAAACCCAATTCGTAATTAGTAGTCCACGATTTTACACGGAAACGTTGCTGTAAATTATCATCTATCAGTTTTGAATTACTGGATAAGTTTAAAGTAGCCGACAATCCTCCCAAAGCATATGGGCGAATATTCCCGGTTCTTAGCGAAGATAACTTTAGTATTAGCGGGAAATGAATGTAAGTACTGTTTACTTCTCTCAACGCATCGCCGCTATTGCTGAAATTCGGATAATATAAATCCCTTTTTGTGTAATAAAGTCCCGGTTCAAAACGCAAGTTGATGTATTCCTGAAGTTTTAAATCACCAATAATTCCCACATTAAAACCTGTGGTTTTATTTACGAGAATGTCTGGTGTTTCCGTTTTGTAATCTATTTTAAAATCGTAGGAATTAAAACCTAAGTAAAAGCCATAATAAACTCTTTTTTTCTGAAAATTTTCTAAATTAATAATAGGGTCTCTGCTAAATATGTTTTTAGATCTTTGAGCATATCCATTTAGAATAAAAGCAAAAAACAGCAAGACAATTATTTTTTTCATATTATTTTTTAGAAGCTGAATAAATGGTAGCTACTCCAAAAGTTTGCGGTAAAGCTACAACATCTATAAACCCAGTTTTTCTCAAAATATTGTTTAACGCTTCGCCATACGGAAATGCGGCAGCTGATTCCGATAAATAACCATAAGCCACGTTATCCTTAGAGAATATTTTTCCTATCAAAGGCAATATGTTTTTGCTGTAAAAATTATATCCTTGTTTATAAGGTGTTTTATCAGGAACGGAGGTTTCTAAAATCACAAAAATGCCATTTGGCTTCAAGACTCTCAAGATTTCAGCTAATCCCTTTTCTAATGTTTCAAAATTACGTACGCCAAAAGCTACGGTAATTGCGTCAAAGTAATTGTCTTCAAAAGGCATGTTTTCAGAGTCTCCTAAAATCATTTCAATGGTAGAAGAAAGATTTTTATCGGCAATTTTTTTTTCTCCAACTTTTAGCATTCCAGCAGAAATATCTAAACCAATAATTTTTTCAGCATTAGTTTGCGCCATCAATATGGCTAAATCTCCTGTTCCTGTTGCAATATCCAATATGAGTTTCGGATTGGATTTGGCAACCATTTGCAATACTTTTTTTCGCCATTTTATATCTATACCGAAAGAAATGACACGATTTAGATTGTCATAATTTCCTGAAATAGTGTCAAACATTTGCGCAACTTGTTCTTTTTTGCCTAAGGCAGAATCTTTATAAGGGGTTATCTTTTCTGACATTTTTTTAATTTTTACAAATATATGACAAACTTGATGAACTTAAAATGAGTTTGAGGAATTTGAATTAAGTTTTATTGTAACCCAAATGTCTTTTACTAAATGGACTTAAAAAAAGAAAATAAAAAAAAATCATTTTTTTTGAAATATCACTAAAAGTGGGTATTGCATCTCTAAATTTTATTGTACAAATTTGTTCTTTAAGAAAGAACCATATTAAATGATTAAAAGAGAGTCAGTGAACCAAATCAAATGGATATTTTTTGCGTTAGTTATCTCATTTGTTCTTGTTAGCTGTTTTGAAAGTGCTGTTTCACAAAGCAGTACCTTAGTTAAAACGCAACATACGTTCTTAGGATTAGATTTGTTTTTGGAAATTTTAATTTTTTTCGTCTTTAGTACCTTCGTGGTATTTGGTATTAAAGGCTTTTTTGAGATGTATTCTCAAAAAACTTCAAATATTATAATCTCCGTATCTGGAGTATTATTAGTGTTTGTAATTTTTATTTTATGTTATCAAATACTCTTTCAAGAGTAGTTCATTTCTCTTAATCAATGGTTAAAAAAAAACATCCTGAAAAGGATGTTTTTTTGTTTTATCTTCTAATGTATGTCTGATACGAATAGTCGTAGCGATGCTTTTCATCTTTTTCATTAAACTCTGAGGCTGTCATTTCCCATTCATCTTCATTGATCTTAGGGAAATGCGCATCGCCTTCAAAGTTGTGATGTACTCGCGTGATTTCTAACTTATCTGTGTAAGGAAGTCCTAATGCATAAATTTCACCACCGCCAATTATATAGGAATCCTCATCTTTTGGGCAAATTTCAAGTGCTTTTTCTATACTGTCCACAACGATGCAGCCTTCAGCATGATATTCTTTTTGTCGAGTGATAATAACGTGAGTTCTATTTGGTAACGGTTTTACTAAACTTTCAAATGTCTTTCTTCCCATTATAATATGATGTCCTGATGTAAGGGACTTAAATCGTTGGAAATCATTTGGTAAATGCCAAACCATCTCGTTATTTTTACCAAGCGTATTGTTTTCGGCAGCAGCCGCGATTATTATTATCATAATTTTTTAGCTATTGTTTAAGTTCGTCGTTCGATACTTGTGTTTGCAATTGGTCTAATTTCTTTTTTTGCAAAGCCACAAGGCGATCTATTTGCTCTCTTTCCCAATCTTTATTCATAAAACGATCTGTAATAAAAATTTTTATAAAATGCAATATAAAGAGGAACAACCAAATGATAATAATCCAAAGGTACCAATTGGACACTACGGTGCTATCAAGAAAATTATGTGCCATAAATAGCAGTAAACTCCCTAAAACGAAAAGAACAAAATGAAAATACAACCCCTTCTTTTGCTTTATTCTTCTTCTCGCATACTCATATTGTTCGTGCAATTCTTTTTCCATCGATCCGGTTTTAGCTTATAAAGATAAAATTTATTTTGGAAAGTCAGTATTGTGGTTCAGAATTATTCCCTGAGAATACGTTTTCTTTTTTTTTATAGTAAATTTAGCTTTGTTTAAATTGTTAAATTATTTATCGATTAACATATTTTGTGGTTTTTAATTAAATCTTTTAAAGCCTTATTAAAAGTCTGAAATATTTAAGTTGCATTATAACATTAGTTTGTAAATAAACAAGTTATGGAAATGAAACAGCGATTTGCGAAACAAAACCAGTTTGTAAGATTACTTTTTCTGAAGCTGCAAAAAAAGCAAGTCAAGCTTATGTTGTTGGCGATTTCAAAAATCGGAATGTTGCTGAATGTGCTTTTAGTAAATTGAAAAATAGTACTTTCAAAGTTGCGTTCGTTGTCAATAAAGATGCGACTTAGTATTTTAATACGTGATTGACGGTTTATCTGTCAATGAACCGGAAACTACTTTTCTCGAATGGAACGAGTTTGTACGAATTGAAAACAATGTTTTAGCGGGCAGACGAAAAATCCGTTTTGTATTTCATTAAACCGCAACACTTCCTTTTATCAGTGGATGCGGTTCGTAACCTTCAAGGGTAAAATCGTTAAAATCAAATGCGAAGATGTCTTTTATTTCGGGATTCAAAATCATTTTAGGCAATGGTTTTGGTTCACGGGACAATTGCAATTCGAGTTGTTCAAAATGATTATTATAAATGTGTGCATCTCCAAAAGTGTGAATAAATTCTCCTGGCTGTAAGTCGCAAACTTGAGCTATCATCATCGTGAGTAATGCGTAAGAAGCAATGTTAAAAGGAACACCTAAGAAAATATCTGCGCTTCGCTGGTACAATTGACACGATAACTTGCCATCAGAAACATAAAACTGAAAGAAGGCGTGACAAGGAGGCAAAGCGGCTTTATTGTCGGCTACATTTTCGTTAAATGATTTTGTAGTGTCTGGTAAAACTGAAGGATTCCATGCTGAAACCAACATTCTGCGACTGTTAGGATTGGTTTTTAGTTCTTTTATCAATTCCGAGATTTGATCAATTTCTTCACTATTCCAGTTGCGCCATTGATGCCCGTAAACAGGTCCTAAATCGCCATTGGCGTCAGCCCAAGCATCCCAAATTTTAACGCCGTTTTCTTGAAGGTATTTGATATTGGTATCGCCTTTTAAAAACCAAAGCAATTCATAAATAATAGATTTTAAATGCAGTTTTTTGGTGGTAACCATTGGGAAACCTTCATTCAAGTCGAAACGCATTTGGTATCCAAAGACACTTTTTGTTCCTGTTCCTGTTCGGTCTCCTTTTTGACAACCGTTTTCCATCACGTGTCGCACTAAATCTAAATATTGCTTCATTGTGTCTCTATTCTATTTTGCTGTAAGCCGGTTTAGTTTTTGTATATTTTTCCATCTTTCATTACAAATACAACTTTTTCCAGCGTCTTGATAGTGTTTAAAGGACTTTCATCAACTGCAATAATGTCTGCAAAAAAGTTTTCTTTTATTTGACCTACTTCATTTCCTATGCCTAATAACATGGCATTCGTTATTGTTGCAGATTGAATAGCGGCTAATGGAGGCATTCCTGCTTCAACCATATAGCCAAATTCTTTTGCATTTGTACCGTGGGCAAATACACCCGCATCAGTTCCAAAAGCAATTTTGACTCCTTTTTTGTATGCTTTTGCAAAAGTAGCTTTCAGTTGTGGACCAACTTCTCTGGCCTTTGGAACTACGATGTCAGGATAAAAACCAGCAATTTCTGCATTTTTTTCTACTTCTTTTCCAGCCGTTAAGGTGGGAACTAAATAAGCATCATATTTTTTCATTAATTCCATTGTCTCTTCACTCATAAAGGTGCCGTGTTCAATGGTTTTTATACCACCCAATATAGCTCGTTGCATACCTTCATCACCATGGGCATGAGCGGCAGTGAGCATATTGTAATCTTTGGCAGTTGTTGTGATAGCTTTGATTTCTTCTAAAGAAAACTGAGGATTTTTACCGCTTTTGGCAACACTTAAAACACCGCCAGTAGCTGTGATTTTAATAACATCGGCACCTTCTTTATAACGTTCTCTTACTGCTTTTACTGCCTCTTCAGGAGAATTAATTACGCCTTCATGTGGACCTGGATCGCCTACAAGTTTTCGATTGCTTCCGTTTGTCGGATCAGCATGACCACCTGTTGTGGCAATCGATTTTCCTGCGGTATATATTCTTGGACCTTTTACAATTCCTTTATTAATAGCATTTCTAATGGAGATGTTAACGCCTGTTCCTCCTAAATCACGTACGGTGGTAAATCCGGCCAGTAGGGTGATTTCTGCACAACGTACAGCTTGAAATGCGATGTCAGCCTCGTTGTCTAAATATTTCGACATGTAACTTTTAGTGTCGTGTTCTCCTTCAATATGTACATGTAAATCTATAAGACCTGGTAATACATATTTGTTTTTTAGGTCTATTATAATATCCTCTGGGTTGGATTTAGATACAAACCCATCTTGTATTTTCGTGATTTTGTTTTTAGAAACAACTATGGTTTGGTTGGATAGCTCTTTGCCAGATTGAGTGTTTAGAATTTTTCCGCAGTGTAAATAATAATCTTGAGAAAATACGACTGTAGAAATGAATAAGGTTACGGCAATAAGGACAAATTTTGTTTTCATAGATTAGTTTATAACAGATGTCAATAAAAATATATATTGGAGCGCAGCATTAATTGCAAGTGCATTTTTTATGTGGTTAACCGTTTATTTATCAATTAAAGCAATAATGAAAATCATAATTAAAGTTATCTTTTAGAGATTTCGTCTCTAATTTTAGCTGCTTTTTCATAATCTTCATGTGAAACTGCTTGATCTAGTAATTCATTTAATTCCTGTAAACTATGTTTAGCATAGGTTTCTCCAGATTGATTGCTTTCTTCTGCGCGTCCAAAAGTATCTGGATTAGAAAGCACATCGTCAATTTCTTGAGAGTCTTTATCAGAATCTAAAGGATTTGACTTTAAGTAAATTCCGGCTTTGTCCAAGATGTTTTTATAAGTAAAAATTGGAGCGTTAAAACGTAATGCTAATGCAATTGCATCTGAAGTTCTGGCATCAATAATTTCTTCAATTTTATCTCTTTCGCAAATAATACTTGAATAAAAAACACCATCGACTAATTTGTGAATAATGACTTGTTTGACTACGATGTCAAAACGTTCGGCGAAATTTTTGAATAAATCATGGGTCAGAGGACGCGGTGGTTTTATTTCTTTTTCTAATGCGATCGCAATGGATTGGGCTTCAAAAGCACCAATTACGATGGGTAATTTTCTTTCGCCGTCAACCTCATTCAAGATCAAAGCGTAAGCTCCGTTTTGAGTTTGACTATATGAAATTCCTTTTATGGATAATTTAACTAAGCTCATAATGTTGTTATGGGAAAGTACATGGTACTTTTTTAATAAAAAAAGGGTGCGATCTTAATGAAAAAAAGTACACAAAAAAACTGCACAAAAGCAAAGATACGAATATCTTATTTTTTGGCAGCTATAATTTTTAAAGAGAATTTTTAGAATTAAGAATTCTGAGCTTTAAAAGCTTTAAATTTCTCGATTAATTGTGGAACAATTTCAAAAGCATCGCCTACAACTCCGTAATCAGCCACTTTGAAAAATGGTGCTTCCGGGTCACTGTTGATTACAACTTTAACTTTAGAAGAGTTGATACCTGCAATGTGCTGAATCGCTCCTGAAATTCCAATCGCAATATAAAGGTTGGTAGCAACCGGTTTTCCCGTTTGTCCTACATGTTCTCCATGAGGTCTCCATCCTAAATCAGAAACCGGTTTAGAACATGCCGTTGCGGCGCCAAGAACAGAAGCTAATTCCTCAATCATCGCCCAGTTTTCTGGACCTTTTAGTCCACGACCAGCCGAAACTACGATGTCAGCATCAGCAATAGAAACTTTTCCAGAAACTTTTTCAACTGATTCTACCTTTACACCAAAATCATTGTCTCCAATCGTTGGGTTAAAATCTTCCTCTGTCAATGTTGATGCATTTTCAAAAATACCATACGAGTTTTTAGCAAGTCCAAGAACTTTTACGTCTGTGGCGATTTCAGTAATGTTAAACGCTTTGTTTGAAAACGCATTTCTTTTTACTTGAAAAGGTGAAGTTGAAACCGGTAGTCCAACCACATTTGATGCATAACCAGCTTCTAATGCTACTGCAACAAGTGACGAAAGGTAAATACTGTCCGTAGTGGATGAAAGTAAAACTAACTTTACGTTTTCTTTTTGAGCTGCTTGTTTGATTACATCGGCGTACGCTTTAGCCGTAAATCCTGATAATTTATCGTTGCTTACTTTTAATACTTTGTCTACTCCGTATTTTGATAATTCCGAAACATCTCCAGCATTAACGGTTACCGCCGTAACGGTAGTTCCTAACGTTTCAGCCACTTTTTTTGCGTAAGAAGCTAATTCAAATGCTACTTTCTTAAATTTTCCTTCTGCGTATTCTGCGTATATTAATATTGACATAATTTTTTATTTTAGTCTTAAAGTTTTAAAGTCCAAAGTCATAAAGGGAAATTAGTGTAAACTTCTATCTTTTTGACTTTCAACATTCGACTTTATGACAGTTAGATTACTTTCGCTTCGTTGTGTAATAAATTGATTAATTCATCTAAATTGTCAGCAGCAATTAATTTCACGGCTGATTTAGGAGCTGGTTTTTCAAATTTTACTGCTTTTGTATTTACAGTGGCTTCGACTGGTTCCAGAATTGTCAATACTTTAGTTCTTGCAGTCATAATTCCTCGCATGTTAGGAATGCGCAAGTCTTTTTCTTCCACTAATCCTTTTTGTCCACCAATGATTAATGGTAAAGTTGTAACAACGGTTTCTTTTCCACCATCAATTTCACGAACTGCTTTTACGCTAGTTCCATCAACAGTAAGGCTAGTGCAAGAATTTAGGAAATTGTATCCTAAAATTCCGGCTATCATTCCAGGAACCATTCCGCCATTATAGTCTAAAGATTCTTTTCCGGCAATGATCACATCGTAACCGCCGTTTTTGATTACTTCAGCAAGTTGTTTGGCTACAAAAAATCCGTCAGTAGGAGTAGCGTTGACACGAATGGCTTCGTTAGCGCCTATCGCCAATGCTTTTCTTAAGGTAGGTTCGGTTTCTGGTCCTCCAACATTTACAACAGTAACGGTTGCGCCTTGTTGTTCTTGAAACCAAATGGCACGTGTCAAACCAAATTCATCGTTAGGATTGATTACATATTGAACTCCATTAGTGTCAAATTCAGAATCTCCGTTAACAAAGTTAATTTTTGAAGTAGTATCAGGAACGTGACTGATGCAAACTAATATTTTCATACTTATATATTTAATTATTCGTAATTTCTTTTACAAATTTAAAATATTAATTTGAATAATATACTATGCACGCATAATATTTTTACTTAACTACTACGTTTTCGTAGCCCGGATAGCAGCGGCATCCTTCCTGTGGCTCCTTTAGCCACAGGAAGATACAGCGGAGAGCCGGAAATAGCTCCTGAAAATTAACGTAGTAAATCCTGGATAAATTTTGGATACTTTATGCTTTTAAGTGATATAAAATATTTATTTTTGCTGTTCGGAAATTAGACACATACAACATATAATATGAGAACGATACAATTTAGAGAGGCCATTTGCGAAGCGATGAGTGAAGAAATGCGTCACGATGAGTCCATATACTTAATGGGTGAAGAAGTTGCAGAATATAATGGTGCCTACAAAGCATCTAAAGGAATGCTTGCTGAATTTGGCGAAAAAAGAGTTATTGATACTCCTATCGCTGAGCTTGGTTTTACTGGTATTGCAGTAGGATCAGCAATGAATGGATGCAGACCGATTGTTGAATATATGACTTTCAATTTCTGCTTAGTGGGGATTGACCAAATCATAAACAACGCTGCCAAAATGCGTCAGATGACTGGTGGACAATTTAATGTACCAATCGTTTTTCGTGGTCCAACAGCTTCAGCAGGACAATTAGGAGCGACACACTCCCAAGCATTAGAAAACTGGTTTGCGAATACTCCGGGTCTTAAAGTGGTGGTTCCTTCTACGGTTTATGATGCAAAAGGATTGTTGAAAGCAGCTATTCGCGATAATGATCCTGTGATTTTCATGGAATCAGAACAAATGTATGGTGATAAAGGGGAAGTGCCGGATGGTGAATATGTAATTCCATTAGGAGTTGCAGATATTAAACGGGAAGGTACCGATGTAACAATAGTTTCTTTTGGAAAAATTATTAAAGAAGCGCACATTGCTGCTGACGAATTAGCCAAAGAAGGCATTTCTTGTGAAATTATTGACTTGAGAACAGTACGTCCTATGGATTATGAGACGATTTTAACATCGGTTAAAAAAACAAATAGATTAGTAGTTCTTGAGGAAGCTTGGCCTTTTGCAAGTGTCGCTTCTGAAATTACCTATATTGTTCAGGAACGCGCTTTTGATTTCTTGGATGCACCTATTCAACGTATCACGACAGCGGATACGCCTGCGCCTTACTCTCCGGTTTTACTGAAAGAATGGTTGCCAAATGCAGGTGATGTTGTGAAAGCGGTTAAAAAAGTAATGTATAAAAAATAGTGGTTTTGATGAATTTGACTTTAGATAAAAATTAACAATCCTGATTCTAAATATCGAATAATCAAACGTTCTAATTAACTATATTTGAAACTTCATCAATTTTCTATTTGATGAGGTTTTTTTTTGAATGATTATGAAAAAGAATATTTTGTTTCTCTTGTTTTTTTTGTTTGTTACGGCTAACGCAGTTTTTGCACAAACAAAGGTAAGTGGCGTGGTGCTAGACAAATTGAATCAGCCGATTCCTTTTGCTAATGTGGTTTTTAAGAACTCGAGCGAAGGAATTGTTGCCAATGAAGACGGTAAGTTTTATTTGGAATCTGCTAAAGAATATTTGGTATTATTGATAACTGCAGTGGGGTTTTCCGAAAAAGAAATTACGTTAGAGAAATTAGTTAACTACAATTTAAAAATTCAGCTAAACGAAGCCGAGAGTTTAAATGAGGTAGTGATTTTTGCCGGTAAAACCTCGAAAAAGAATAATCCTGCGCTGGATATTCTTCGAAAAATTTGGGAAAGAAAACGTCAAAATGGCTTGTATTTGTTTGATCAATACCAAATGGAGAAGTATGAGAAAATAGAATTTGACATGAATTCTATTGATAGTGCTTTTATGAAAAGTAAACTTTTTAAAGGGATGGAGTTTATCTTTAACCAAATGGATACTTCCAAAATTACCGGTAAAACGTATTTACCCATTTTTGTAAACGAATCGTTGAATGACGTTTACGGAGATAATAAACTGAAAAAACTAAAAGAGAAACTGAAAGCCAGTAAAACGTCCGGTTTTAATGGGAACCAACAAATTTTGACTTTTGTTAAAGATTTATATTCCAATTATGATATTTACAATAATTACTTAACTTTTTTTGACAAAAGTTTCACCAGTCCGTTATCTAAAACAGGGATTGATGTTTACAATTATGTATTGAAAGACAGTGCGTATATTGATAAAAAATGGTGTTTCAATATTGTTTTTTATCCAAGACGTAAAAACGAATTGACTTTTAAAGGAGATTTTTGGGTCAATGATTCCACATTTGCCATCAAGAAAATTAATATGGCGGTGACTAAAAGCGCTAACATCAACTGGGTAAAAGACATTTATCTTGAGCAGGAATTTGAAGTGGTCAGCGATTCCGTTTTCTTATTAACGAAGGATTATTTGATGTCCGACTTTGCTTTAAACAAAAAAGAAAAATCAAAAGGTGTTTATGGAAAACGAACCACTTATTATAGAAATCATCAGTTCAATAACGAAAAACCGGTTGCTTTTTATAAAGATGAGGTCAATTACATGGACCCGGATGTTTTCAATAAATCAGATGAGTATTGGGACAATAACCGATTTGAGAACTTAACCAAGGACGAACTGGGGGTTTATAAAATGCTGGATACGTTGCAGACGGTCAAAAAATTCAAGCAAATTTACAGTACAGTGCAGGTTTTGGCGAGCGGTTTTTTACAGTTTGGGAATTTTGATTATGGTCCTCTTTTTTCAACTTTCGGTTATAACGAAGTTGAAGGGGTGAGATTGCGGGCAGGCGGACGAACGTATTTTGGAACCAACGACACTTGGCGTATTCAAGGTTACACTGCGTATGGTTTTAAAGATGATAAATTTAAATATGGGTTTTCCGGAAAATGGATGGTCGATAAGAAAAAAAGAATCATTTTGTCCGGGGGTAATAGGCGTGATATTGAACAAATTGGTGCGAGTCTGACAACAACATACGATATTTTGGGCCGAAGTTTTGCTTCGTCTTCTGTGTTTTCATCAGGAAATAATGGAAAATTAACGAACATCAACCTAAGTAATATTGCGGTGGAAATAGAGCCCGTAAAAAATTTGATTTTCCAAACCGGAATTTCATATCGTACCCTTCAATCTGCATCGCCAACTTTTAGTCTGGATTATTATACGGATATAGCCAATGATGTGATAAAAAGTGATGTGAAACAATCCGAAGTTAACTTACAGGTTGAATATACTCCGAAGAGAAAAACAATTGGATTTGCTGTAGAAAGAGAAAATGTAGACAGTCCTTACAGTCGCTTTTTTATCAATTACAGCCATGGTTTTAAAGGATTATTGAACAGCGATTTTAAATACGACAAAATACAATTGTATTACAAGCAACCCATCATCATTGGGCCTTTAGGAAGAACCAATATTATTATTGAAGCAGGGAAAACCTTTGGAACAGTTCCCTTAGGATTGATGAGTGTGATTCCGGGTAATCAAACTTTTTTCCTGCTTGAAAACACCTTTAGCAACCTTAATTTCTATGAATTTGTAGCCGATCAATATGCGACTTTGCAGTGGAATCATAATTTTAATGGCAAACTTTTTTCCAGAATTCCGTTTATGCGAAAACTCAACTGGAGAGAAATTGTTTCGGTAAAAGGAGTTTATGGAACCATTTCTGATGAGAACAGAGCCATTAATGCTTCAGGTTTAGTTTACAATGCACCAGAAAAAGTGTATTGGGAATACAGTGCCGGAATTGGGAATATCTTCAAAGTATTTCGAATCGATTTCGCTTGGCGAGGCAATTATCTCAATACGCCGGATACGAATCGTTTTACTGTAAAAGGATCGTTTGGGTTTAATTTCTAGGAGCTATTCCAGCTGTACACTATATCTTTTTATAAGGCGAAAAAAAAATCGCCTTATAAAAAGGATGCCGTTTCCATCTGGGCTAAAAAATATCAGATTATGCAAGAAGCCATCGATTATCTTATAGAAAAAGACACCGTTTTTAAAGCTATTATTGAGCAATACGGAATGCCGGTCATTCCCAAAAGGCCGCAAGGTTTTGAGACTTTGGTATTGTTGATTTTAGAGCAGCAAGTATCTATCGATTCGGCGAAAGCGACTTTTTTAAAAATAAAAGCCAGTCAAAAAACAGTAACGCCGGAAATACTACTTTATCTCTCCGATGCCGAATTTAGGAATCTTGGTGTAAGCCGTCAAAAAACGTCATACATAAAAGCTTTGGCTACAGCTATATTAAATAAAGATCTTGATTTAGAAAGTTTGCCAACTAAAACCGCTCAGCAAGTGCGGGAAGAACTCATCAAAATTAAAGGAATAGGAAACTGGACTATTGATATTTATTTGATGTTTTGTCTGCAAGCCCCGGATTTATTGCCGTTAGGAGACATTGCGGTAATAAATACCATCAAGGAATTGCTGGATATTCATGATAAAGGTGCCATGGAAGCGCACGCAATAAAATGGAGTCCGTATCGTTCATTTGCTACCTATATTTTGTGGCACCATTATTTGAAAAAACGAAATAGAACGGTCGTTTATTAAAGTACGGTGTGTTAAAATTTAATGAAGAGATAACATAAATTTCGTATTGTGTAATCGTATAGTTTCCTTACTTTTGCAACCATAATTATAGATAAGAAAAACTAAAATGACTGCAGACAAATTAACAACTTTCGATGTTTTAATCGAAATACCGAGAGGAAGTAGAAATAAATATGAATATGATTTCGAAATAAAAAGAATGCGTTTTGACAGAATGTTATTCTCGTCCATGATGTATCCGGCTGATTACGGATTTATTCCTGAAACATTAGCTTTAGACGGAGATCCATTAGATGTTTTGGTTTTGGTAAACGAACCAACTTTTCCTGGATGCGTAATGGAGGTAAAACCTATCGGTGTTTTTCACATGGCAGATGATAAAGGACCGGATGAAAAAGTAATTTGTGTACCTGTTTCAGATCCAATCTGGAATTCACTAAATGATTTATCCGATATGAATCCACACTTGTTGAAAGAGATTGAACACTTTTTCCAAGTGTACAAAGATCTTGAAAACAAGAAAGTTGATGTAGGCGGATGGGGCGATGTAAATGAAGCATACGAGATAATCAGAAAATGTACGGAGCGTTTTAATCAAATCGAAAACAAACCAGAAGGATTATTTAGTATTAAATAATTTAACATCATAATTTATACAAAAAGAGCAATATTCTGTAAAGAGTATTGCTTTTTTGTTTAAATTCGTTTTGTTACACTATTAATTTTAACCAAAAACCAAACCAAAATTATGAATACAATAATGATTTATTTGCCAATAGCCATGGCATTTATTGGACTGGCATTTATGTTTACCAAGAGAGCATGGGTTTTAAAACAAGATCCGGGTGACGGTAAGATGAAAGAGATTTCGGATTACATTTACGAAGGAGCCTTGGCTTTCCTAAAAGCAGAATATAGGTTATTGACTTTCTTTGTAATTGGTGCAAGTATCGTTTTAGCCGGAATTTCATTTATCGTTCCTACTACACATGTATTAATAGTTGTTGCTTTTGTTTTTGGTGCTTTTTTCTCGGCTTTAGCGGGAAATATGGGTATGAAAATCGCAACCAAAACTAATGTTAGAACCACACAGGCTGCACGTACGAGTTTGCCGCAAGCACTGAAAGTTTCTTTTGGCGGCGGTACTGTAATGGGATTAGGAGTTGCAGGTTTAGCTGTTTTAGGATTGACCACTTTCTTTATTTTCTTCTTTCACTTTTTTATGAATGGAGTTTGGACTTCTACGGAAGACATGACCATTGTATTGGAAACACTAGCGGGATTTTCTCTTGGAGCAGAATCTATCGCTTTATTTGCAAGAGTAGGTGGTGGAATTTATACCAAAGCGGCCGATGTTGGTGCTGATTTAGTGGGTAAAATAGAAGCTGGAATTCCAGAAGATGATCCTCGTAATCCGGCTACAATTGCGGATAACGTAGGAGATAATGTAGGCGATGTTGCCGGAATGGGTGCTGATTTATTTGGTTCTTATGTTGCGACGGTTTTAGCGGCCATGGTTTTAGGGAATTATGTGATCAAAGACATGGGCGGAAATATTCAAGATGCTTTTGGCGGAATAGGGCCTATTTTATTACCGATGGCAATCGCTGGTTTTGGAATTTTATTTTCGATTATTGGAACAATGGTTGTGAAAATTTCAGATGAAAATGCAAAAGAAGCACAAGTTCAAAGCGCTTTAAACATGGGAAACTGGCTTTCAATAGGATTAACCCTAATTGCATGTTATTTTTTAGTTGATTATATGTTACCAGAAACGATGAAAATGGATTTCTTTGGCGAAGGCACTAAAGAAATTTCGTCTATGCGCGTTTTCTATGCTACAATTGTCGGTTTAGCAGTAGGTGCAATTATTTCATCGGTAACGGAATATTACACTGGATTGGGAACAAAACCCGTTATGGCAATAGTACAAAAATCGTCAACCGGCGCTGGGACAAACGTAATTGCAGGATTAGCGACAGGAATGATTTCCACGTTCCCAACCGTTCTTTTATTTGCAGCAGCGATTTGGACATCGTATGCCTTTGCTGGATTTTATGGGGTAGCTTTGGCGGCTTCGGCGATGATGGCAACGACGGCTATGCAATTAGCAATTGATGCTTTCGGACCCATATCAGATAACGCTGGAGGTATTGCTGAAATGAGCGAATTGCCAAAAGAAGTACGCACCAGAACAGATATCTTGGATTCTGTAGGAAATACGACTGCTGCAACCGGGAAAGGCTTTGCTATTGCCTCTGCAGCATTAACGTCACTGGCTTTATTTGCTGCGTATGTTACCTTTACAGGAATAGACGGAATCAATATTTTTAAAGCGCCTGTTTTAGCAATGTTATTTGTGGGCGGAATGATTCCTGTCGTTTTCTCGGCTTTGGCCATGAATTCTGTTGGAAAAGCCGCGATGGACATGGTGTATGAAGTACGCCGCCAGTTCAGGGAGATTCCTGGAATTATGGAAGGAACCGGAAAACCGGAATATGCTAAATGTGTCGATATTTCTACTAAAGCCGCTTTACGTGAAATGATGTTACCGGGCATTTTGACTATTGGTTTTCCAATTGCTATTGTTTTATTAGGGAAGTTGGTTTATTCAGATAACAACCAATTAATCGCTGAAATGTTAGGCGGTTACATGGCCGGAGTTACAGTTTCCGGAGTACTTTGGGCTGTTTTTCAGAACAATGCCGGTGGTGCTTGGGACAACGCTAAAAAATCTTTTGAAGCAGGCGTTTTAATCAATGGCGAAATGACCTATAAAGGTTCTGATGCGCATAAAGCTGCCATCACTGGTGACACTGTAGGTGATCCGTTCAAAGATACTTCTGGACCATCGATGAATATTTTAATTAAATTGACCTGTTTAATAGGACTTGTAATTGCCCCGATTTTAGGAAATGGAAGTCATACTATTTCGGATAAAGCACCTTTTCGAGCAACCACTGAAATGGTTTCTAAAGAAGTGATGATCGAAAAAACCAATGTTGATGGAAAAGTAAAAGCTACTATTAAAACAAATATCAACGGCAAAGAAGACATTCAAAATTTTGAAGGAACAGATGAAGAAGTTCAGGCAAAAATTGATTTTTTGAAGTAATCAAACGTTATATAAATAAAATGCCTCGCAATTGCGAGGCATTTTTTGTTTGAAATCATGAAACTATTGTTTTAATGCATATTCTTTGATTAAAGTTGCAGCCGGAATATGAAGGGTTTCTGTTAAAACTCTAATTTGTTTAATAGTTAGAGCTCTTTTGCGTTTAAAAATTTCAGTTACTCTAGAACGACTATTCAAAATGACTCCTAAATCAGCATCTGTAAGTCCGTTTTGTTCCATCATGAACTTAATTGCTTCAATTGGGTCTGGCTCAGGAATAGAATAATGAATTTGTTCATATTTTTCTACAAGAGTGACAAGGATATCTAATTCATCACCTTCATTTGTATTTGGTTTAGCATCAAAAAGAATGTTTATTCTGTTTAAAGCTAAATCATAATCTATTTCTGTTTTTATAGGATTTATTTCCATTTTTATAAGTTTTTAATGTCTTCCAAATTATCATATTCAGGATGAGTTCCAATAAATAAAATATAGACGATTTGTGTTACGTAATTAATTTTTACGATTAATCGATAATGGTTACCACAAATATTAAATACTACTTTGTTATTTCCAATAAAATCAGCTGAACCAAAAATTGCTTTTATAGTATTAGAATTGGTGAAACTATTTTTATCAATAACCTGATACCAAGACAATAATTGCTGTTTTGAACTAGGGTATTGCTCCCAAAAATTTTGTAACGTTCTTTTAGCAATTATTCTCATACATTATTTTCTCTGCCAAAGATAGTCGAAAATTCCCAATTTGGGAAAAATAATTTTTATGTTTTAATTTATACTCATTGAGTTGTAAAACAATTGTAGATTCATGGAAATGTTTGTAAACAAAAATGCCTCGCGATTGCGAGGCATTTTTGTTTATGTGTTTTTTTATCTCCAGTTTCTACTCCCTCTCCTTCGGAGAGGGTTGGGGAGAGGATTCTAAAACAACCCATTCAGCTCCGCATCGATTCTATTAAAAATAGTTCCTAAATCTTCGGGATTGTCAACAAAATTAATGTTGTCAACATCAATGATTAATAGTTTTCCTTTGTCATAGGTCTGAATCCAACCTTCGTAACGTTCGTTCAATCGGCTTAAATAATCAATGGATATTGAGTTTTCGTATTCACGTCCTCTTTTATGTATTTGTCCGACTAAATTAGGAATTGAACTTCTTAAATAGATCAATAAATCAGGTGCTTTAACCGTAGATTCCATTAATTCAAAAAGCGAAGAATAATTTTGAAAATCACGATTGGTCATCAAACCCATCGCATACAGGTTAGGGGCAAAAATATGGGCATCTTCATAGATAGTTCGGTCCTGAATGATTTTTTTACCGCTTTCACGGATTTGCATTACCTGACGGAAACGGCTATTCAAGAAATAAATCTGTAAATTAAATGACCAACGTTCCATTTGATGGTAAAAATCATCTAAGTATGGATTATCGACAACGTCTTCATAATGCGGTTCCCACTTAAAATGTTTTGCTAACAAACGTGTTAAAGTTGTCTTTCCAGAGCCGATGTTTCCTGCTATTGCTATGTGCATTATGGTATTGTGATTTTATAATTTGTAATTCCTGTGGATGTAAAAATAGATAAAATTTGGTCCTTGTAATAGAATTTTTTAAACGTTTTTTCCGAAATTTCAATTTCAGTTTTTTTATCTTTTTCTAAATCCTGCAGAAACAAACGGGAGTCTTTCGAATAAATCAACTGATTTTCATTTATGATTGCAATCGATTCAAAATCAGGAATTTTTCCTTTAATTGTTATTCTTCCAAAAATATCACAAGTGTACCAATTGTTTTTTAAGTCAATCCAATGAAAGACATTGAAATCTGAAGAATAATTTTTGATGCTTTCGGTAAAAGGAACTGAAATGGTCTTGTATTCCTTGTTTAAATAATCATATAGTCCCAGTTGCTGATTCATGCTGTTGTAAATCCACAACTGATTCATTGCTGCAATTCCAATTGCAGTTGCTACGATTGGAACGATGTTTTCTGAAAAATTTATTTTTTGAAATTCATTCAGTTGATTATCCAATACGATAACAGTATTGAAATTTTCGTAAAACAAAACAATTTTAAGCGGGTTTTGTAGGTCAACTTTGGTGATTTTGCCCAAGGAAATGTTTTTATATTCTAAAGAATCTTGAGTGTTAATTTTAGAAAAGACATTGTTTTTGACAGTGTAATAAAAACCAAATGGATCATATCCCAAAAATTGATCTCCATCAAAACGAATAGAATCTATTTTAACAGCTGTTAATTTTTGGTTTTGACTAAAAACAACCGAAAACGAGGCGATAAATAGCATTAGCATTACT
The DNA here is from genome assembly GCF_049896865.1 of Flavobacterium sp. DSP2-3-1. Classification (NCBI taxonomy): domain Bacteria; kingdom Pseudomonadati; phylum Bacteroidota; class Flavobacteriia; order Flavobacteriales; family Flavobacteriaceae; genus Flavobacterium; species Flavobacterium sp. DSP2-3-1. Next base: position 68,337 of record NZ_JAFCVD010000009.1, on the reverse strand, counting down.
TTCTTCATAAAAGCGAAATTACAATTAAACCTTCTACAATTATGAGTGTCTTACTATTATTTTAACAGAATGATTGTAACAAAAACAGTATTTTCCAGTCTTATTCACTAAAATCCAAAAGTATGTACAAAGTAATTTTCACGTTAGTAATAGCAGTCGCATCGTTTATGGGACTTCAAGCTCAGGAATTTCAAGGAATGGCGGTGTACGAATCGAAAACCAGCACCTCCGATTTTAAAACACGAATGGAAGGCAATAGGGACATGACTCCGGATATGCAAAAGAGGATCGAGGAAAGTATGAAAAAAATGTTTGAAAAAACATTCATTCTTAATTTTGATAAATCGGCATCAATATACAAAGAAGAAGAAAAACTGGAAGCTCCAGGTCAAGGTGGTGGTGGAATGCGAATGATGATGTCTATGACTGGCGGCGGCGGAACATATTATAAAAATGTAAAAGAGAAGTCCTATACCGTTGATAAAGAGTTTATGGGGAAAGAGTTTCTGATAAAGGACTCTTTACCTAATTTACAATGGAAAATGGAAGGGGAAACCCGGGTTATTGGGGGCTACAATTGTTTTAAAGCCACCGCTGTACGTGTTGCGAGCAAAACAGATTTTAGAAACTTCAGACCAAAAAAAGAAGATGCCGCAGCAACTAAACCAGCTGATGCAGCCAAGAAAACAAGTCTTCTGGATGAATTGGATATGCCAAAAGAAACTATAATTACGGCTTGGTATACGCCGGAAATTCCAGTGAGTCAAGGGCCGGAAAATTACTGGGGATTACCTGGTTTGATATTGGAAGTAAATGACGGTAAAACGGTTATTTTATGTTCAAAAGTGGTTTTGAATCCTAAAGTTAAAACCGAAATTAGAGCGTCAACAAAAGGAAAAATAACCACTCAGAAAGAATTTGACGAAACCGTTTTGAAAAAAATGGAAGAGTTTAGAGAGATGAACCAAGGACGTGGCGGAAATGGCGGAATGAGAATGAGAATTGGAGGGTAAACTCAAATCAAATTTGTGTGTTAAATAAGTTCTCTATATTTCATCCATAATTTATAAATGAAAAATACAATAGTAGTTGCCCTGTTTTTTATTACCTCACTTTCCTTTGCACAATCCGTTAAATTAGAAGGTCTAATTACCGATTCAAAAGCTGCGGGTCTCGAAATGGCCAATGTAATGGCGGTAAATAAAGCCACAAAAGCAATGGATTCTTACGCCATTACAAATGACAAGGGGAAATTTATTCTTAATTTAAAACCAAATACTTCGTATGTTTTAAAAGTAAGCTATTTAGGAATGCAAAATAAAGAGCTGGAAATCACCACAACTTCAGAAAATAGCATAAAAAACATTGCACTTGAAGAAGGTGGAATTGAATTGGATGGAGTCGAAATTGTTCGTGAAATGCCGGTTTCGATAAAAGGAGATACTATTGTCTATAACGCGGATTCTTTTAAATCAGGAACGGAACGGAAACTGGAAGATATCTTAAAAAAATTACCAGGAGTTGAGGTAAATGCTGATGGTGAAATTGAAGTTGAAGGGAAACGAGTAACTAAATTAATGGTGGAAGGAAAAGATTTTTTTGATGGCGATACTAAATTAGGAGTCAAAAATATTCCGGCAGATGCCATTGATAAAATCCAAGTGTTGCGCAACTACAGCGAAATTGGAGCGCTAAAAGGAGTAGAGAACAATCAGGATAATATTGCAATGAATATCAAACTTAAATCAGGAAAGAAAAATTTCTGGTTTGGAGATATGACCGCTGGAATTGGAGTGGCGCACGAGGAAAGTCGCTATTTGATTAATCCAAAATTGTTTTATTACAGCCCAAAATACAGCATCAATGTAATCACGAATTTCAATAATATTGGAGAATTGCCGTTGACGGTTCAGGATTATTTTAAATTCACCGGCGGTTTTCGCGGGATGATGCAAAAAGGAGGTTCTAGTTTTAATGTATCTTCGAATGATTTAGGAATTTCACTGCTTAGGAATAACCGAGCCAAGGAAATTGAGACTGAATTTGGAGCTACAAATTTTGCCTATAATGTAAATAAAGCATGGACTTTAAGCGGTTTTGGGATTCTTTCCTCTTCGTTAACAGATTTAGAAACATCGTCACAAACAAATATTTTACAACCTAATTCTTCGGAGATTTTTTCTACGGAGAACCGTCAGGAAATTACAAACCAAAAAAGTAATTTAGGATTATTCAAATTGAGCTCCAGCTATAAACCTAGTGCGAGGTTTCAATTTGATTATGATGTTTTAACCAAATTATCCAAACAAGACGAGAATAATTCACTGTTAAGAGAATCTATTGTCAACAATAATTCCAAAATAGAAAACATTAATACGATAAAAAATCAAAATCCAATTTCGGTAAATCAAAACTTAAGTTTGTATTTCACACAAAGCGACAAAAATATTTTTGCTTTCGAAATGCAACATTTGTTTCAAGAAGAAGATCCTTTTTATAATGCTAATTTGCAATCGCAGCCATTCAGTTTGGCGGGGTATGTGGCTGGACAAAACAGAAATAAGATCAACCAGAGTCGCTTTGTAAAAACTAATAAAATTGACGCTAAATTGGATTATTATTACATGGTCACCCCAAAAAGCAACATCAATGTGACGTTAGGAAATACGTATTCCTATCAAAATTTTAATTCTGGTATTTTTCAAATTCTGGATAATGAAACAGTCAATAATCTGACTAATAATGCCAACACAAATGATGTGACTTACAATTTCAACGACACGTTTTTGGGGTTGCATTATAAGATTTTGAGCGGGAAATTCACGTTTACTCCCGGAGTAAGTCTGCACAGCTACAACATGATAAATGAGCAATTAAGAACCAGTAACAGTCAAAATTTCTTCAGAGCGTTGCCAGATTTGTTGGCGATTTATCAAATCAAAAAATCGGAAACATTAACTTATAATTTTTCGTATACCAATAATTTTACTGATATAAATAGATTAGCAGAGGGTTTTGTTTTCTCTAATTACAATAGCCTGACCAAAGGAAACCGATTTTTAGAGAACGCGACTGTACAAGAACATTCGTTGCGTTACTTTAAATACAACATGTTTAATTTTGAGAATATTACTGCGGTAGCTTCCTATTCTAAAAGAGTGGACGCGATAAAAACTAGTGCCGTATTCAATGGAGTAAATCAAACTTCATCGCCGTTCAACTCTGATTTTGCTGATGAAACACTTTCAGGAACTGGCTCGTACGGACGTTCTTTTCTGAAGAATTACAAAGCCTCTTTGGCAGCTTCTCTAAATTGGTCTAAGTTCAATAACATTCAGAATAATGTGTTGTCAACAAACGAGAGTTTAACCCAAAACTATACTTTTAAAGCATCAACGAATTACAAGAATATGCCTAATCTGGAATTAGGATATAATGTGGTTACGAATGATTACAATAACGCTACTTTTTATACAGAAAGACCCTTTGCTAAATTGGATTATTTCTTCTTGAGCAGTTTTTCTTTTGTAGCGGAATATGAGTTTTATCATTACTACAACAATGCTAAAACAGTCAATAATGAATATGATTTCTTGAGTGCCAGTTTAATTTATCAAAAGAAAGGCAGCAAGCTAGAATACAAAGTAAGCGGAACAAATTTATTGAATACAACCTCATTAAATGATGATAGTTTTACCCAATTTGCCACCAGAACTTCACAATATACTGTTCAGCCACGCTATGTGATTTTCTCTTTAAAGTATAATTTGTAGGAGCTAATCCTGCTGTACATTTCAATCTTTGCTGAAAAAGATTATTTTTCTAAATAAATAAAGGAGCTTCCGTTGGTCGCTCTTTTTTTATATGAAAAAATGAATCTTTTTCAGCAAAGGATTTCCATTTCCATCAGGGCTAAAAAAAACCCGAAATTCAATTGGATTTCGGGTTTTAGATATAAATATTTTTAGATGATTACAATCCAAAAGCGGTTTTAACTTGGTCAACAAAATCTAATTTTTCCCAAGTAAACAATTCAACAGTAACCGTTTTTTCGTTTCCACCTGGAGCAGAGAAAGTTTTGGTAACCGTTTCTGGAGTACGTCCCATGTGCCCGTAAGCAGCAGTTTCGCTGTAAATAGGGTTTCTTAATTTCAAACGTTGCTCAATAAAGTAAGGTCGCATATCAAAAATAGCTTCAACTTTTTTGGCAATTTCTCCATTAGTCAAATTCACTTTTGAAGTACCATACGTATCGATAAAAATACCCATTGGTTTTGCAACTCCAATGGCATACGAAACTTGTACTAAAATCTCGTCAGCAACACCTGCTGCAACTAAGTTTTTAGCGATATGACGTGTAGCATAAGCTGCACTTCTATCTACTTTACTCGGATCTTTTCCAGAAAATGCACCACCACCGTGAGCCCCTTTTCCACCGTAAGTATCCACAATGATTTTCCTTCCTGTAAGTCCAGTATCTCCGTGTGGCCCTCCAATTACGAATTTCCCGGTTGGGTTGATATGGTATTGAATTGCATCGTTAAATAAATGCGCATGCGCAGGATTTTTTGCAATGATCCTTGGAATCAATATTTCGATAATATCTTTTTTGATTTTTGCAAGCATTGTTGCTTCTTCATCAAAATCATCATGTTGTGTCGAGATTACAATAGCTTCAATACGAGTTGGCTTGTTGTCATCGCTGTATTCTAACGTTACTTGAGATTTAGCGTCAGGACGTAAATACGTAATTTCGTTGTTTTCGCGTCTTAAGATAGCTAATTCCTGCAATAATTTATGAGATAAATCAAGTGCCAAAGGCATGTAATTTTCGGTTTCATTAGTAGCGTAACCAAACATCATTCCTTGATCACCAGCGCCTTGCTCTTCAGGATTTGCTCTGTCAACACCTTGATTTATGTCAGCAGATTGTTCGTGAATAGCAGAAAGGATTCCACAAGAATTGGCTTCAAACATATATTCGCTTTTGGTGTAACCAATTTTTCGGATTACGTCACGAGCGATTTGTTGTACGTCTAAATAGGTATTTGATTTTACCTCACCAGCCAAAATTACTTGACCAGTTGTTACTAAAGTTTCGCACGCTACTTTTGAGTCAGCATCAAATGCCAAGAAATTATCAATTAATGCGTCTGAAATTTGATCTGCAATTTTGTCTGGATGTCCTTCGCTTACAGATTCTGACGTAAATAAATAGGCCATAATAAATATTATTTTTAAATTAAGCGAGAAAAAATAATTGCTGAAAAGGACTAAAGGAGAGTTCCTGCTTTAGCATTTTTTCTACTGAAAAATTATCAGTATTCATAATGAATTTGTTTCATTATGAAGAGGTTGCAATCAGTTCAAATTTTTCCTCTTGTATTCGGGTGCAAATGTATGAAACCATTTTGAATTGCAAATTAATCTTAACTTTTTTTTGCTGATAAATCTTTTTTTGGTTTAATTAAAGTAAAAAATAACTTCTGGAGCATTACGGCTAATATTTTTTTTGAAACTTATTTGGATATATAAAAAATAATTTGCAAATTTGATTATCTAAAAAAGTAAAAATGAAATTTAATATTTACACTATGTTTAAAGTCGCGCAGGACAATTCCTCAGGGTCGCTTATTGCATAATTTTAAATTAAATTATATAGCAAAAGCTTCCCAAATAACGGGAAGCTTTTTTTTTGAATACAACCTAATAATTTTACAGAAATAGTAACATACATGAACAACCAAAAATTCCAGCATACAAATAATTCAACAGTCAACAATGTGATAACTGCAAATGCCATTATGCGTATTTGCGTCAGTTGATTCCAAAAGTATAAGTTAGTATGATAACTTAAAACCCTTTTGGATATGTATCCAAAAGGGTTTTTTGTTTTTCTGAAGCTTTTTAAATTTTAAAATAATAATTACAATGAAATCAAAAATGAGTTTAAAAATTTAACACCTAAAAATTATGAGCGCAACTAAGTATTTTACCAAGACATTTCAAGTACTAAAAAGTATTGACTTTAAGAGCAAAAAGGAAAAAGAGAACAGTTCTAAAAATGAACTGATTCACCCTAGATTCGAAATTTCAAAAAACGATGCTTTGGCACAAAAAACAGTGCCAAATTCATTACTTTTTCTAATGTATTCCCAAGAGAATGAAGCGCTTTTTATTTAAGAAATCCGAATTTATTTTCGGTTTTGAGATCTTCAAAAAGGTATTTAAAATTGTTGTTTTGGCGAAGTAAAAAATCTAATTAGCTTTATGATACTTCGTCAAAATAACATTTGTATGTTTGTTGCTTTCAGATTTTTATTTAAACGAAACAAAAAATCGATTGCGTACAAAAATTTGGTTATTTCAAAAAATAGTGGTTACTTTGCATCTTTAAGTTCACAAACGTATTGAAATGTTATAAAGAAAGGCAGAGGGATTAGACCCGATGAAGCCTTAGCAACCCTTCGATTTATCGAAGAAGGTGCTGCATTCTACCACGCCAAACGTGGAAAGATAACACTAAGAATTTGTCTAGATAACTCCTAGCTTTCTTTCTAATATTTCCAGACACAAGTCAAAAATCATAAAAGATTTGCAATTGGAAAACAAACCAACATCCATTACATTACAAAATTTCACCACTGAAAGTGGCGCTTTTTATGCTGCCTTAAACTTAAGTTTTCAAGTTTTTGGACCAGAATTGCATTCCGCGCCGATCGTTTTGGTAAATCATGCATTGACCGGAAATTCGCAAGTTGTTGGATCAACGGGGTGGTGGAATGATTTAATTGGTGCAAATAAAACTATAGATACCACAAAATATACGATACTCGCTTTTAATGTTCCCGGAAATGGTTTTGATGATTTGATTATCGAAAATTATTCGGACTTTACTACCAGAGATATTGCCAGAATTTTTATTGAAGGGATTAATTTTCTTGAAATTAAAAAAACCTATGCTATTATTGGCGGTTCTGTTGGCGGAGGAATCGCGTGGGAAATGGTTGCTTTAAATCCAAAAATTACACAACACTTAATTCCTATTGCAACCGATTGGAAATCGACGGATTGGCTAATTGCCAATTGCTTTTTGCAGGAACAAATCCTGAAAAACTCTTCAAAACCTATTGAAGACGCTCGAATTCATGCCATGCTGTGTTATCGAACTCCGGAATCTTTTGCGGCAAAATTTCAGAGAACAACCAATGAAGAATTAGCCATTTTTAATGTAGAAAGCTGGTTGTTGCATCACGGCGAAAAATTGCAGAAACGTTTTCAGATCTCGTCATATAAAATGATGAATCAACTGTTGAAAACGATCGATATTACCAGAAACCGCGCTTCATTCGAAGAAATAACTTCAAAAATTGAAGCTGATATTCATATTATAGGAATCAATTCAGACTTGTTTTTTACTGCAAATGAAAATATAGCAACTTACGAGGAATTAAAAAAATATAAAAATAATGTAACCTATCAGGAAATTGTTTCCATTCACGGACACGATGCTTTTTTGATAGAATACAAACAATTGCACAATTTGCTTCAGGATATATTCTAAGCCAAAAAACAGAACACAATGAAAATATTAAAATTTGGAGGTAAATCATTATCGAATGGCGACGGGATAAATAAGGTGATCGCAATAATAACCGATAAAGTAAATCAGGGTGAAGAAATTGCCATTGTGGTTTCGGCAAGAGGAAATGCTACGGATGAATTAGAAGAAATTTTAAGTATTGCATCTAAAAATGGGGATTATAAACCGCTTTTTGAGGATTTCAAAAAATACCAACAAGACGAATATGAAAGCGTTGATTTGTCTGAGGAATTCACTGTTTTGGAAAAATTATTCGAAGGCATAAGTTTAATCGGCGATTACAGCAAAAAAATTAAAGATCAGATTCTGTCAAAAGGAGAGTTGCTTTCTGCAAAATTACTGACCGCTATTCTGTTTGAAAATGGAATAAATGCTCGTTTTGTTGATACTAGAGAATTGATAAAAACCGATTCTCAATTTGGTAATGCGCAACCTTTGGAACAAATTTCTAAGAAAAATGTCATCAATTATTTCAAGCAAAATAACGGAACAACGGTAAATATTATTACAGGTTTTATTGGTTCTAACAATAATAATGATACAACCACTTTAGGAAGAAACGGCAGTAATTATACCGCTTCGTTGATTGCGAATTATTTGAATGCAGAAGAATTACAAAATTATACGCACGTAGACGGAATTTATACCGCTAATCCTGATTTAGTAGTTGATGCAAAGAAAATTGATCATTTATCGTTTAATGAAGCTAATGAAATAGCCAATTTTGGTGCGACCATTCTTCATGCCAAAACCATCATTCCTTTATTGGAGAAAAACATTCCACTTCGTATTTTGAATACATTTAATCACGAAAATAAAGGAACGTTAATTACTTCCAATTCTAACAAGGAAGGAATTAAAACGCTTTCAGTCTTGGAGAATGTGTCACTAGTAAACTTAGAAGGAAGAGGATTGCTAGGGAAAACTGGTGTAGATGCCCGTATTTTCAGAGTAATGGGCGACAATGATATTAGCGTAAGCATCATTTCACAAGGTTCTTCAGAAAGAGGAATTGGTTTAGTTGTAGCCGCGGATAAGGCCACAAAGGCCATGATTGAATTAGAGAAAGAATTCGAGAATGATTTCTATTCAAAAGATGTAAATAAAATCACGGTGACGGATGATGTTTCGGTAATTTCTATCATTGGGCAGGATTTGAGTACATTTCACAAGCCTTATACAGCGTTGATAAAAAATAAAATTGTCCCAATACTTTTCAATAATACGGTAACTGGTAAAAACGTGAGTTTGGTTGTCAAAAAATCCCAACTGAACAAAGCTTTAAACGTGATTCACGGAGAGATTTTTGGAGTAGCTAAGAAAATCAATATCGCTATTTTCGGACATGGATTAGTTGGCGGAACCCTGATTAACCAAATATTGGAATCGGCTGCAACTATTGAGAAAAGAAAAGACATCAAACTGAATGTTTTTGCGATTGCCAATTCAAAAAATGTGTTACTGAATAAAAATGGTGTTACTCCAAATTGGAAAAATGAAATCCAAAATAATGGTTTCTCTTACACTATCGATGATGTAATTGCTTACGCAAATGAGCATCATTTGGAGAATTTGATTGCGATTGATAACACGGCAAGTGCCACATTTGTTGAAAATTACATTCCACTTGCAGTAAGCAGTTTTGATTTGATTTCTTCTAATAAGGTAGCTAATACATTAAGTTATAGTTTTTATAAAAAATTGCGAAAAGTATTAGCGGATAATCAAAAAAGTTATCTTTATGAAACGAATGTTGGAGCGGGATTACCGTTGATTGATACGATTAAATTGTTGCACCTTTCGGGGGAAAATATCACGAAGATTAAAGGTGTTTTCTCTGGAACATTAAGTTATTTGTTCAATAATTTTTCTGCAAAAGAAGCTCCATTCAGTGAAATATTGAAAGAAGCTATTGATAACGGATATACCGAGCCAGATCCAAGGGAAGATTTATGCGGGAATGATGTAGGTCGAAAATTATTGATTTTGGCAAGGGAATTAGACTTGCAAAATGAATTTGAAGAAATTGATATTCAAAATTTAATTCCCGAACATTTACGCGAAGGAGATGTTTCTGATTTTTTAAATAAACTGACGGAGTTTGATCCAATTTATGCTAAAATAAAAGCCGACCAAAAGCCCAATCACGTGTTGCGATACATAGGCGAATTGTCAGGCGATTTGCAAAATGACAAAGGAAATCTGGAAGTAAAGCTAGTTTCGGTACCATCAGATACTGCTTTAGGCGGATTGAAAGGTTCTGATTCTTTCTTCGAAATTTACACAGAATCGTATGGCGACAGACCAATTGTAATTCAAGGCGCAGGAGCCGGATCAGCAGTAACGGCCAGAGGTGTTTTTGGCGATATTTTGAGATTATCGGATAAAGGGTAAAGATTTAAGATTGCAGATTGTTTCGCCAGTTCGAGCAAGCTCTCGGGTAACGATTTTGATTTAAGATATTTAAAAGTAAAATTCGCGTTTGAAAATCCGTTTTATCCGCGTCCAAACAAATACAATTAATTAAAAAGGGACTGCCTCCAGTCTTGGCTCCCTTCCCTTCGGGGAGGGTTGGGGAGGGGAATAATATGAAAATAACATTAAACAGAGTAAACGACAATTTCCACTTTGAATTAAAAAACGACCGTGGGCATATAGTAAACGTAGATAGTCGACCAGAATTTGGGGGTGACGATATGGGCGCAAGTCCAATGGAATTAGTATTGATGGGTGTTGCTGGTTGCAGTGCCATTGATATGATTTCGATTTTGAAAAAGCAGCGTCAGGAAATCACTTCTTTCAAAGCTGAAGTCGAAGGAGAGCGTGTACAAGTAGGAGAAGCGAAACCATTTAAGGATATTACAGTAGTATTCTTTTTGGAAGGACCTATCAATGAAGAAAAAGCAGCTAGAGCCGCACAACTTTCTTTTGAAAAATACTGTTCGGTCTCTAAAACATTAGAGCCAACAGCGACCATACATTATAAAGTAGTTTTGAATAATAAACCATTGTAGTTTAAGCAAAGTGATTGGATTTAATGTTCCAACAACTTTAAACCTTAAACTTTAAACTAAAAAAGAATGAACGAACAAGAATTTGGTTTTGAAACATTAGCCATCCGTACCCAATTAGAAAGAACGCAATATTTAGAGCACTCGGTTCCTTTGTACTTAACTTCAAGTTTTGTTTTTGAGGATGCCGAAGATATGCGTGCTTCTTTTGCCGAAGAGAAAGACAGGAATATTTATAGCCGTTACAGCAATCCAAACACAAATGAATTTGTTGATAAAGTGTGTAAAATGGAAGGGGCGCCAGCTGGTTTTGCCTTCGCATCAGGAATGGCAGCAGTGTATTCAACCTTGGCAGCTTTATTGAAATCTGGAGATCATATAGTTTCTTCCAGTAGTGTTTTTGGAGCGACACATTCTTTATTTATCAATTATTTTCCAAAATGGAATATTGAAACCTCCTATTTTGATATTAATAAACCGGAAACAATTGAAAGTTTTATCACACCAAATACAAGGATTCTTTTTGCTGAATCACCAACCAATCCTGCTGTTGATATTATCGATTTGGAACTTTTAGGGACGATTGCCAAAAAACACAATTTGATTTTGATAATTGACAACTGTTTTGCAACACCTTATTTGCAACAACCTATAAAATGGGGCGCGCACTTAGTGGTGCATTCCGCTACAAAGTTAATGGACGGTCAAGGTAGAGTCTTGGGAGGAATAACAGTTGGTGATGCTGAATTGATTCAAAAAATCTATTTATTTTCTCGACTTACAGGGCCTTCCTTATCGCCGTTTAACGCTTGGGTATTGTCGAAAAGCCTTGAAACTTTGGCGATTCGTTTGGACAGACATTGTGAAAACGCCTTGAAAGTAGCGGAGTTTTTAGAGCAGCATCCGAACGTGAATCGCGTGAAATACCCGTTTTTAAAATCGCATCCACAATACGAAATTGCTCAAAAGCAAATGAAGTTGGGTGGCAACATTGTAGCTTTTGAAATAAAAGGCGGTCTTGAAGCCGGCAGAAATTTTTTGGATAAATTAAAATTATGCTCTTTATCACCAAATTTGGGAGATACCAGAACAATTGTTACCCATCCGGCATCAACAACACACAGTAAATTATCTGTTGAAGAGCGTTTGGCAGTCAGTATTACCGATGGTTTAGTGCGTGTTTCAGTAGGATTGGAAACCGTAAAAGATGTAATTGCTGATTTGGAGCAGGCGCTTTCATAAAGATTTTAGTCCTGAAGTTTCTGGATAAGATTAACGATTATACTTTGCAGATTTTCTGTGTGATTATAATCGTTAATCTTCGTTCAAAAAGTATATTTTTGTTGTTAAATTAGGGATGATTTTGTGATTTCAAATTACTTTTAAATTTGAAATCAAAAATCGTTAACCTTCAATCAAAAATTAATTATGCTTTCAAAGAAAACAAAATACGGAATAAAAGCGCTTACTTTTTTGGCGCGCCAAAAAGACAATTCTCCTGTGCAAATAGCGGAGATAGCCAAGAGCGAGACTATTTCGATCAAATTTTTAGAAAGTATTTTATTGTTGCTGCGTCATTCAGGTTTTTTAGGAGCCAAAAAAGGAAAAGGCGGTGGCTATTATTTGATAAAAGATCCCAAAGACATCAATATGGCCCATGTGTATCGCATTCTTGAAGGGCCAATTGCATTACTTCCTTGTGCCAGCCATAATTTTTATGAGCGTTGTGTGGACTGTTCAGATGAAGCTACTTGTGCTGTTCGGAAACTAATGATTGAAGTTCGTGATAATTCCCTGAAAATTTTAGAGAGTAACACCTTGGCTGACATTGCATTTTAGAGAATAATCACAAAATAAGTTTTGTAGTTAAGTTAAAAGTTTTACTTTTGCACAATAATCTACTATTCCGATGGGGTACTATATTTAAATAGTAAAAACAGTTGAATAAAAAAAGCATGAGCCAAGAATTGAAAGCCATTAATATTAATGCAAAATCGGAAACGACTTTTAAAGAACGCTTATGGGTTATTATTCCAGTTATTTTATTAGTAGGTTTAATTTCTACATTGGTATACAATCATTACACAGAATTTTCTTGGGATGGTTTTATTGCGGGATTTAATCAGGAATTTTTAATTTTTTTCTGTATCGGTGTTTTTGCACAATTAGTAGATGGAACATTAGGAATGGGGTATGGGGCGACTTCGACTTCTTTTTTATTGGCGTATGGCATTCCACCAGCGATTAGTAGTACAGGTGTTCACGTTGCTGAAATGTTTACAACCGGAGCTTCTGCGATTTCTCATCATCGATTTGGGAATATTAATAAAAAACTAGTGAGACATTTGTTAATTCCGGGGGTTTTAGGCTCTATTGCAGGTGCTTATTTACTGTCGGATGTGATTGACGGTGATGCGATAAAACCTTTTATTGCGGTTTATATGATAGCCTTGGCAATTATAATTATCAGAAAAGCAATGCAAAAAAACATCATTAAAAAGAAAACCAAACGATTGAATATTTTAGCTTCTTTTGGAGGTTTTATGGATGCAGTTGGTGGCGGTGGCTGGGGGCCAATTGTGACCTCGACCTTGCTAGGTCGCGGTAGAAATCCCAGATATACCATTGGATCTGTCAATGCAGCTGAGTTTGCGGTAGCTTTTGCCAGCGGTGTAACATTCATGCTCTTTGGAGGAATTCAAGGATGGCAAGTAATTATAGGGTTGATTTTAGGAGGTGTGATTGCTGCTCCAATCGCCGCTATTTTAGTTAATAAAATAAAGAGAAAACCTATGATGATTTTGGTTGGTATTTTAATTATTATTTTAAGTTTAAAAACACTGTCCAAATTATTATAAAGAGAAACGAAATTATGAGCATAGCGATAACCAATACTTTATTAGAAAAAACAAGAAGCTTATCCATCGAGGAAACACTTGCTTTTTTGGCTAATGAATACAAAGATAAAGTTGTTTTTTCTACTTCTTTTGGACAGGAAGATCAAGTGATTACGGCTTTAATTGCAAAAAATGATTTACCAATTACCATTTTTACCTTAGATACAGGAAGACTATTTCAAGAAACATATGATGTTTTTCACAAGACATTAAAAAAGTATAAAAAGGAAATTAAGGTTTATTTTCCGGAGGCTTCTGAAGTAGAAAATTTGTTAAATCAAAAAGGTCCAAACAGTTTTTACGAATCGGTGGAGAACAGAAAAGAATGTTGTTTTATTCGAAAAGTGGCTCCTTTGACTAAAGCATTGAAAGGAAATTCGATCTGGATTACCGGTTTAAGAGCAGAGCAATCAGAAAACAGAAATGATTTAGACCTTTTTGAGTACGATGAAAAATTCGACATTATAAAATTCAATCCATTATTGAAATGGACTTTAGAAGAAGTTAAAAAATATATTAATGACAATAATGTGCCACAAAATGCATTGCACAAACAAGGATTTGTAAGTATAGGGTGCGCTCCATGTACTAGAGCAATTACTGCTGATGAAGATATACGAGCGGGCAGATGGTGGTGGGAATCAAGTCATAAAGAGTGTGGCTTGCACCAAAAGTAATTATGAATTATAAATTATAAATGATTGTTGGAATCTTTAAATTTTTCAATTATTTAAATTTTTAAATAAAAAAAATGAGTTCAATATTAAAAACAAACGCTTTAGAAAGCGAAGCGATATACATTTTCAGAGAAGTGATTTCTCAATTTGACAAGCCAGTTTTACTTTTCTCTGGTGGAAAAGATTCGATCACATTAGTTCGATTAGCACAAAAAGCATTTTTTCCTGCGAAAATTCCTTTCCCATTGTTGCACGTTGATACAGGTCATAATTTTCCGGAAACTATTGCTTTCAGAGATAAATTAGTTGCTGAATTAGGATTGGAATTAATCGTTCGTAATGTGCAAGATGCCATTGACGAAGGTAAAGTTGTAGAAGAATCAGGAAAGTATGCCAGCAGAAATAGTTTGCAAACGACTACACTTTTGGACGCAATCGAAGAATTTAAATTTGATGCTTGTATTGGCGGAGCGCGTCGTGATGAAGAAAAAGCAAGAGCTAAAGAACGTATTTTTTCTGTTCGTGATGATTTTGGTCAATGGGATGAGAAAAACCAACGTCCGGAATTGTTTGATATTTTGAACGGAAAAATTGAAAATGGCCAAAACGTTCGTGTATTCCCAATTTCGAACTGGACTGAATTAGATGTGTGGAGTTACATTGAACAAGAGCAAATCGAAATTCCATCGATTTACTTTTCACACAAACGTAAAGTATTCTGGAGAGACAATATGATTTGGTCCCATTCTCCATTTGTGTACCAGGAAGAAGATGAAGAAATTGAAGAAAGAATTGTTCGCTTTAGAACCGTTGGAGATATGAGTTGTACCGCAGCTGTTGATTCTTTTGCCGCAACAATTCAAGAAGTAGTAGGTGAAATTAGATCTTCGACGATCTCAGAAAGAGGTGCCAGAATTGATGACAAACGTTCGGAAGCCGCAATGGAAAAAAGAAAACAACAAGGGTACTTTTAGAATCCCCACCCCAGCCCTCCCCGAAGGGGAGGGAGCCATAGCCGGATAAAAAGTGTCCATTGGTTGAGGGTTTTATAAAGTAATAAAATAGATAAAAAATTGATTTTTTAATTAAATAAATGCCAGACTCGTCTCCCTTCCCTTCGGGGAGGGTCGGGGAGGGGAATACATAACGGTAATATGGAAGTTTTAAAAATAGCAACAGCAGGAAGCGTAGATGACGGAAAGAGTACCTTAATCGGAAGATTATTATACGATACAAAATCGTTGACTACAGATAAAATTGAAGCAATAGAAAAAAGCAGCAAGCAAAAGGGATACGATTACTTGGATTTTTCATTGGCGACCGATGGTTTGGTTGCCGAGAGAGAACAAGGAATCACGATTGATGTTGCGCATATTTATTTTTCGACTGCTAAGAAAAGTTACATTATTGCCGATACTCCGGGTCACGTAGAATATACACGAAACATGGTTACCGGAGCTTCTACTTCGCAAGTTTCAATCATTTTGATTGATGCTCGTAAGGGAGTTATTGAGCAAACCTACCGTCACTTTTTTATCAATAATTTACTGCGAGTAAAAGAGGTGATTGTTGCGGTAAACAAAATGGATTTAGTGGATTATTCGGAAGAAGTTTACAATAAAATAAAAGCTGATTTTCAGGCATTGAACAGTAAAAGTTCTTTTAAAGAGCAAAACGTAAGTTACATTCCGTTGAGTGCTATTAACGGAGGAAACGTTGCGGATAAATCAGAGAACATGCCATGGTATACTGGACAAACGGTTTTGGAACATTTAGAAGCGTTAGAGCCAAAAGATGTGTACGAAAAAGGACAAGCACGTTTCCCTGTTCAAACAGTAATTCGACCAAAAACGGCAGAGTATCATGATTTTAGAGGATACGCCGGAAAATTATACGGCGACAATATTAAAGTAGGCGATGCGGTAACTGTCCTTCCATCGTTGACCGAATCTAGAGTAACGAATATTCACTTTTTCGATAAACAGTTTAATGAAGCAACTGTAGGATCTTCTGTTACTATTGAATTAGAAAATGACATTAATGTGACTAGAGGAGATATGATTGTAAAATCAAGTGAGCTTCCAAGAATTGGAAAAGATATTAATGCTACAGTTTGTTGGATGGACAGTAAAAAGTTAGTGCCGGGAACAAAATATTTTATACAACACAACACGAATCGAGTTTTAGCAAAAATTGAAAGTATAAAAAATGTGATTGCAACGGATTATTCGGGTTCAAGTCCGGCAACTCAGTTAGCAATTAATGAAATAGGAGAAGTGAATATTAAGTTGAGTAAGGCTATATATTTTGATGCTTACAACGACAACAAGTCAAACGGTGCTTTTATTTTGATAGATGCCGCAACCAATACAACTGCAGGAGTTGGTTTTATAAACTAAACTTAGCTGTTGCTAAAAATATAACAAATATGCAAAGTTTTAGAACTGAAATAGAAGATCCGATTGTCCAAAGAGAGATTATCGATTTAGAGAAAAAAATTCATTCTTTCCGAAGTGGACAAATTGACGATGAGCGTTTTCGCAGTCTTCGTTTGGCACGTGGTATTTACGGTCAACGTCAAGAAGGCGTGCAAATGATTCGTATTAAATTGCCATTCGGAAAAGTGACTAGTGAGCAATTGAAGCGTATTACTGAAGTATCAGATAAATATTCGACTGGACGTTTGCACATTACCACCAGGCAGGATATTCAGATTCACTATGTGAGTTTAGATAGAACACCCGAGCTTTGGTCTGAGCTGGCCAAAAATGATATCACTCTGAGAGAAGCTTGCGGAAACACCGTGCGTAATATTACAGCAAGTGAATTAGCGGGTGTAGATGTAGATGAGCCTTTTGATGTATCCCCGTATGCACACGCGGTATTCCAATATTTATTGCGTAACCCAATTTGTCAGGAAATGGGACGTAAATTCAAAATATCATTTTCCTCTTCTGATAAAGACACTGCTTTGAGTTACGTGCACGATTTAGGTTTTATTCCAAAAATTGTAAATGGCGAAAAAGGGTTCAAAATAATGTTTGCCGGAGGTTTAGGTTCTCAACCAAGTCATGCTGAATTGCTTTCGGAATTTGTACCGGTTAATCAAATTATTCCAACTGCCGAAGGGATAATCAGGGTTTTTGACCGATTTGGAGAAAGAACAAAACGGTTGAAAGCACGTATGAAATTCTTAATTAAAGACTTGGGTCGTGAGGAGTTTTTACGTTTGGTTGACGAAGAGAAAAAAGCCTTGCCTTTTCATTCTTATGAAATTGACACTACCGCTTTTGAAGGTCCAATTACAGAACCTTTATTGGCAGTGCCAGCAGTAACAATTGATGATGTTGTAGCTTTTGAAGAGTGGAAAAAATCAAATGTGATTGTACAAAAACAAACAGGATATGTAGCTATTGGTATCAAAGTGCTTTTAGGAGATTTTTATACAGACAAAGCAAAATTGCTAGCAGATTTGATTAAAAATTACGGAGCGAATGAATTGCGCTTTTCATTGCGACAAAACATCGTTTTGCGTAATATCAAAGAAGAAAATCTAGCGTTCTTTTACCAAGAATTAGCCAAATTGGATTTTGTTACTTTAGGCTATGAAACTATCGGAGACATCACGGCTTGTCCCGGCACCGATACTTGTAATTTAGGTATCGCTAGCAGTACTGGTATAGCAGATGAATTAGAAAGAGTATTAAAAACGGAATATCCACAATACAGCAACAATCAGCAAATCGCCATAAAAATTAGCGGTTGTATGAATGCTTGCGGACAGCATAATATGTCCGAAATAGGTTTCCAAGGAATGTCCATTAACGCAGGAAAGTTGGTAGCTCCGGCTCTTCAGGTTTTATTAGGTGGAGGGAATTTAGGAAACGGAAACGGAAGATTTTCGGATAAAGTAATCAAAATTCCAAGCAGAAGAGGACCTGATGCGTTGCGTTATATTTTAAATGATTTTGAGGCAAACGGAAACGGACAATCGTTCTTGAATTATTATGTTGCCAAAGGGGAGAAATATTTCTATGAATTTTTGAAGCCATTGGCTGATATAACAAACCTTACGGAGGCTGATTTTGTAGATTGGGGAAATGCTGATAATTACGTGAAAGCAGTTGGAGTAGGAGAATGCGCTGGCGTTGTCATTGATTTGGTGGCTACTTTAATATTGGAAGCCAAAGATAAAATGACTTTCGCGCAAGAAGCTTTCGAAGATAAAAAATGGGCAGATGCGATTTACTTGGCGTACGCAGGTTTTGTAAACGGTGCCAAAGCAATATTATTGGCTGAAAACGAAAAAACAAATCACCACGCTGGAATTATCGATTTATTTGATACTGTTTTTATCGAAAGCAAAAAAATAGAATTGGATTCAAGCTTCAAAGATTTGGTTTATCAAATCAAATCGAATGATCCTTCGGCAGAATTTGCACAAAAATACATCCAACAAGGCGTTGCGTTTTTTGATACAATAGAGAAATATAGAGCAAAAGATTTAGCCGATGCTTAAAAATATACAACCAACAGTTACGCTAGTGGGTGCGGGTCCAGGTGATCCGGATCTGTTGACGATCAAAGGTGCAAAGGCACTAGCTGAGGCCAATGTCGTTTTGTATGATGCCTTGGCAAACGAAGAAATTTTAAGTTATGCACCTAAAAAAGCAATTAAAATATTTGTAGGCAAACGCAAAGGTTGTCATGAATATACACAAGACCAAATCAACCAATTGATTGTAGATAACGCGCTTACCTACGGACATGTGGTTCGGTTAAAAGGTGGCGATCCATTTATTTTTGGTCGTGGCGGTGAGGAAATAGACTTTGTAGAAAGTTTTGGGATACCTACATTTGTAGTGCCTGGAATTTCATCGTCGATTGCCGTTCCCGCTTATCAAGGTATTTCTTTGACAAAAAGAGGTGTTTCCGAAAGTTTTTGGGTAATTACAGGTACAACTTCTGACAGGAAATTGTCAAATGATGTGGCTTTAGCAGCGCAATCATCGGCAACAGTTGTGATATTGATGGGAATGAGTAAGTTGTCTCAGATTATTGAACTATTCCAGAATGAATCCAAAGGAGAGACTCCAGTTGCAATTATTCAAAACGGAACTACGATTCAGGAGAAAATTGGTGTGGGAACAATTAATACAATTCAGCGAGTTGTGGCGGAAAATAAATTAAGTAACCCTGCGATTATTGTCATTGGAGAAGTAGTTAAAGAAAGCAATAAATTGAAAGGATTTTATGAAGAATTTATAGCAAAAGAAATACAATAACATTGGAAAGAAACGAATTATATCCTGTTTTTTTAAAATTACACAATCTCAACGTGCTTATTGTGGGGGGAGGAAACGTGGGTTTAGAAAAATTATCATTTCTTTTAAAATCAAGTCCAAACGCCAATGTTGAGGTGGTTGCGCCAAAGTTTTTGCCAGAGCTGGAAAGCTTGGCCGCAAAACATCCTTCGGTAAAATTGACCTACAGAAAATTCAATCGGTGGATGCTTCGCAAACGCCACATGGTCATTGCTTGTACAGATGATTTAAACGTCAATAAAAGGATTTATGATTTGTCCCGAAAAAGATATTTGATTTGTAATATTGCGGATACACCGCCATTATGTGATTATTATTTGGGTGGAATTGTAACCAAAGGAAATGTAAAAATAGCCATCTCAACTAACGGAAAGTCACCGACAACAGCCAAAAGATTGCGAGAGTTTTTTGAAGAAATAATTCCGGACGATATCAATAAAATGGTTGAAAACCTAAATGAATATCGCAAAACACTTAAAGGAAATTTCGAGGAAAAAGTTCAAAAAATGAATGAAATCACTGAGTCGTTAAAAAATAAAGAGCCAAGAGAATAGAATAAACAATAAAGAATTCGACTGATATTTATCATTTATTTTTGAGCGAATCATTCGTTCATTTGTAAAAATAATAATAATTAAGAACAAGTATAACAAAAGAAACTCTACCAAGTCTCTCCCTCCTGTGGAGGAGGCTGGGGGGAGGAATAAAAGAATATAAAAATGATTAAAACAGACATACTGATAATAGGAGCCGGACCAACAGGTTTATTTGCAGTTTTTGAAGCAGGATTATTGAAATTGAAATGCCATATTTTAGATGCTTTGCCACAAGCGGGCGGTCAATTATCTGAATTGTATCCTAAAAAACCTATTTATGATATTCCGGGTTTTCCAGAAGTATTGGCGGGAGATCTGGTGGATAATTTAATGGAACAAATCAAGCAATTTGAACCAGGATTCACTCTTGGAGAACGTGCAGAAACGATTGAAAAACAAGAGGACGGAAGTTTCATTGTAACATCAAATAAGGGTAAAAAATTCCATGCTCCAGTTGTTGCGATTGCTGGTGGATTAGGAAGTTTTGAACCCAGAAAACCATTGATAGAAGACATCGAATTTTATGAAGATAAAGGAATCAAGTATTTCATTAAAAACCCGGAAAAATTCAGAGACAAAAGAGTCGTTATCGCTGGTGGAGGAGATTCTGCTTTAGACTGGAGTATTTTCTTGTCGAATATTGCTTCCGAAGTGACTTTAATTCACCGTAGAAATGAATTCAGAGGAGCCTTGGATTCGGTCGAAAAAGTGCAGGAGTTAAAAGATTTAGGGAAAATAAGAATGATCACGCCGGCAGAAGTTGTTGGTTTGAATGGAGCCGAACATTTGGAGTCAATCGATATTGAGGAAAATGGAGCGCATCGTACTATAGAAACGGATTATTTTATTCCGCTTTTTGGATTAACTCCAAAGTTAGGTCCTATTGGAGACTGGGGATTAGACATTGAAAAAAATGCCATCAAAGTAAATAATGCTTTGGATTATCAAACGAATATTCCGGGAATTTTTGCCATTGGTGACGTAAACACTTATCCAGGAAAACTGAAATTGATTCTTTGTGGATTCCACGAAGCAACTATGATGTGTCAGGCAGCCTACCAAATCATCAATCCGGGGAAAAAATATGTATTGAAATATACTACAGTTTCTGGTGTTGACGGATTTGACGGAACTCGTAAAGAAGCTCCAAAAGCCGTGGTTAAAGCCATAGTTTAACAACTTAGTACAAACTAGTTAAAAAATAAAGCGCTAATACTTGCAAGTATTAGCGCTTTGTCTTTACTTTGCACTGTTCCTATATTTATTGAAAGTTATCACGAAAGGCGGAGGGAAAGACCCGATGAAACCTTAGCAACCCTTTATCTTTAAAGAAGGTGCTACATTCTACTTTATACAGAACCAGTTTCAGTATCAAAGATAGATAACACACGAATACTCACCCAGTATTTCTCAAACCTTTTCTTGACAACATATATTTTTAGCCTGCTGAATCATTTTTAGTAACAGGAGCGACCAATTGGCGTTTTTTTTGCCAGTACCGTTCCCGCTTTACGCTATATCTTTTTTTATTTTACCCTTTTAGGGTTTTAAACCCTAAAAGGGTAAAATAAAAAAAGGATACCACTGCAATCGGGGCTATAGATTTAAAATAGTGAACTTTTGTATTTATTAATCAAAAGAACGAATCTCGATAAATCTCGAGATTTGCAAGAAATAAAAGTTATGTCAAAGATTTTAAAAGATAGTTTAGGAGTTCCCCGTTCGGGGGCTAGGGGGCTTATCCATGATGCCATCAAAAAAAACATACTCATACTCGACGGAGCTATGGGAACCATGTTGCAACGTTACAATTTCTCTGAAGAAGACTTTCGTGGAGAACGTTTCAAAGATTTTCCACATTCCTTAAAAGGAAACAACGATTTATTGTCAATCACGCAACCGCAAGCGATTCGTGCTGTTCACGCCGCCTATTTTGAAGCGGGAGCGGATATTGTTGAAACCAATACTTTTTCTGGAACCACCATCGGGATGGCAGACTACCATCTCGAAGATATTGTTTACGAACTCAACTACGAATCGGCACGAATCGCCCGTGAAGTAGCCGATGAATTTACAGCCAAAAATCCAGATAAACCTCGTTTTGTAGCCGGTTCAATAGGACCAACAAACAGAACGGCAAGTATGTCACCAGACGTAAATGATCCGGGTTACAGAGCAGTAACTTTTGATGATTTACGCATTGCTTACAAACAACAAGTGGAAGCGTTGATTGACGGAGGAAGTGATTTATTATTGGTGGAAACCATTTTCGACACTTTAAATGCCAAAGCGGCGCTTTTCGCTATTGAAGAAGTCAAAGACGAACGCAATATTGATATTCCTATCATGGTGTCGGGAACAATTACGGATGCATCAGGAAGAACACTTTCAGGTCAAACCGTGGAAGCTTTCTTAGTTTCGGTTTCGCACATTCCGTTGTTGAGCGTAGGTTTTAATTGTGCTTTAGGAGCTGATTTGCTGAAACCGTATTTACAAACCTTATCACAAAATACTTCTTTCAACGTGTCGGCGCATCCTAATGCAGGATTGCCTAACGCATTTGGAGAGTACGATGAAACTCCCGAACAGATGCAAGCCTTTATCAAAGAATATCTAGACGATAATTTAGTAAATATCATAGGCGGTTGTTGCGGAACAACGCCGGAACATATCAAATTGATTGCTGATATTGCAAAAGAGTACAAACCTAGAGTTTCGACTGCGACCATGTAATTAAATTTCCTGCAAGGTTTTTTTCAAACCTTGTAGGTATGTTTAAAAATAGATGTTTGCGAGATGTTACAGTAGTTCAACCTCAGTTATCGCGAGCGGAATGACAAAAAAGAGAATGACGTTGCAGGATTTACTGGATGAGATTACTTCATTCCTCGCAATGATATTAAAACTACAAAACTGCGTGAGGGATAGTAGTGGAGCTCCTTTTTTTAGGCTTTTTAGCCGAAGGAAAAGAGCGGGAACGAATAGCCCGACCCTTTTGGGTCACGCCCAAATTATAAAAAGAATAAGTTACTCCGATACGGTTTACAAAACCCTTCAGGATCAAATAAAATAAAAAATGGCACAAGAAACTAGAAGAAACCTTGTATTATCGGGATTAGAGCCTTTAATCATTACGCCAGAAAGCGTTTTTGTAAATATTGGTGAACGAACGAATGTTACGGGTTCTAGAAAATTCCTTCGGTTAATCAAGGAAGAAAAATACGAGGAAGCACTTAGTATTGCTAAAGAACAAGTGGAGGGCGGCGCGCAAATCATCGATATTAATATGGATGAAGGAATGCTTGATGGGGAATATGCCATGACAAAATTCCTGAATTTGATCGCTGCTGAACCGGATATTTCCAGAGTTCCAATTATGATTGATAGCTCGAAATGGGATATTATCGAAGCGGGTCTAAAAGTGGTGCAAGGAAAAAGCGTCGTAAACTCGATTTCTTTAAAAGAAGGCGAAGAGCAATTTATTCATCATGCCAAATTGATTAAGCGCTACGGTGCTGCGGCAATTATTATGGCTTTTGACGAAACGGGACAAGCTGATAATTACGAGCGTCGGGTAGAAATATGCCAGCGATCGTATGATATTTTGGTGAATAAAGTTGGTTTTCCTCCGCAGGATATTATTTTCGATTTAAATATATTCCCCGTAGCAACAGGAATGGAAGAACACCGCGAGAACGCCTTGGATTTCTTTAGAGGAACCAAATGGGTTCGAGAAAATCTGCCGCATGCGCATATTAGTGGTGGGGTAAGTAACGTTTCGTTCTCGTTTAGAGGAAATGACACGGTTCGGGAAGCGATGCACTCGGTTTTTTTGTACCATGCTATTCAAAACGGAATGACGATGGGGATCGTAAATCCAGAGATGCTTTCTATTTACGATGAAATTCCAAAGGAACTTTTGGAACGTGTTGAAGATGTAATTCTAAACAGACGTGATGATGCCACCGAAAGATTGTTGCACTTTGCCGAAAATGTAAAAGGAGATGTAAAGAACAATGAAAAAGCAGTTCAAGAATGGCGTTCAGGTACCATCCAAGAACGATTGACACATTCGCTAGTAAAAGGAGTCGATGAATTTATAGAAATTGATGTGGAAGAAGCCCGATTGGCAGCAACAAAACCTATTGAAGTTATCGAAATTAACTTGATGACCGGAATGAATGTCGTTGGGGATTTATTTGGTTCAGGTAAAATGTTTTTGCCTCAAGTGGTAAAATCAGCCCGAGTAATGAAAAAAGCGGTGGCTTATTTACTGCCTTTTATTGAAGCTGAAAAAGATGGAGTCTCCAGTTTTGCCGGTCGTATATTAATGGCGACTGTCAAAGGAGATGTGCATGATATTGGGAAAAATATTGTTTCGGTTGTTTTGGCCTGTAACAATTATGAAATCATCGATTTAGGGGTTATGGTTACTCCTGAGAAAATTATTGCAGCAGCTATTGAGCACAATGTAGATATCATTGGATTAAGCGGATTAATAACACCTTCGCTTGACGAAATGGTTTATTTGGCCAAGGAATTAGACAAAAAAAACATAAAAATTCCTATAATGATTGGGGGAGCAACAACTTCACGGGCGCACACTGCCGTGAAAATTGCGCCACAATACAGAGAAACGGTTATCCATGTAAATGATGCTTCGAGAGCTGTAACGGTTGCCGGAAATTTATTGAACAAGGATAGAAAGATATATGCAAGCGACATCAGGGCTGATTATGACGCTTTTAGAGAGACCTTTTTGAATCGTTCACGCGACAAAAACTTCTTGACTATTGAGCAAGCCCGTAAAAATAAATTGCAATTGGATTGGGAAAATTTTACTCCTATAAAACCAAATGTAATTGGAGAACAAACTATCGAAGTCGATTTAGATGTGTTGGTTCCGTACATTGACTGGACGCCGTTTTTTAGAACATGGGAATTGTTCGGGAAATATCCGGCTATTTTAACGGATAATGTTGTTGGTGAACAAGCTACTTCTGTTTTTGCGGATGCCAAAGAAATGTTGGACGTTATTTTGAAAGAAAAGAAACTGACAGCCAAAGGAATTTATGGAATTTTCCCTGCCAATCAAGTGAACGATGATGACATTGAGTTAAGTGATGAAAACGGAAAAGTGTTAGAGAAATTTTTGACGTTGCGTCAACAATCACAAAAAACAAAAGGTGCTCCAAACATTGCCTTGTCGGATTTTATTGCCCCGAAAGATAGCGGAAAAACGGATTATATGGGCGCATTTTGCGTCACGACTGGTTTTGGTGTTGATGAGTGGGCGGCTGAATTCGAAAGAGATTTAGATGATTACAATTCGATTATGGTCAAAGCATTGGCGGATCGTTTTGCGGAAGCTTTCGCGGAATATTTGCACGAAAAAATCCGAAAAGAAATTTGGGGCTATTCGTCTGATGAAGCTTTAAGTACTGAGGCTATGATTGCCGAAGATTATAAAGGAATTCGTCCGGCTCCAGGATATCCAGCTTGTCCCGACCATTTAGAAAAACCAACGATTTGGAAATTACTGAATGTAGAACAAGAAATAGGAGTGACTTTGACTGAAAGTATGGCAATGTGGCCCGCTTCCTCGGTTTCTGGATATTATTTTGGAAATCCGCAAAGCAAGTATTTTGGACTCGGAAAAATAAAAGAAGACCAAGTTATCGATTACGCCAAACGAAGAAGCGTTTCAACCGAAGTAGCCACGAGATGGTTAAGCCCGAATATAGCAGATTAAAAACACAGTCATAAAGTCAAAAGTCATAAAGTCCAAAGGACGTGACTCTCGACATTTGACATTCAAACTTTAAGACTTAAGATGAAAGTAACACAACATATTGAAGACGCCAAAGGAGAAACGCTATTCTCTTTCGAAATTATTCCGCCTCAAAAAGGCAAAAGCATTCAGGAATTATACGATAATATTGATCCGTTGATAGAATTCAAACCACCATTTATCGACGTCACTACTTCTCGCGAAGAATTTATTTATGTCGATAAAGGGAACGGATTATTAGAAAAAAAATTGACCAGAATGCGTCCTGGAACGCTTGGGATTTGTGCTTCCATAAAACATAAGTATAATGTAGATACAGTTCCTCATGTGCTGTGTGGAGGTTTTACCAAAGAAGAAACGGAGTATTTATTAGTCGATTGTCATTATTTGGGAATTGATAATGTGATGGCCTTGCGAGGTGACGCGATGAAGGATGAGCAGTCTTTTGTTCCTAAACAAGGAGGAAATGATTTTGCCGTTGATTTGGTCAAACAAATTGATCAATTGAATTGCGGAAAGTACTTACATGACGTGATGGATGTTGATAACAAAGCCAATTTTTGCATTGGAGTTGCGGGATATCCGGAGAAACATTTGGAATCGCCGTCATTGATTTCAGATTTAAAAAGACTGAAAGAAAAGGTTGATGCAGGTGCGGATTATGTGGTGACACAAATGTTCTTTGACAATGCAAAATATTTCAAATTTGTTGCTAAAGCCAGAGAAATGGGAATTACCGTTCCTATTATTCCAGGAATCAAACCTATTGCAGTGCAAAGACACTTACAAGTATTGCCACAAATTTTCCGAATTGATTTGCCGGAAGATTTAATTCAGGCGGTTGATCAGTGCAAAAACAATGCTGACATCAGACAAGTGGGAATCGAATGGGCTATCCAACAATCATTAGAATTGAAAGCGGCCGGCGTTCCCGTATTGCATTATTATTCTATGGGAAAATCAGAAAATATTCGACAAATCGCGAGTAAGGTTTTTTAGGAGCTTTTTCCAGCTATCCGTTACAATCTTTTCTTGTCTCAAAAAATGAGACAAGAAAAGGATTTTCACTGCTATCTGGGCTAGGGATTTGACGGTTATCAATATCGTTATTTATTCCAAATTCTCGTCATTTCGTCACTCGGACGAAGGAGGAATCTTACCGAGTGGAATTCCTCCTTCGTCGGAATGACAAATCAAACGGTATAAACATTATAAATGGCAAGTATTTTTCATCTGCAAACTGCGACTGAACACTTATTACTATTTTTTCGTAATCTCTCTAAAAACAGCCTCTAAATTTTTATTTTTCTGATTGAGCTGCAGCGTTTTCAAACCATTGGCATTGGCAAAATCAAAAACAGCTGGACGCATGTCTTTGTCCGCTTGGAAAGTCAATTCCCAAATCATATCATGCGTGTTTTTATAAGAAACAAGATTTTCTATTTTAGCAATGGCTTGTTCTTCAATTTTATAATCAAATTCTACTTCAATAACTTGCTCCTTATCTTGGGAAATTAAATTATCCAGTTTTTTATCGGTAACAATTTTACCGTTATTGATGATAATAACGCGGTCACAAATGGCTTCGACCTCCTGCATAATGTGTGTAGAAAGGAAAACGGTTTTGTCTTTCCCTACATTTTTAATCACATTCCGAATTTCGATTAATTGGTTTGGATCTAAACCGGTTGTTGGTTCATCCAAAATCAAAACATCGGGATTGTGTAATAAAGCATTGGCAAGGCCTACGCGTTGACGGTATCCTTTGGATAATTGTCCTATTTTTTTATGACTTTCGGTACTCAAACCAGTTAGTTGAATTACTTCTTCAATTCTGGATTTTGCGACTTTGTACACATCAGCGTTAAAAGCTAAATATTCACGTACATATAAATCCAAGTACAACGGATTGTGTTCCGGTAAATAACCAATAGAAAGCTGAACAGCTTTTTGTTGGGTGTTTACATCATTTCCATTTACTAAAGCGGAGCCTTCATCGGCGTTAATGTACGTGGTCAATATTTTCATCAAAGTCGATTTTCCGGCTCCATTTGGACCTAAAAAACCAACAATTTCTCCTTTATTAATGGAAAATGAAATGTTATCCAGTGCTTTTTGGGAACCGTAACTTTTGGATATGTTATTAACTGCTATCGACATGGGATTTTATTTGTTGCAAAAGTAAACAGAAAAAGTATTGATTTATTGTTTTTGTAACTCAATAAATAAAAGACCTTCGTCAAAGTTTACTAAGCAAGAGGATATTCTCTTTTAGATTTATATATTTACCATAAACTATATGAATATGAATTTGAAAACTACACAATCAAGCAGTTTCTTGAAAAACTACAAAAGCATTTTATTGCTTCTCGGCGGAATTTTGGCAGGAAGTATATTGGGTTTAGTTTTTGGAAAAGGTGTAGAAGTGATTAAACCTTTGGGCGATATATTTCTGAATTTATTGTTCACCGCAATTATCCCGTTGATATTTTTTACGATTGCATCTTCGATTGCCAATTTAGAAAAAACGGAGAAATTGGGAAAATTGTTTGCAATTGTCATTGGCGTGTTTTTAAGTACAGTATTAATTTCGGCCATTTTGATGATTGTTGGCGTATTGTTATTTCCTATTCAGCAAGACATTATCATTTCCAAACTTCCATTGGAAAGCATTCAGGAAAGTTCTGCGGGTTCACAAATTACCCAGTTGCTTACTGCCAGTGACTTTTATGAGCTGTTGTCTCGAAAAAATATGTTGGCGCTCATTATATTTTCTTTTTTAATAGGTTTTGCCAGTTTGCATTCGGGAGAGAAAGGAAAAGATTTTAGTCGGTTCTTGAATTCAGGGAACGAAGTTATGAAACAATTGCTGCATATGATTATGAAAACGGCTCCAATTGGTCTTGGTGCTTATTTTGCGTATCAGGTTGGAATTTTTGGACCCCAATTATTTGGCGCTTACGCAAAACCTTTGGGGCTGTATTATGCGGTTTGTGCTTTTTACTTTATTGTATTTTTTAGTTTGTACGCTTTTATCGCTGGAGGAAAATTAGGATTTACAGTGTTTTGGAAAAATAACATTACGCCTTCCTTAACAGCATTGGGAACTTGCAGCAGCATTGCAACAATTCCTGCCAATCTGGAAGGTGCTGAAAAAATGAATATTCCTGCACGCATCAGAAATGTTGTTATTCCATTGGGTGCGCCTTTGCATAAAGATGGTTCGAGTATGTCGTCTATTATAAAAATTGCGGTTATTTTCGCCATGTTTGGCAAAGATTTCACAGATCCAAATACGTTGCTGACGGCATTGGGAATTACTGTAATTGTTTCGGTAGTCGAAGGCGGCATTCCAAATGGAGGTTACATCGGAGAAATTCTGGCGATAACCGTGTATGGATTTCCAATGGAACAGGCACTTCCTGCAGCAATGATCGTGGGAACTCTTGTAGATCCTATGGCAACGTTACTGAATGCGAATGGCGATTTGGTTTCGGCAATGGTGGTAGCGAGAATTTCTGAAGGGAAAAATTGGCTTACTGTAAAATTAGCAGCTTAATTTGAGTTTGTTTTTAAAGATGAATTTTTGGAGAAATAATGTTTTGTTTCTTTCAAATCTCAAATGTAGACTAACCAAAAAGGATTTTAAAAGTCTTTTTTTTAAACATTATATAATTAATAACCAGTTTTTTATCGAATCCCTTTTTTGTTCAATAAAATCCTTTTTTTGTTTGGCTTAACTGGAAATTATTAATACATTCGCAGAGCAATTAATACAAAAAAACATTGTCATGTTGAGTAACCGATTTTATTTTAGCAACTCTTATTATTTCTTCTGGAAAGTAGAAGGGGATTGTTATATGGTTATTTGATTATAAAATTAAATTGATACTGTAAATATACAATCCCGATGAAAATCGGGATTTTTTTTTGCTTAAAAGCTTGTAAAATGAATGAAATAATTGGAATACAAGGTATAACGGGTTCTTTTCACCATCAGGTGGCACAAGAATATTTCAATCAGGAAGTCGTTGTTGATGAATGTTTGTCCTTTGAAGAACTAGTAGATAACCTGCTTTCAGGCAAATCCGATCAGGCAGTTATGGCAATAGAAAATTCTATTGCGGGTCCAATTATTCCGAATTACGCATTGATCGACAAAAATAATTTACACATTATAGGAGAACATTATTTAATAATTCACCAAAATTTAATGGCTTTAAAAGGTCAAAAAATGGAAGATATTCAGGAAGTACATTCGCATCCTATGGCTATTTTGCAATGTATGGAATTCCTTAAAAAATATCCAAATATAAAATTGGTCGAAGACAAAGATACTGCTGAAACGGCTCGAAGAATTCAGGAAAAACAATTGAAAGGAATTGCCGCAATCGCCAGTAGAACAGCTTCTGAAATGTATGATTTGGAAATTTTGGCTTCAGAAATTCAGACGATTAATAATAACATGACACGATTTGTTATCATTAATAAAGCTGATAATTTTGTTTCTAAAAATGAAATAAACAGAGCTTCCATTAAATTTGAATTGGATCACAAACGTGGTAGTTTAGCGGCAGTTTTGAATGTGATGAGCGATTGCAAATTGAATTTGACCAAAATACAATCGTTACCAAAAATAGAAACGCCTTGGAAATATTCGTTTTTTGTGGATGTTACTTTCGAAAAATATGAAGATTATGCAAAAGCAAAGTCACTATTGATTATCATGGCTGAGTATTTCAAAGTATTAGGCGAATATAAAAACACAAAATTATAATTAGCGGACAGTTACAAAATTGAAAGTCAAAAGAATTTTAAAATTTACAAATGATTACTACAGCAAAACGTCTCGATATAATTGAAGAATACTATTTCTCCTCAAAACTAAGAGAAGTAAGACAACTGGCTTCTGAGGGTAACCCAATTATCAATATGGGAATTGGAAGTCCAGATTTACAGCCGTCACAAACGGTAGTTGAGGCAATGGTTCTTGCTATGCAAGATGAAAATGCACATCAATATCAGAGTTATCAGGGATTGCCGGAATTGCGACAGGGAATGGCTGATTTTTATCAGAACAACTATCAAGTAGCGTTAAACCCAGCTAACGAAATTTTGCCTTTGATGGGTTCCAAAGAAGGAATTATGCATATTTCACTGGCTTTCTTGAATGAAGGCGATCAGGTGCTGATTCCTAATCCTGGTTATCCAACATATACTTCGGTGACGAATCTTGTGGGAGCCGTTCCAGTTTATTACGATTTAAAAGAAACTAATAATTGGGAGCCTGATTTTGAAGCTTTGGAAAAACTGGATTTATCGAAAGTAAAAATCATGTGGATTGGGTACCCGCACATGCCAACAGGAGCAAGAGGAAGTTTGGAATTGTTTGAGAAGTTGGTGGCTTTCGCCAAAAAGCATAATATTTTGTTAGTAAATGACAATCCGTATAGTTTTGTTTTGAACGATAATCCGATGAGTTTGTTGCAGGTGGAAGGCGCAAAAGACGTGGCTTTAGAATTGAATTCTTTGAGCAAAACGTTTAATATGGCAGGCTGGAGAGTTGGAATGGTTTTAGGAAATGCAGCATGTATTGATGCTGTACTAAAAGTAAAAAGCAACATGGATAGCGGCATGTTTTACGGGATTCAAAAAGGAGCAATTGAAGCTTTGAAAAGTGACAAATCTTGGTTTGAATCGATGAACGCGATTTATAGAAAACGCAGAATTCTAACAGAACAACTGGCGGAGAAATTAGGCTGTAAAGTTTATAAAGATGGAGTTGGATTATTTGTTTGGGCAAAATTGCCGGACGGAATCACATCGGCGGAGAAATTCATTGACGAAATTTTGTATGACAAATCAATTTTCATTACGCCGGGAACTATTTTTGGAAGTAATGGTGAAGGATATATTCGATTTGCATTGTGTATAAAAGAAGAAAAAGTACAGGAAGCTATTGACAGATTTACTTAAAAAAAACAGCTGTTTTAGGAAAAATAAACGTTCTAAAAAAACGAGATACCCTAGCCCTGATAGTAGTGGAAATCCTTTGTAGTCCTGAACTTGTTTCAGAATCCTGAAACAAGTTCAGGACTACAAAGATTGAAACAGATAGCAGGATTAGCTACAAAAAAATAGAAAATGAAAGTATTTGTAATAGGAATAGGATTGATAGGCGGTTCGATGGTATTGGACATTAAAACGCTGCATCCGGAAGCAATAATTTACGGGATTGATAACAACCAAAGTCACTTGGCGGAAGCCATAGCTTTAGGAGTTGTTGATGCTGGTGCAACATTTGATGATTTATTTGATGCAGATTTTGTGATTGTTTCGGTTCCTGTGGATGTTGCATTGCTAGTTTTGCCGAAAGTTTTGGATGTAATCGGGGATAATACGATTGTCTTTGAAGTTGGTTCTACTAAAATGCCCATTTGCGAAGCGGTTGCCAATCACCCCAAAAGGAGGAATTTCATAGCCACGCATCCTATAGCAGGAACGGAGTTTTCAGGACCTTCGGCGGCGATAAAAGGATTGTTTCAAGGGAAAACAAATATTATTTGTGAGGTGGAGAAGACCACTTTTAAATTACAAGAAAGGGCTTTGGAGTTATTTAAAGCACTGGGAATGAGAATTCGGTACATGGATCCAAAATCACATGATAAGCACATCGCGTACGTATCGCATTTATCACATATTAGTGCGTTTATGCTTGGAAAAACGGTAATCGATAAAGAGAAACACGAGCAGGATATTTTTGATATGGCGGGTTCCGGTTTTGAAAGTACGGTTCGTTTGGCCAAAAGTTCCCCGGCGATGTGGACGCCTATTTTTAAACAAAACAGGAAGCAGGTTGTAAAAACATTGGAGGAATACATTTCGAATTTATCAAAATTTAAAGAATTATTAGAAAAAGAAGATTACGATGCGATTTACAATGAAATGCAAAGTGTCAATAAAATAAAAGAAATATTAAACGGAATTAATGTGAAAAAGTGATCAGTGTTAAGTCACAGTTTACAGTAAAAAATAACAACACAGAATAAAACAATTAAATAGTAACAATCATCCATTTACGGCTCCCTTCCCTTCGGGGAGGGCTGGGGTGGGGAAAAATTAGAAAAGATGGAAAATAAGAAAGAAATGAGAAATTGGTTGAATGAATTCAATTTGACTCATCCATTTGTGATTGCGGGACCTTGTAGTGCTGAAACAGAAGAGCAAGTATTGAAAATTGCCCATGAATTGAAAGATTCAGATGTGAGTGTTTTTAGAGCAGGAATTTGGAAACCAAGAACGCGTCCGGGAGGATTTGAAGGAGTGGGAGAAATAGGGTTGAAATGGTTGAAAAAAGCTAAAGAACAAACCGGATTGCTAATGGGAACGGAAGTGGCAAATGCGGCTCACGTAAAATTAGCTTTGGAATATGATATCGATGTATTATGGATTGGTGCCAGAACGACCGTAAATCCTTTTGCAATGCAGGAAATTGCAGATGCTTTAGCAGGAACTAAAAAAATCGTATTGGTTAAGAATCCGGTAAATCCAGATCTTTCGTTATGGTTGGGTGGAGTTGAGCGCTTGTACAATGCAGGAATTGAAAAATTAGGAGTGATTCACAGAGGTTTTTCTACTTACGAAAAAACAAAATACAGAAACATTCCAGAATGGCAGATTCCTATCGAGTTGCAAAATAAATTCCCTGATTTGCCTTTAATTATTGACCCGTCTCACATTACGGGAGATCGTAAGATGATTCTTGAAGTAACGCAAGAAGCTTTGGATTTAAATTATGACGGTATGATTATCGAAACACATTATGATCCGGACAATGCGTGGAGTGATGCTGCACAACAAGTGACGCCAGATGCTTTGAAACAAATTTTTATTGATTTGAAAGTAAGAAAAGTAAATGATGCATCCGTAGAATTCACTCAAAAAATGACGAAATTGAGAACGAATATCGACATCTTGGATGAGAATTTATTAGACTTACTAGGAAAACGGATGAAAGTAGCAGAAGAAATTGGTAAAGTAAAAAAAGACGCTAACGTTGCCATTCTTCAAAATACGCGTTGGAATGAAATCCTTGGAAAAATGATTTTGGAAGGTGAGAAAAAAGGATTGACGGAAGAATTTGTATTGAAAATGTTCAAAGCGATTCACCAGGAAAGTATTGGTCACCAAGAAAAAGTATTGAATGCTTAATTAGTACTTTTTAAAAATAAATAAATCCCTGCAGCTTATTTTTATGTTGCGGGGATTTTCTATTTAAAGACAAAAATAAAAACTTTGCACTTTATCCTGAAGTGTCGGGATAAACTTAAAACAAAATTTTACCTTTGCACTATGACAGGACTCGTTTACAAATCTACAGGAAGTTGGTACACCGTAAAATCTGAACAAGGTGATTTTATTGAATGCCGTATGAAGGGAAAATTCCGAATAAAAGGAATTAAAAGCACCAATCCTATTGCTGTAGGTGATCTTGTTGATTATGAACTGGAAGAATCATCCGACACTGTTACGGGAACCATTCATAAGATTCATGACAGAAAGAATTATATCGTTCGGAAATCAGTGAATTTATCACACCAAATGCATATTATTGCGTCTAATATTGATCGGGTTTTTTTGTTAGTTACTATTAATAATCCGCCAACGACTTTTAATTTTATTGATCGCTTTCTGGTTACTGCCGAAGCGTATGGAATTGAAACGATACTGGTTTTTAATAAAATTGATACTTTTGATGACGCCACGCTGGATGAACAATTGTACATGCAACATGTGTATCAGGAAATAGGGTATAAGTGTTTGCGTGTTTCTTCGACAGAAATGAAAGGAATTGAGGAGTTAAAAGCAATGATGATTGGCAAAGTGAGTATGTTCTCCGGACATTCCGGTGTTGGAAAATCGACTTTGGTAAATGCGATGGAACCTTCTTTACATTTAAAAACGAAGACAATTTCTGAAGCAAGCAAGCAAGGACAACACACGACGACTTTTGCAGAAATGTATGATTTATCTTTTGATGCTAAAATTATTGATACACCAGGTATCAAAGGTTTTGGAATTGTCGATATGGATGCAGCCGAAATCAGTGGTTATTTTCCGGAATTTTTCAAATTGAAAGAGCAATGTAAATTTAATAATTGTTTGCATAAAGACGAGCCGCATTGTGCAATCAAAGCTGCATTAGAAAAAGATGAAATCGCCTGGTCCCGTTACAGAAGTTATCTGAAAATTTTGGAAGGTGATGATGAAAATTACCGAACGGATATTCACAATGAAGATAGAATAATTAGTGATAAAACCAGGGAATAATTATGAATTGTAAATGGTGAATTATGAATTATGGCAAGTAATATTATAAAAATAAAATCATTTGATTTTGCTTTACGAATTGTAAAATTATATCAATTTTTAAGTACTGAAAAGAAGGAATTTGTTTTAAGTAAACAATTATTACGCAGTAGTACTTCAATTGGTGCACAAGGAAGAGAGTCAGAACACGCGTAAAGTAAGTCAGATTTTATTCATAAACTCTCTATTGCACAAAAAGAGGCTAATGAGAGTGATTATTGGATTGAATTATTGTTTCAGTCCGAATATTTAAGTGAATCTCAATTTAAATCTCTAAATTCTGATATAATGGGGATTAATAAAATCCTAGCTTCCATAATTATTTCAACCAAAAATAATTTAAAAAAATAATCATGAATATTCACCATTCATAATTTATCATTCATAATTTATAATTATTTTGAAAGTAGTAATCCAAAGAGTTTCGTCAGCCTCCGTAACAATCGATAATAAAATTGTTGCCGATATTCAGAAAGGATTATTGGTTTTGGTTGGAATTGAAGATTTAGACAATCAAGAAGACAGTAATTGGTTAGCTTCAAAAATAGCCAACATACGTATTTTTGGAGATGAGAATGACGTGATGAACTTATCTGTCAAAGATATATTCGGCGATATTATTGTTGTAAGTCAATTTACGTTGCATGCTTCCACCAAAAAAGGAAATCGACCGTCGTATATAAAAGCTTCAAAGCCAGAAATTGCCATCCCATTATATGAAAATTTAGTAATTCAGTTAGAAAAAGAATTGGGTAAAAAAGTACAAACTGGCGTTTTTGGTGCGGATATGAAAGTACTTTTGTTAAATGATGGTCCTGTAACGATAGTAATTGACAGTAAAAACAGAGAATAAGTTTTCTTTAATCGAAAAATTCTTATATTTTTGACAAAAAGAATTTTATGATCTTTAAAAATATCTCTTTTCTATTTGTGTTTTTTACTTCTTTTGTTTTTGCTCAAAAGATTGATTATAACTCTTTAAACATTTCCGATAGCTTAAAAGAAAATGCTAATGCTGTTGTTCGTCTAAATCAAATAGACATAATTATTGCTTCACAAAGAAGCATGAATATCATCACTAAAAGAGTGATTTTGGTTCTGAATGAAAAAGGTCTTAGTGCAATTGACGCTACTGAAAGTTATGATAAAAGGACCAATATCAGAAATATCGAGGCAACTGTGTATGATATTTCAGGAAAAGAAATCAAAAAAATTAAGCGTAAAGATTTTAAAGACCAAAGTGCAGTTGATGGCGGTACCCTTTTTTCGGATAACCGTTATCTTTATTTAGATTATACTCCTGTCCAATATCCGTTTACAGTAGTTTTTGATAGCGAGATAGAAACTTCTAGTACGGCTTTTATTCCGAAATGGTATCCTTCAAGCGATTATTTTGTAAGTGTTGAAAAAAGTATTTTGAATGTAAAATATCCTAATAATTTAGGTTTTAAGAAAATGGAATTCAATTTTTCTAATTCCAAAATTGATAAAACCATTGATACTGCAACGCAACTTTCATATACTGCCACTAATATGATCGCTCAAAAACAAGAAGATTACAGTCCTGTTTATAGCTCTATTTTTCCAAAAGTGATGATGGGATTAGAGTTGTTTCATCTTGAAGGAGTAGACGGAAATGCAACGACTTGGAAGGAGTTTGGACAATGGTATTCTGATAAAATTTTATTTGGAACAACTGATTTGCCAGATGAAACTAAAATCAAAGTAAAAGCTCTTGTTGGAGATGAAAAAGACCCAATTAAAAAAGCAAAATTAATTTACAATTTTGTACAACAAAAAGTAAGATATATAAGTATTCAAGTTGGAATTGGCGGATGGAAACCTATGCTTGCAAGTGATGTGGATCGTTTGGGATATGGAGATTGTAAAGCATTGACTAATTATACTAAGGCCTTATTGGATGTGGTAAATGTGCCATCTTATTACACTATTCTTTATGGAGATAGGAAAAAACTAAGCATTCAGTCTGATTTTGTATCCATGCAAGGCAATCACGTTATTTTGTCTATTCCAAATGGGAATAATTATACTTGGTTAGAATGTACCAGTCAAGATGATCCCTTTGGATATCAAGGCATTTTTACAGACGACAGAGAGGTTTTAGTCATAAAACCGGATGGAGGCGAAATTGTTAGAACAAAAGTTTATGAAGATAATGGAAATACTCAAATTAGCAAAGGAGAATATGCTTTATCAGCAAAGGGAGATTTCTCTGGAAAAATAGTAATTGTTTCAGAGGGATCACAATATAGTCAAAAAGCACCTATTGAACATGTACAGCCAACGGAAAAGGAAGCACATTATAAAGAATATTGGGATAATATCAATAATTTGAAAATCAACAAAATATCATTTTCGAATGATAAAGATAAGATTCGGTTAGCTGAAAATATTGAAATTAATGCAGTGAATTATGGTAACCTTTCAGCGAATAAATTAATATTTGTTGTAAACGCGTTCAACCAGACAAATGCTAATATCAAGAGAATAAGAAACCGTAAAAATCCTTTAGAAATACAAAGAGGTTTTTTGGACGAGGATGAGATAATTATAACTCTTCCTTCTGGTTTTTCTACTGAATTTTTGCCTGGCAATTATGAACTGAACAGTAAATTCGGTAATTATAAAACGGAGATTATAAAAAAGGATAACGCTGATTTAGTTTATAAAAGAACCTTATTCGTCAAAAAAGGATTGTATTCAAATAAAGAATATGATGAGTACCGTCTTTTTATAGAAAATATTTCTAAAAATGATAATGCCAAAATTATTCTAACCCAAAACCAATAAAATTATGAAATGTAACCAACTATTGTTGACTCTTTTTTTTACTTTATCTTTTTTTAATGGCAAAGCGCAAGAATTTAAACTAGGAAAAGTTTCAGTTGAGGAGCTTCAAGAGAAAAATCATCCAACAGATTCTGCTGCCGTAGCTGCTATTCTCTTCGAAAAAGGAGCAGTTAATTTTGAGTATAATCAAAATGATGGTTTTATAATGATTACGGAGGTTACAACTCGTATTAAAATTTATAAAAAAGAAGGATACGATTGGGCAAATAAAGCGGTAAGGTATTACATTGGAGCTAATGCGAAAGAAACGGTTTTTATCTCGGATGCTATTACTTATAATTTAATAGATGGTAAGATTGAAAAGACAAAACTAAAAAGTGATGGTGAGTTTGATGAACAAGTTAATAAATATTGGAGACGAAAAAAAATCACTATGCCAAATGTTAAAGTAGGCTCCGTGGTTGAATTTAAATATAAAATTCGTTCATCCCGTTCTAGTGAATTAACAGAATGGAGTTTTCAATCTAGTATTCCTGTGAACTACTCTGAATTTAAAACTTTTATACCGGAGTATTTTGTGTACAATCCAAACATAAAAGGCTTTATTTCTCCGAAAATCACCAAGGAGAATAGCAGAAAATCTTTAAGTTATGCTTACAGACCAGAAGCAAGTCCGGGAGAGAGATTGGGTAGTTCTTCTTCCCAAGAAAAGTTAGAATTTTCAGAAACGAGAACTACTTATGTTACAGAAAATCTTCCTGCGATGAAAGAAGAAGCTTATGTGAATAATATTGCAAACTACACTACAAGTGTTTCTCATGAACTTTCTGTTGTAAAATTCCCGAATCAACCTTACAAGACGTTATCTACCGATTGGGAATCAGTGACTAAAACAATTTATGATTATGATGATTTTGGGGCTGAATTGAATAAAACGGGATATTTTGAGGAAGATTTAAAGGTTGTTATTGCAGGGCTTTCTTCACCAGAAGAAAAGTTCTTAGCAATTTTTAATTATGTAAAAGAAACTGTAAAATGGAATGATTATTATGGTTATTCCTGCAACGATGGGGTGAAAAAAGCATATAAAGACAAAACAGGTAATGTAGCCGAAATTAATCTGATGCTTACAGCCATGTTGCGTTATGCGGGCTTAACTGCAAATCCTGTTTTAGTGAGTACACGTTCTAACGGAATTGCATTTTTCCCCAATAGAACTGCTTTTAATTATGTTATTGCTGCAATTGAAACGCCAAAAGGATTGGTATTACTGGATGCTACGGATCGCTTTTCAACTCCAAATATTCTACCTTTGAGGGCTTTGAATTGGGTAGGAAGACTAATACGGAATGACGGTACTTCGGTAGAAGCAGATTTAATTCCTAAAGCGCCATCAAATGATGTAGTAATGATGAACTACGAGATTGATACTAATGGACAAGTTTCTGGAACGTTGAAACGTCAAAGAACAGATTATAATGCGATTATTTTCAGAGAAAATATTAAGGATGTTACAGAAGATGCTTATCTCGAGAAGTTAGAGAATGATAACAATAAAATAGAGATAAGTGAGTATTCAAGAACAAATGAAAATGATTTAAAGTTTCCAATTGTGGAAAATTTTTCATTTTCGGGTTCAAATTTTAGTGAGAACATTGGTGGTGCAATTTATATAAATCCAATGCTGTTTTTTGTTGAAGAACAAAATCCTTTTAAACAAGAAAACAGGGCTTATCCTGTGGATTATGGATTTCCTTTTATCGATAGATATACCGTTACAATTAAAATCCCAGAAGGTTATAAAGTCGAAACAATTCCTGCTCCGCTACTTTTAAATATGGAGGATAATTTGGGAGGATTTAAATTTATGATAAATACAACTGGCAACTCGATTCAGTTAGTAGTAACGCATCAAATAAACGTACCAATCGTTGTTACAGATTATTATCCAATGTTAAAACAGTTTTATCAAAAAATGATTGAAAAGCAAAACGAGAAAATAGTACTTAGAAAAGTATAATCCAATGAAAATTATCAAAGTTGTTCTTGCCCTATTCTTGGTGACATTTACACCCGAGACAAAAGCTCAGAATTTTGAAATCGGAAAAGTATCAATTAAAGAGCTTTCAGAAAAGTTTCATCCCCAGGATACCACCGCAACTGCTGCCATTTTGACAAAAAAGGCAAGGACTTTTTATAGTTATAATTTAAAAAATGGTTTTACGGTAAATCATGAATATTGGTATCGCATCAAAATATATAAGAAAGAAGGCTTGAGTTGGGCAAATTTCCAAGTTCCTTATTATGTAGGATATGAAGATTTGAATGATGAATCTGTAAAATTTTCTAATGCAGTAACGTATAACTTAGAGAATGGTGCTGTAGTAAAAACGAAGTTAAATAATGAAGGCTCTTTCAAGCAAAATGTAAACGAATATTGGAGCCAAGCCACGATATCTATGCCAGATGTAAAAGTAGGTTCGGTCGTAGAATTTAAATATATCCTGAAATCTGAAAACATTGTAAAATTTCCCGTTTTTGAAAATCAGTACGACATTCCTGTTAACTATTCAGAATACCTTACTGAAATCCCGGAAATTTTTATTTACAAGTCAGTTTTAAAGGGGAACTTAAAGGTCAAATCAGATGCAAAATTCGTCAATGGAAATCAAAGCTATGATGATCAGTACAAAAGAACGGCCAGTTTAAGTTACAGACAAATTAATACGACCTTTGTAACTGAAAATATACCTGCAATAAAAGAAGAGGATTATGTTGATAATTTTAAAAACTATACATCCTCTATTCAAAATGAATTAGAAAGAACTCGTTTTCCGGAACAACCTGTCAAAGATTATTCCATAACCTGGGAAGGGGTTGCCAAAATCATTTTTGAAAATAAAGATTTCGGTAAGCAACTGACTGAAAGAGAATATCTTATTCAAGATCTTAAAATGATACTTGAAAATTCCGTATCTCAAGAAGAGAAGTTAAGCATCATTTTTAAATTTGTTCAAAGCAAAATGAACTGGAATATGGAATACGGCTATTTTACTGAAAAAGGAGTAAAACAGGCCTATCTAGACAAAACAGGTAATGTGGCTGAAATAAATTTTATTTTAATTGCGATGCTGAAATTAGCAGGAATAAATGCTGATCCTGTTTTAATAAGTACCATAGCGCACGGCATTCCTTCTTTTCCTAACCGGACAGTGTTTAACTATGTAATTGCTGCGGCAGAAATAGAGGGAAAACAAATTCTATTAGATGCAACGCATAAATATACCACACAGAATATCTTGCCATTGCATGCCTTAAATTGGACGGGGCGACTCATTAAGCAAGACGGGACTTCTCAAGAGATCAATCTTGTCCCAGCGATACCCTCCAAAGTCTATTACACCTTGATGACAAAAGTTGATCCTTCAGGCCAAATCACGGGCAAGTTTAGAGTTCAAAAAATGGACTACGAAGCATATCGTTTTAGAGAAAAGAATGCCAAACAAAATGAAGATAATTATTTGGAAATAGCGGAAAATAATTGGGACGGCATAGAAATCAAAGACTACAGTATCGAAAATAGAGATACTGATATGTCAAAACCAGTTATAGAAACTTTTACTTTTGCATCTGAGAATCATTGTGAAATTATAGGAGGCAAAATGTTTATTGATCCACTGCTGTTTTTTACAATAAAGAAAAATCCATTTGTTCAGGAGAAAAGGGAAATGCCAATTTATTTTGGTTATCCAAAGCAGGAAAAATACACTATAAATCTGGAAATCCCTGAGGGATATATGGTAGATTCCTTTCCCAAAGCGATGAAGATAGTATCTGAAGATAAGGTGCTCTCGTTTGTAATTAATGCTCAGGCAGATGGAAATAAAATTCAAATTATTATTGCAAAGGAAATAAATGCAGCAATTTTGTCAGCAGAGAACTATGATGATTTAAAAAGTTTTTTTCAAAAAATTATTGATAAACAGAACGAGAAAATTATACTTAAAAAAATTGAACCATGAACTTAAAAAATTCCCAGCTCGACGTTGACACTTGGATCAAAGAACACGGCGTTCGCTACTTTAACGAATTGACCAATATGGCGCAACTTACTGAAGAAGTGGGGGAAGTAGCCCGAATTATAGCCCGTCGTTATGGAGAGCAATCCGAAAAAGAAAGCGATAAAAACAAAGATCTTGGCGAAGAATTAGCCGATGTGGTTTTTGTGGTGTTGTGTCTGGCGAATCAAACCGGAATCGATTTACAAGCCGCTTTCGATAAAAAGATGGAATTAAAGTCCGTTAGAGACAAAGACCGTCACAAAAACAACGAAAAACTCAAATAATTTGTCAAGTATAAATTATGAATTATAAATGTGGAATGGTAAATTGCGAACTTGAATTATACCACTCATAATTCATAATTCACAACTCATAATTACCTACATGAATTTAAAATTAAGCACGAATTCACAATTCACAATTGATAATTCACAATTAAATATCACCGGCTCAAAAAGCGAAACCAATCGTTTGCTATTATTACAAGCGTTGTTTCCCAACATCACTTTGGCTAATGCTTCAAACTCTGATGACAGCGAAGTGATGCAAAAAGCATTAAAAGGAAATGAGGAAATAGTAGATATTCATCATGCGGGAACGGCAATGCGTTTCCTGACGGCTTATTTTGCGTTAAACGAAGGTCGCGAAGTAGTTTTGACTGGTTCTCAAAGAATGACGGAACGCCCTATAAAAGTGTTGGTGGAAGCCTTGGAACAATTAGGCGCGAAAATCTCTTACGAGAAAGAAATTGGTTATCCGCCCATTCGAATCAGCGGAAAAAAAATTACGGCTTCTAAAGTTTCTATCCCTGCAAATGTGAGCAGTCAATACATATCAGCATTATTATTAGTAGCGCCAAAACTGGAAAACGGTATCGAAATCACTTTGGTTGGCGAAATCACTTCGGTTCCTTATATCAAAATGACATTGGCTTTATTGAATGATTTGGATATTAAAACCAGTTTTGAAGGAAATGTAATTACGGTTTATCCAAAACAGGAAGTAGAATCGAAAGTAATGACCGTAGAATCCGATTGGAGTTCTGCTTCGTACTTCTTTAGCTTGGCTGCTTTAGCTGAAAATGCAAGAATTTCACTGACCAATTATAAACAAACCAGTTTGCAAGGTGATTCGGCTTTGGTTGAAATCTACAAACAATTGGGCGTCGATACACATTTTGAAGAAAACAAAATGACTTTGGTGAAACAGTCTGATTTTAAACCTAAACCTTTAATCTTAGAATTAAATAATACGCCCGATATTGCCCAAACAATTGTTGTTACTTGCCTTGGATTAGGAATTGGCTGCCATCTCACAGGACTTCATACATTGAAAATAAAAGAAACGGACCGACTTGAAGCACTACAAATTGAGCTTAGAAAACTAGGAGCGAATATATCCGTGACCAATGATAGCTTGACGCTTGTGGCTTCAGAAGAAATTAATCCTAATATTAAAATTGCCACCTATAACGACCATAGGATGGCGATGGCCTTTGCACCATTAGCGGTAAAAGTACCAATAATCATCGAAAATGCAGAAGTAGTTTCTAAATCATACCCTGATTTTTGGGAAGACATGAAGAAGTTAGGATATAATGTGTTTGAAATTTTGTAAATTAATTTTCACTTAGTGCCTTTGCGCCTTTGTGGCAGGCGCCTTTTAAAAATAAACAGCAAAACACTTGACAACGCCTATCTCACAATCGTATATTTGCACACGATTATAATTTATTGAGGCTTAACTCATAACTTATAATTCATAACTTATAACTTTTTAAGATGAAATTATCACATTTTCAATTCGATTTACCAAAAGAACTTCTTGCCGAATATCCAGCTGAAAACAGAGACGAAGCTCGTCTAATGGTTATTGATCGTAAGAAAGGAACTATAGAGCATAAAATGTTCAAAGATGTTATCGATTATTTTGATGACGGAGATGTTTTAATTCTAAATAATACCAAAGTTTTTCCAGCGCGATTGTATGGAAATAAAGAAAAAACCGGAGCAAGAATCGAAGTTTTTTTACTTAGGGAATTGAATTCTGAGCAAAGACTTTGGGATGTTTTAGTTGATCCGGCACGTAAAATCAGAATTGGTAACAAATTATATTTTGGAGATGACGACTCGTTAGTGGCTGAGGTTATCGACAATACAACTTCTCGTGGTAGAACATTGCGTTTCCTTTACGACGGTTCTTACGAAGAATTCAGAAATAAATTAACAGAACTTGGAGAAACTCCAATTCCAAAATACATTTCTAGAGACGTAACTCCGGAAGATGCGGAACGTTACCAAACTATTTATGCCAAAGAAGAAGGATCTGTTGCAGCACCAACTGCAGGATTGCATTTCTCGAAACATTTATTGAAAAAACTGGAAATTAAAGGAATTAAATTTGCCGAAGTAACCCTTCACGTAGGTTTAGGAACTTTTAATCCAGTTGAGGTTGAGGATTTATCAAAACACAAAATGGATTCTGAGGAATTAAAAATTACTCAGGAAGCGTGTGATATTGTGAATGAAG
Organism: Flavobacterium sp. DSP2-3-1; assembly: GCF_049896865.1. NCBI lineage: Bacteria > Pseudomonadati > Bacteroidota > Flavobacteriia > Flavobacteriales > Flavobacteriaceae > Flavobacterium > Flavobacterium sp. DSP2-3-1. The sequence goes on along the minus strand of NZ_JAFCVD010000009.1, from coordinate 23,668 downwards.
CCAAAGCTAAAAAGAAACGTATTTGTACCGTGGGAACGACTTCTATGCGTGCTGTTGAAAGTTCAGTGTCTTCACAAAACACGTTAAATCCTTTTGATGGATGGACAAATAAATTCGTTTTTCCTCCTCATGAATTTACGATTCCAACGTGTATGATTACCAATTTCCACACGCCAAAATCTACTTTATTAATGATGGTTTCCGCATTTTGCGGACATGATTTAATGAAAAAAGCATACGCAGAAGCAATCGAAAAAGAATACAAATTCTATTCTTACGGTGATGCGATGTTAATCATTTAATCTGAATTCAGTTCAGATTGTAAATAACAAAATCTCGTCAGTAATGGCGAGATTTTTTTTGTTTTATTATATCGGAAGCCTTATTAGGGTGTACCCCGCTGAAAAAGCGGGACGGGCTGTACGCTGTATCTTTATTTTCTTAAAGAAAGAAAAATAAAGGATGCCGCTTCCATCCCTCACACAAAACGTTTTGGAAATTTGAAAACTTTTTGTATCCATTAAAAATTTTTAAAACTGTATTTAAATTTTATAATTGAATAACACTGTGTAAGTCGTTCGCTTTGTCAAGTCGTTCGCGGTCGAGACTCAACAAGGAGTATTGACTGCGCTCGACTTATCATGTATTCTGAAACCTTAAATCTAATTCACTTGATACACCAATCGCACGGTGATATTAGCTGTTTTGTTTTTGGATTGCGTGTTAAACGAACCGCCATAAGAAAAATCTTCCGATGAGTTTTGACCCGTAATCTGAAAAACACCCATATCCGATTTTTTTAAATTTCCTAAACTCGCATCTGCATTTTCAGCAATACTTTTAGCTCTAATGCTGGCGTCTTTTGTGGCTTCGGCAATCATTTTTATTTTTAACTCGGCTAGCTTTGTATAATAATATTCTGGCGGAGACGAATAAAATTCCACACCTGAGTTAATCAGTTCACTGGATTGTCTCGATAATTCTTCAATTTTATTTACTTCCTTAGATTGGATGCTTACACTTTGTGTCAATGTAAAACCAGTAAAAATTTGCTGTCTTGTAGTCCCGTTTTCATTAAATGTAGTTTCAAAATCTTTATTGAAATTTACCGCTGAGAAAACCATTTCATTCGCAGCAATTCCTTTGCCTGATAAATAGCTTTTTATTTTTTCTCTATCAGCATCAAGTGCCGCGTAAGCTTCTTTCAACGTCATGCTTTTTTTAGAAAAAGAGCCGCTCCAAACAATCAGATCCGATACGAAATCTTTCTTCCCCGATCCGGTAACACTTATGGTATCATTACTTTTATTTCGATTCTGAAAAGCATTCGAAAATAAATAGGAGGAAATTACCACTGCGATGGCAATTATAATGACGTTTAAACTGTTTTTAAGCATGGCTAAGAATATTAAATTCAATCAAATATAGTCAAATAACGAGTTGTTTCTTAATTCCAAATCGTATTCGATTACTATTTTTTTACACTTGAAATATTAATTCTTGTACGAGTTGTCAATCGCCTTAAAGTCTTTTATCTATCGGTCATTTTTTACTACTTTTACAAATCAAAATACAAATCATGACATTCGAAAATACTCTTGAATTTGCAAAAAAACTGGATTCACAAGATCAATTACACAAATACCAGGATGAATTTATTTTCCCACAGGTAAATGAAAAAAAGGTGATTTATTTCACTGGAAACTCGTTAGGATTACAACCCAAACGAACTAAAGCGTATGTAGATGAAGTGATGAATGATTGGGCAAACCTCGCTGTTGAAGGACATTTTTACAGTAAAAAACCTTGGTGGGATTATCACGAACGATTTGCAAATCCGTTGAGTAAAATTGTTGGTGCGCTTCCTAGCGAAGTTACGGTGATGAATACATTGACAGTAAATCTTCATTTATTGATGGTTTCTTTTTATAGACCTACAAAAACCAGATATAAAATTATTTGTGAAGAAAAGGCATTTCCATCGGACCAATATATGTTTCAAAGTCAGGTTCATTTCCATGGTTATAGACCTGGAGATGCAATTGTGGAAATTAAGCGTCGCGATGGTGAACACAATATTCGTTTAGAAGATGTTTTAGCGAAAATTGAAGAGGTAGGCGAAGAGCTGGCTTTGGTTTTAATTGGCGGGGTCAATTATTACACGGGACAAGTATTTGATATGAAAACCATAACCGCCGCAGGGCATAAAGCGGGAGCTTATGTAGGATGGGATTTAGCGCATGCTGCGGGAAATGTAAAACTGGAATTACACGATTGGAATGTGGATTTTGCAGCTTGGTGCAGTTATAAATACATGAATTCAGGTCCTGGAAATGCTTCTGGATGTTTCGTTCATAAAAAACACCATAACAATAACGATCTGCCAAGATTTGCGGGTTGGTGGGGACACAATAAAGCACGTCGTTTCAAAATGGAACAGACTTTTGATCCCATACACGGAGCCGATGGTTGGCAAATCAGTAATCTTCCAGTACTTTCTTTAGCGCCTTATTTAGCATCAGTAGAAATGTTTGATGAAATTGGAATGGACGCTTTAATCGCAAAGAGAGATACGATTACTTCCTATTTAGAATTTATTTTACACGAAATAGACAAAGAGGTGGATAGTAGTTTTGAAATTATAACACCGGCAAATCCTGCGGAAAGAGCTTCGCAATTATCAGTTTTACTTCATGGAGAAGGGCGAAGTCTTTTTGATTATCTGATGAAAAATGGTGTAATTACAGATTGGCGTGAACCTAATGTAATCAGATTGGCGCCGGTACCATTATACACGTCTTTTGAAGACATGTTTGAATTTGGTCAAATTTTGAAAGCAGGAATTTTGGAAAAAGCAGGTCTTTGAGTAATGTAAATAATAATTGGTAAAATGTAATTATATTTTACCAATTTAGCCGTTACTTTGTTGAATTACAAATTTAAAAAAAAGTAAAATTATGAAAGCATTATATTTTATACTGATCGCTGCAGGTATTGTTTCTTGTCAAAATCAAGGAAAAATGGAAATTGAAAAAGCAAAATTAGCCACAGTAGATTCCATGAAAGTTGAAATGGAGAAGCAAAGAATTATTGATTCTATGCAGGTTGAAATGGCTAAAATTGAAGAGGCCAAAATAGAAACTCAAAAAGAAATTGTTGTAGTTAATCGCCAATCGCCAAGTTCTACCACAACGACTACTAGTGCTACGACTACAAAAAAGAAAGGGTGGAGCAGTACCGCTAAAGGAGCCGTAATTGGTGCAGGAGTTGGAGCTGCAACAGGAGCTATAATCAGCAAGAAAAAAGTGCAAGGAGCTATAATTGGTGGTGTTGCAGGTGCCGGAATTGGTGCCGGAACCGGAGCAATTATAGACGGAAGCAAAAAAGAATAGATTTATTTTTTGTAGATAGTGAAGAGTGTTTAAGTTCATGTAGAATTTAAACACTCTTTTTTTTTGGCTGGTTTTCGTTTAATAGGAATCCATGTTTTCAATAATTTCGTTTGCCTTTACTTTAATTTTATACAATTCTTCGGGATTTATTTTTTTTAATAAATTCAGCATCATTCCCATGCGTTGATTTCCTTTGAAATACTCTTTTTTCTCATCCAGAAAATTCCAGTACAGCGTATTGAAAGGACACGCATTATCACCAAATTTTTCCTTTACATTGTAGTGGCATTTGGAACAATTATTACTCATTTTATTGATGTAACTTCCAGAGGAAACGTACGGTTTTGTGGCAATAATTCCACCATCAGCATATTGTGACATGCCGCGGGTGTTGGGCATTTCGACCCATTCAATCGCATCGATATACACTCCCAGATACCATGCGTCTACTTCATCAGGATGAATTTGTGTTAATAACGTAAAATTTCCTATCACCATAAGGCGTTGAATGTGATGAGCGTAAGCTTCGTCTAAACTTTGATTGATTGCGTGGCTCATGCAACTCATTTTGGTTTTACCCGTCCAGAAAAAATCAGGTAGCTTGTTTGTGTTTTTTAAGACGTTCTTTTGGGCATAATTGGGCATTTCTTTCCAATATATTCCCCGAATGTATTCGCGCCACCCCAGAATTTGGCGCACAAATCCTTCTACTTGTGAGAGCGTTATTTCAGCTTCATTTACATGATAAAATGAAATAACGGTCTCGATTACTTCTTTTGGCGAAAGCATTTTACTATTCATGGCAAAAGACAAACGGGAATGGAAAAGAAATTTTTCATCGGTGTGCATCGCGTCTTCATAATCACCAAAATGCTTCAACAGATTTTTACAGAAATATTTTAAAACTTCCAAAGATTGCTCGCGGGAAGTAGGCCAACTGAAATTATCAAGATTGATGTTTCCAAAAGTGATTATTCCGGCTTCTTTTATTTGGGCGACAATTCCGGAAACATTAGCGTGGAAACTTTTTTCTGTCGGAATTGGAACTTCCCCTTTGTATTTTTTGCGATTATCAGCGTCAAAGTTCCATTGATTGCCCTCTGGAATTGCTCCATCCATCAAGACATGATGTTTTTTACGCATGCTGCGATAAAAATTCTCCATCAGTAACAACTTTTTTCCCGCAAAAAAATCGGATAATTCGTGTCGTGTGGTATAAAAATGTTCCGAGTCAAAAGCTTTTGATTCAATTTTCAAATTGGAACAAATCGTTTTTAATTGCTGGTCAAGTCGATATTCATCAGGTAATTGGTATTCGAATTTTTCAATATCATATTTTTCAATGCAAGCGGAAATTAATTTTTCTAAATCCTGCGGATTCTCTGCATCGGTAATTTGAAAATAGACGGCTTGGTGGCCATTTGCTTTTACAGTCGAATAAAAATTTCTCATCGACATGAAAAATGCCACTACTTTTTGAATGTGATGTTTTACATAATCCGTTTCCTGACGCATTTCTGCCAGAAGATAAATCGTGCCCTTATCAGATTCCTGAAACCATGAATGTTCTGTATTTAATTGATCGCCAAGGATTAATCGTAATTTTTGCATTTACTATTTTTTAAAAAATGAAGTAGTGGGGATTTCTTTTCGGGCATATTGAAAACGATCCACTAATTTTGGCAAGCAATACCCATCAAGTCCGTTTAATGTTACGACATTTCCTCTGTCAATTTGTAACCAGCCGTCTTTATGTTCTAATTCTTCTTCAAAAAATAGATTTTCAATCGAAGCAATCACATGAATTGTGTCGTTTTCTTTAATGTAATATTCATTTAAATATTTGCAATACAATTGCACCGGGCTTCCTTTGACGAAAGGGATTTTAATATCATTTTTATATTCTTCTTCCAGATTTGTTTTGTCAAATTCGGAAATACCCAGTTCATAATTTGCAGAGGTGTGGTGCGCATCCTCAATCATGTCAACCGTTATGTGGTTTACGGTAAAATATCCTGTGTCTTTGATATTCTTGTATGTATCTCTGGGAACAGTTGTGGGGCGCATGATAAATCCGATCATGGCAGGATTGCTTCCCAAATGGGTCACGCTGCTAAAAATGGCAACATTTGATTTTCCGTCAAGGGATTTTGTGGCAAGCAAATTAGCCGATTTATAACCAGTGCAGGAATTGATTAAATTTAATCTTTCGATTTTTTCCATTTGAGAAATAGCATCTCTTGAAATGTGTTTCATGTGTAGTCATATTTAAAACAAATATACTTTTTGTTTAATTAAATACGAAATAAAGTAAACAAAATATTATAATAATTTATTGACATCGACTTTGAAATAGTACATTGAAAGAAATAGTTTTAATTCACTTCCAAATCCTATATATTTGTTTTTCAATTTATCCAATGATGAAAATACTTAAAAAATTACTTCTCGTTTTAGTCTCGTTTGTTTTTGTTTTAGTGGTAACGGTTCTTATCTATGGTTTTTATTTAAAACCAAAATACGAAGGCGAGTTGCGCTTGAAAAATATTCAAAATGAAACTACCGTATATTTCGATGAATTTGGCGTTCCCCATATTTATGCGGTTTCTTCAAAGGATGCAATGGTGGCTTTGGGTTATGTGCACGCGCAAGATCGATTGTGGCAAATGGAATTGATGCGGCGTATTGCTCCGGGACGATTATCAGAAATATTTGGTTCGGTTGCCCTGAAAAGCGACAAATTCTTTGCGGGATTGGGAATCGAAGAAGCTTCCGCAAAAGCAATCACGGCTTTGGATAAAAACAGTCCAAGTTACCAATTGACAATGGCTTATTTAGATGGGATTAATCAATATATGGATGAAGGAACAACGCCAATAGAGTTCAGTTTGGTGGGCGTTAAAAAAGAAAAATTTACGATTAAAGACGTTTATAATATTTTTGGATACATGTCTTTTAGTTTTGCAATGGCGCAAAAATCTGATCCGTTATTGACTGATATTCGAAACAAATATGGAATGGAATACCTCAAGGATTTTGGAATTGATGGTTCTTTCAATACGACAAAAATTAAAAATTCTAAAGACAGACCGCAAGAATACGCCGCTATTTCAAAATCTGTAGCACAACTTTTAGAGCAATCGCCAATTTCGCCTTTTATAGGAAGTAATAGTTGGGTTATTGCTCCAAAGAAAACGAAAAACGGAAAAGTTATTTTTGCTAACGATCCACATATTGGGTTTTCGCAGCCGGGAACTTGGTATGAAGCGCACATTGTTACTCCGGAATTCGAGTTGTATGGCTCCTACTTAGCGGGAACTCCATATCCGCTTTTGGGGCATAACAGAGAATATGCGTATGGTTTGACTATGTTTGAAAATGATGATATTGATTTGTACCAAGAAGAGAATAATCCGGCTGATGCCAATTCTTACAAAATACCCAATGGCTTCAGTGCCTATAAAATACGAAAAAAAACAATCAAAGTAAAAGATTCAGCTGACGTTGTTTTGAATGTGAAAAGTACGCGCCATGGACCTGTTATGAACGACTTGATTGATGGCTTACATCAAGACAAACCTGTTGCAATGTCATGGATTTATACGCAACAACCCATTCAAATTCTCGATGCGGTGTATGCACTTTCGCATGCTAAAAGTAAAGCGGAGTTTCACAAAGGAGTGTCGCTAATCGCTGCGCCGGGATTGAATGTAATGTATGGCGATGCCAGAGGAAATGTGGCTTGGTGGGCAACAGGAAAATTATACAAGCACATAGAAGGAGTGAATCCTAATTTTATTCTGGATGGAGCCAGTGGCAACGATGATATAAAAGAATTTTTAGATTTCTCCAAAAATCCTTCGGCGGTGAACCCAAGATGGAATTATGTGTATTCCGCCAACAATCAGCCAGAACCTATTGACGGTTTCTTATATCCCGGTTATTATCTTCCAGAAGATCGTGCCAAACGAATCACGCAATTATTAAATCCAAAATCAGATTGGGATATGGTTGCGGTTGGAAAAATGATTTTCGATAATACATCTTCTGTGGCTCCAAAAGTTGTTAAGGATTTAATTTCAAACATAAATCAGCAGTCCCTTTCTGAAAATGAAAAACAGGCTCTTGTCGTTTTAAAGGAGTGGAACGGATCTAATAATCTTAGTGATGTGGCTCCAGCAATTTATAATAAATGGATTTTTAATTACTTAAAAAACACTTTTGAAGATGAACTTGGTGCTGGAAATTTCAAAATATTTTTAGGAACGCACATCATGAAGCAAATTATCGCAAGACAAATCACGAATGAAAAATCACTTTGGTGGGATAATGTTAATACTAAAAAGGAGAAAGAAACGAGAAGCCAGATTGTCTCAAAATCATTCAAAGAATCGATAATAGCGTTAGAAAAACAATTAGGAAGTTCTGTTTCGGATTGGACTTGGAATAAAGTGCATACTGTCGAACATCAGCATCCGTTGGGAAAAATAGCGGCCTTAAGGAGTATCTTCAATGTTGGCCCTTTTGAAGTTTCTGGTTCTACGGAAGTAATCAATAACCTGTTTTTTGATTTTACGGATGATGGGAATTACATCGTAAAAGGAGGCCCTTCAACAAGAAGAATTATAGATTTCTCTGACATAGAAAACAGCTGGAGCATACTACCAACTGGACAGTCCGGGAACCCAATGAGCGCTCATTACAGTGATCAAGCGGAGTTGTATAATGCCGGTAAATTCAGAAGAATGAAATTAAATAAAGAGGAGATTGTTAGGACCTCAACAAAATTGGTTTTTACCCCACGTAAAAAATAACTGTTTTTAAAGTGCCGAAGATAATAATTCAGTAATTTTGCCTAACTTTTTATAAAAAAATAATGCAAACTCCCATAAAAATAGCGGTTGTAGGTTCTGGGTTAGTCGGATCTTTATTAGCTATTTATCTTCGTAAGGCAGGTCATACAGTTCATGTTTACGATAGAAGTCCAGATATTCGTAAAATAGAGTTTTCAGGTCGTTCCATCAATTTAGCGATGTCTAACCGCGGCTGGAAAGCTTTAGATGGAGTTGAAATAGGAAATGAGGTTCGCAAAATCGCTATTCCTATGGAAAAACGCGCGATTCACTTGGTAGACAAACTTAATTTCCAAAATTATGGTCAAGAGGGAGAATCAATTTATTCTATTTCTAGGGGGCTTTTGAATAGGGAAATGATTGATTTAGCGGAAGCCGCAGGTGCTGAATTCTTTTTTGAGCATAAAATATGGGATGTAACACTTGATGATGCAACGCTTCACATTGGTGAAACAGAACGTGGCGCTTGGGAAGATAAAAAATACGATATGGTTTTTGGCGCTGACGGTGCTTTCTCAAGAATTCGTCACCGTATGCAACGCCAAAGTATGTTTGATTATTCACAAGAATTTTTGCCTATTGGTTACAAAGAATTAAACATTCCTGCAAATCCTGACGGAACACATAAATTAGATAAAAATTCCTTTCATATCTGGCCTCGCGGAGAATATATGTTGATTGCATTGCCTAATTTAGACGGCAGTTTTACTTGTACTTTGTTTATGCCGTTTGAAGGAGAAAATTCTTTTGCATCATTAAAAGACATAAAATTAGTAGAGGCTTTTTTCGAAAAAAACTTACCGGATACTATTGATGTAATTCCAAAATTAGCGGAAGATTTCCTTAAAAATCCGACCAGCACGCTAGTGACGATGAAATGTTATCCATGGACTTATGAAGATAAAATTGCACTTATTGGTGATGCCAGTCATGCAATTGTTCCTTTTTATGGTCAAGGAATGAATGCTGGTTTTGAAGATATTTCGGTGCTTTATGAAATGATGGAAAAGTATGGTGATGACTGGAAATCCATTTTCTCTGAATATCAAAAATCCCGCAAACCTAACGCAGATGCTATTGCGGAACTTTCGTATCGTAATTTTTTAGAAATGAGTTCGAAAACAGCTGATGAAAATTTCCTTTTACAAAAGAAAATTGAAAAAGCATTCTCAGATAAATACCCTGAAAAATGGATTCCGCTTTACAGCAGAGTTACTTTTAGTGATCGTCCTTATGCTGAAGCCTTGGCTATAGGAGATTATCAAAATGCCATTATGGAAGAAGTTTTGAAAATGGAAAACATTAACGAAATATGGGATTCAGAAGCCGTTGAAAATAAAATTCATGAGCTCTTGCAATAATTTTGTAGGCGTTATTGACTTGAATATATTTAGATAATGTTTTCCTTTTATTGAAGTTGTTTATTCCTCGCGATGTACTTTAGTAAAATCGAAGGCAGGTTTGCAGATCGCAATGTATTCACAAGGTTCGTCAAACGGGTTGGAGTACTGAACGCGCGTATTTTTCTCGATTTTTATCGATTGTCCAGCTTTCAAAATGATAATTTCCTCTTCAATGATGAATTGCTTTTTACCTTTTATGACATAGGTGTACTCTTCAAATTCAGGAGTTTGAAACGGTTCACTCCATTTAGGTGGTGCAACCATGTGAGCTATGGAGATTTCCGCATTATCTGTCGAAGCCTTTCCGTGATGTTCTTCGATTAGTTTTCCATCGTTAGTCGGAACAATGAAAGGAGTATTTTGAATGAAATATTTTTTCATGATTGATCTTATTTTTTAAACATTTTTGTTAGCACACCAAATGCACCTCTGATGAACGTAGCGCTAGTCAATACTTTCAAAACTGATTTTCCTACGACGCTAGCTGTACTTGGCTGTTGGTTTTGTTGTTTTTGAGATTCCTGTTTTTGCTCTTGTTCGGAATCTTTTTGTTCTATAATGGTGATTTTTTTATTTAGCATTTCATACGCACTTTCGCGGTCAATCAGTTCGCTATATTTTTTTACCAATTTCGATTTATTGTTGATTTCCTGAATTTCGCTTTCGGTCAAAACATCCATCCTGCTCATTGGGGCACGCATCATCGTTGCAGCGAGCGGTGTAGGAATTCCTTTTTCGTTTAATGCAGTAATGAGTGCTTCGCCAATTCCAAGGCTGGTTAGGATTTCATCAGTTTTGTAATAATCGGATGTTGGATAATTGTCTGCAGTTTGTTTGATGGCTTTTCGGTCATTTGCTGTAAATGCTCGCAAAGCGTGTTGTATTTTTAAGCCTAACTGTGCCAAGACGCCGTTTGGGATATCTATCGGATTTTGTGTTATGAAATAAATTCCGATACCCTTCGAACGAATTAATTTTACAATGGTCTCAATTTGTTCTAATAAAGTTTTGCTGGCTTCATTGAAAATTAGATGAGCTTCATCAATAAAGATTACCAATTCAGGTTGGTCAGAATCTCCTTTTTCAGGCATTTGTTGGTAAATTTCAGCTAATAAACTCAACATAAAGGTCGAGAATAACTTTGGCTTATCTTGTATATCAGTCAATCTTAGGATGTTGATGTATCCTTTTCCATTTTCATCAATTCGCATTAAATCTTCCACATCAAAAGACATCTCACCAAAGAATAAATCGGCATCTTGCTGCTCTAATTCAATTATTTTTCGAAGAATAGTGCCAGTTGTGGAAGTAGAAATTTTACCATAATGTTCTTCTATTTCGTCTTTTCCTTCTTCCGTAATATAATTGATTACTTTTTTGATGTCTTTTAAATCTAATAAAGGCATTTTATTGTCATCACAATATTTGAAGATAACTGAAACGACGCCAGCTTGAGTATTGTTTAAGTTAAGGATTCTAGAGAATAATACTGGTCCGAATTCAGATATTGTTGCGCGTAGCCGAACTCCGTTTTGTTCTGATAATGTCATTAATTCAACAGGGAATCGAGCAGTTGAATAAGGAATGTTGATTTTAGTGTGGCGCTCCGTTATAAACGGTTTTTCTTCGCCTTCTTTTGCAATTCCGCTAAAATCGCCTTTGATATCCATCATTAAAACAGGAATTCCAAAAGTTGATAATTGTTCGGACAGGACTTGAATGGTTTTGGTTTTCCCGGTTCCGGTAGCACCAGCAATTAATCCATGGCGATTAAAGGTTTTCAGTGGGATCTTCACGTGAGCATCTGGGATGGCTTCTCCATCTAAAACAGCACCGCCCAAAATAATGCTTTGTCCTTTAAAAAAGTATCCTTCAGAGATATGCTTGGTGAAGTCTTCTTTTCTGCTCATAATAAGTTTGTATTTAAAACATTTGTAAGATATTATATTTTTCTAAAATGAACAAATTTAGTGCATACCGCAGTTTTCCTGCTTTTTTATTGTTAATATCACAAAATAATAGTTTTCCTGCTAAACAGGCTGGAAATGAAATATTGTGTTAATTTTTCTTAAAAAAATATGTTATTTTTTATAAAACGTGCTATTTGTTTGCGTATATTGATATAAATGCAAGAGGGTAATCTGTAAATATGTTTTTGAAATAAATTTAAATATAATATAATAAAAAAAAGTTTTTTTATTTGAACTAAAAATATAAATTTGCTCCACTACAAGTTTAATATAACTAAGATAATTTATTTAAAACTATTAAAATTAAAAAAAAATGGCAAACGTTAAAAAAGAAAAAGCAGCAAACGGAGGAGGAATGATTTCAGGAATCATTATTGTAGCATGTATTTTTGTTGGATGGTTAATTTGGAATTTTATAATGGGTAATGGCGCTAATTTTGAAGGTGGTGTTAATACAGGTCATCCATTACCAGGGAATATGTTGGCAATGGTTTACAAAGGAGGTCCTATTGTACCAGTATTATTAGGCTTTTTATTAATGGTTGTTGTGTTTTCATTTGAGCGTTATGCTGTAATTTCGAAAGCGGCAGGTACAGGAAATCTTGATAAGTTCATGACAAGTGTACAAAATGATATTAAAAATGGTAATATTGAAGGAGCTATTGCTTCATGTGACAAACAAAAAGGTTCTGTTGCAAATCCAATAAAGTCAGCTTTATTGAAATACCAAGAAGTTAAAAGAGAGGGTTTAGATAGCGAAGCTGCTGCTGAAACAATCCACAAAGAAATAGAAGAAGTTACTTCATTGGAAATGCCAATGTTAGAAAAGCACATGACAATTCTTTCAACTATGGTTTCATTAGGGACACTTGCAGGTTTGTTAGGAACGGTTACAGGTATGATTAAAGCATTTAGTGCTTTGTCTGCTGCTGGTACTCCAGATCAAGCTGCACTTGCAAATGGTATTTCTGAAGCTTTGATCAATACAGCCACAGGTATCTCAACTTCTGCTTTAGCAATTGTAGCTTACAACTTCTTTACGTCTAAAATTGATACTTTGACTTATTCTATTGATGAGGCAGGTAATACAATTGTAAACACGTACAGACACTTCAGAAGTACACAAAAATAATTAACAACTTAATTTACAAGAAAATAGATTCTCTTAATTGGTTTCTATTTTCTAGTAAATTTAAAAAAAAAATTGATGGCTATAAAAATGCAAAAAAAAGCAGGGTCTACGGATATGACTGCTATGTGTGACGTCGCTTTCCTTTTGTTGTCGTTTTTTGTAATGACAGCAACTGCAAAGATACCGGAAGCATTGCCAGTAGATACACCTGCATCACAGGTGCAAACTAAATTACCGGAAGATAATTTAGCTACTATAACTATTGGAAAAGGAAAAGTTTTCTTTGACCTAAAAGGTAGAGAAGTTAGAAAAAAAGCCTTGGAGTTAATGGGGCAAAAATATAGTGTTGCATTTACAGAACAGGAATTGGAAACATTTTCTCTGATGGAAGGTGTAGGAGTGCCTATTACAGCTTTAAAGCAACTTATTGCAATGAAGACTGCGGATAGAAATAAACCAGGTTTGCAGCCGGGAGTTCCTAAAGATTCATTGGATAATCAATTGAAAGATTGGATATACAATTCACGTATAGCAAATATTGATGTGAATGACAAGGAATTGCAAATCGCTATAAAAGGGGATTCAAAAGAAGAGTATCCTGCAATTAAACGAGTTATGGATATTTTGCAAGATCAAAAAATCAATAATTTTAATTTGGTTACGAGTTTAAGAGCAACACAAAAATAACTAAAAACATACACTATAATGGCTGAATTAAATACCGGTGACGGCGGAGGCAAAAAAAGTGGTAAAGTAAGAAGTAAAAAATCCAATTCAAAAGTAGATTTAACTGCTATGGTGGATTTGGCATTCTTGTTGATTACGTTCTTTATGCTGACCACTACGTTGTCTAAACCCCAATCCATGAGTTTGGGTTTGCCTGATAAGCAAGATGATCCTAATGAAAAACCGATTAAAGTTGATGAAAATCGTACCTTGACTGTTTTGTTAGGAGACAATGATAAGATGGTTTATTACATGGGTTTATTAGCAACTCCAATTGCAGGTCCTAAAGACATTTCTTATGGTAAAGAGGGTATCCGTAAAGAACTATTGAAAAGAAAAATATCAGTAGTTGAATATACCGGGAATAAAGACAAAGGATTGATCGTAATTATCAAACCAAGTAAAAAATCAAATTATCGTAATTTAGTAGACATACTAGATGAGATGGCAATTGTTGGAGTACCTTCAAATGCAATTGTTAATGATTTTTCTCCAGAGGAACTAAAACTGTTAGAAGGTAAATAAGATTTTCTTATTGCTCAATAACTTAATAATTAAGAAAAATGAAATTAGATATATTCACAAACCAATGGCTTGATATTGTATTCGAGGGTCGTAACAAAGCTTATGGAGCTTATGAGTTACGAAAATCAAATAACAAAACTACGGTTAGAGCACTTATCTTAGGTGCAATTGTTTTCGCTGTAGCTGTTAGTATGCCACTAATATTACGTTTACTTCCTAATTCAACAGAAGCTGATGACACCTTAGATACTAAAATTGTTAGTATCAAGTTACCACCAAAAGAAGAAATAAAGAAAAACATACCGCCGCCGCCGCCGCCGCCACCAAAAGTGGATCAGGTTAAATTTGTTAAACCTGTGGTTGCAAAAGCAGATGAAGTTACTGAAGAACCGCCAAAAACTGTCGAAATTAAAGATAAGAAATTAGGTGCTGAAACTATAAAGGGAGATCCAGATGCTGTTTTAACTGTTGAACCAGTTGGTACTGGAACTGCCGCAGTAGTTGAAGAGGTTGATAACCAGATTTATAACACTGCTGGTATTGAAGTTAAACCTGATTTTCCTGGAGGTATCGAGAAATTTTACAAATTTGTAGGTAGTAATTATGTAACTCCTGAAGAAGAAGGGTTGAAAGGTAAAGTTTATGTAACTTTTGTAGTTGAAAAAGACGGCTCCTTAACTGACATTAAAGTAATTAGAGATATTGGTTACGGAACTGGAAAAGAAGCTATTCGTGTCTTGAAAAAATCACCAAGATGGTCTCCTGGGGTGCAAAATGGTAAACCGGTTCGAGTACTTTATTCGTTACCAATAACCATTCAATCTGCAGAGTAATGCTGAGTAACATACTTAATAATATTAAGAAGAAATCGCTTAGAGAGCGATTTCTTCTTGTTTTAGGAATTTTGTTTTTTCTGGTTTATCTTGTTTTAGGTTTATTCATTATCTTTATGAAGAATTTTCCTTTAGATATGCAGCCTATTTATAGAGTCGCTTTTGGTGTTCTGCTGATTGCTTATGCTTCGTTTAGATTCTTTAGGATTATTAATGATAATAATGATTAGGTTATGAAAAATTCTGCTAAACTTCCGTATTTGATTTTCTTCTTAGCAATCGCTTTTGTAGTTTCTTGTAATCAAGGAAATAAATCAAAAGAAAAAGAAACTATTTTGAAAGGCTCAGCATCTATCTATGTAGATGAAACTTTAACTCCAATTATTGAAGACCAAGTTGCAGTATTCGAGAATAAATATGAGGCTAAAATTAGCCTGATCTCAAAATCAGAATCGGAAACAGTTAATTCTTTATTTAATAAAAAAAGTGCAATAGCAATTTTATCCAGAAACTTGACGCCTGAAGAACTTGAAATTTTTAAACAAAGAAAAATTAACCCTAAGATTACACCTTTTGGTACCGATGCAATTGCTTTTGTCGCTAATAGAAATGGTCAAGATTCTCTTATAGCTTTAAACGATGTTATCAGTTTTATGCAAGGAAATCCAGTTTCTTCAATAAAAGGTTTAGTTTTTGATAACTTAAATTCAAGTACGGTTCGTTATTTAAAATCGTTGGCAAGGATTAAAACGATTCCTGAAAAGGGCGTTTTTTCATTTAAGACAAATGATGAGGTTATAAAACATGTTTCAGCCAATGAAGGAATGATAGGTGTGGTGGGCGTCAATTGGCTTTCTCAGCCAAAACCTGATATGCAAAAGTATGTTGATAAAGTAAATACTTTAAGTGTAAAAGGAGTGAACGGAGATAACTACTATATGCCTTCACAAAACAATATCGCAGAAAAAAAATACCCTTTGGCACGTGATTTGTATATAATAAATTGTCAAGGATACTCTGGATTAGGAATGGGCTTTGCCTCATTTGTTGGTGGAGATATCGGGCAAAGGATAATTTTAAAATCTGGATTGTTACCTGTACGTATTCCTACAAGAAAATTTACAATAACGAAAAGTCAAAATGATGAAAAATAAATTAACTACAATGAAAATGAATAAATTTACAACTTTTAGCGTTGCCTTAATGGCCTCTGCTTTTACGACACAAGCACAAGATATTAATCAAGCTAGAAAAGCTATCGACGCGGAGCAGTTTGAAAGTTCAAAATCGATTTTAAAATCAATTATTAAAGCAAAACCTTCTAATGGAGCGGCTTTCTTTACTTTAGGAAATGTTTACCTTACTCAAAGTGTAGAGGATTCTGCTAAAATTTATTTTCAAGAAGGATTGAATGCGTCTGAGAATGCTAAACTAAATTATATCGGTTTAGGTCAGATGGATTTGAATAAAAATGATCTTACTGGTGCACAAGCTAAATTTGCATTGGCCACCAAAGACATGAGAAAAAAAGATGTTCAAGAATTTGTTTATGTAGCCAGAGCATATATGAATGCAAACAAACCTGATTATAAAGGGGCTATTGCAATTTTGACTCGTGCAGCAATAAACAATTCTCAAGATGCACAATTGCAACTTGCATTAGGTGATGCATATTATGGTGATGGGAAACAAAATGAAGCTTACGTAGCGTATAGAAGTGCTTTTCAATTAGATAATACTTTATTGAGAGCTAAAATGCAATTAGGTGTTTTGTTAAAAGGTGCTAAATCTTATGATGAAGCTTCAAAAGCGTACAATGAAGTAATTGCTATAAATCCCAATTATGGTCCAGTTTACAGAGAATTAGCTGAGACCTATTATAAAATAGCACGTAATAAGCCATCTCAAGCTGCTGTTAATTATAAAACGGCACTAGGATATTATGATAAATACATGTCATTAACTGATTACTCTATTAATTCTAGAATGCGTCGTGCCGATTTTCTTATTTTGATAGAAGATTATGTGGCTCTTGAAGCTGAAGCTAATAAAATGATTGAGTTGGACAAAGTTAATCCAAGGATTTACCGTTATTTAGGTTATGCAGCTTATAAAAATGGAAATGTGGATGTTGCTATTAAATCTTTAGAGAGTTTTATCAATGCTCCAGCGAATAAACCGATTGCTTTAGATTATTTATATTTAGGATTAACAAAAATCAAAAAAGGAACAAGTGCTGATGGTTTATCAATTGATCCGGCTGCTTTTAGTGCAGGTTTGATAGATGTGAAAAAAGCCATTGAAATGGAACCTTTAGCGGTACAAGATTTAAGTGAAGTTGGTAAAAAATTATTTACACAAAAACTTTATAATGAAGCAGCAGCAATATTTGAATTTGGAGCAAATACTAAAGAATCTTCAAATTTCCTTGATGACAATGTGTATTATGGTTTAGCAAATTATTATGCGAACACTAACAAAGGAAAAGATGTAAAAGTTGATGTTGTCGCTTTACAAAAAGCAGATGCAGCTTTCGAAAAAGTTTTGGTAGCTTCACCAACTTACCTAGAAGCTTATCTATACCGAGCAAGAACAAATAGATTGCTTGAAAAAGATGATGCAATGGTAAAAAATTATGAAGATTATGTTGCCAAAACGACTGAGTTAGGAGCAGCGGAGTTAGCAAAACCAGCAGTTAAGACGAAGTTTATCGAATCTTATAATAATATGGCCGCAAGTTTCGCTAACACTGATACAACTAAAGCTAAAGAATATTTTAAAAAAACATTAGCATTAGACCCGGCGAATAGTTATGCTTTAGAATCTTTAAAAATTTTAAAATAATAAAGATTTAAATATTTAAAATGGGAAACCGATAGTCTAGTGGCTATCGGTTTTTTTGTGGTTAGTATTTGAAGGCAGTAATTTTTTGCGATGATTTATATTCTCGTAACTATTGATTTCATTAAGTTGGTAAACTTCTTCGGTGCTTTCAAAGTTTCTTATATTAGTCACTGTTTTCAAATTATCTCTTTTCAAATTAACTATCTTTGCACTTTAAAATAATAGAATGTTATCAAAAGAAATACAGTTAGAAGTTAATAAAGGCGCCATGCTGCCATTAATGGAAGAGTTCTATACCATTCAAGGAGAAGGGTTTCATACAGGTACTGCTGCATACTTCATTAGAATAGGTGGATGTGATGTGGGTTGCCACTGGTGCGATGTGAAAGAAAGTTGGAATGCAGAATTACACCCACCGACAGCAATTGACTTAATTGTAGCAAATGCCAGTAAATATTCAGAAACTGTTGTGGTAACTGGTGGTGAACCATTAATGTGGGACATGTCTTTGCTGACGCGAAAGTTAAAAGAAAACAATAGAAAAGTTCATATAGAAACTTCTGGGGCGTATCCTCTTACTGGATATTGGGATTGGATTTGTTTGTCTCCCAAAAAAAATAAATTACCAACACAAACGGTTTACGATAACGCACATGAGTTGAAAGTGATTATTTTCAACAAGCATGATTTTATTTTTGCCGAAGAGCAAGCGGAAAAAGTGAATAATAATGCGATTTTATTCTTGCAGCCAGAATGGAGTAAAAAAGAAGAAATGACACCGCTTATAGTAGATTATGTAATGAACAATCCCAAATGGCGCGTTTCATTGCAGACTCATAAATATTTGAATATTCCTTAAAAAAATAAAGAATCCCAAATGCTGTTTAAAACTGTATTTGGGATTTTTCATTTAAAGTAAAAATGTAGACACGAGTATCACCAGCCTTTGTTTTTTTTTAATTCCGTGATATGTGCTAAATGATGGTTGCCATGCCATGCATATGTTCCAATTATTTCCTTTATTTGAAATACCGCGTTTGCATCAGGGTGAATAAAAGATTTTTGTAGATCAGCTTCTGATAGTCCATTCATTAAATACGCCAAGCGAAAGTGTAAACCTTCCAGAAAAGAAAGAGTAGGTTGGATAGGCATGGTTAAATTATCATCTAATTCAGCCCAACGATCTTCGTGATAAAATTTTATTATGGGATGATCCTCGGTCAGCGTCCATTTAATTCTAATAAAACAATTCATGTGACTGTCAGCGCAATGATGAATCACTTGTCGAATTGTCCAACCACCTTGACGATAAGGTGTTTCGAGTTGTTCCTCGGTTAAATGGATCACTTCCTTTTTCAATTGTTCAGGGAAACTTGCAATTTCAGCTATTTTAGCAGTGAGATACGTGGTGGAGTAGCTTTCCGGTACGATAAATTTTCCGATGGGATATCGTAATTTTTCTAATGTAATATTTTCCATACTATAAAATATTGTTTATAATCGAAAGTCTTGCTAAATAGTCGTAATGTTCCCCTTCGAGAATTAACTCGCTTTGTAATCCATTGGCGAAAGCCGCGTTTTGCAAAGTGTTGTAATCCATGTAAAGCCAAGGAAATTGGTCCTCTTTTTCGTTTTTATAACGTATTGTAAAAGTCAATTCGCCATAATAACCACTGCTTGGAATCCATTTGCCACCATCTTCATCATTGTCAAACATGTAAATGATATCCGAAGAATCTATAAGAATTTGTCCGTTTGGATTAAGTAAGCTTCTTAGTTTTATTAAAAATTTAGTGGTATCTTTTAGTGTTCCAAATATTCCTGTACCATTCATTAATAATAAAATAGTGTCAAATTTATTTTGAGGATTAGTAGAATCCATTTCAAGAATATTTTGAACTTGAACATTTTTCAATCCACGAAGTTTACAGGCTTCAACTGCATTTTGAGAAATATCAATCGAATGAACATCGAAATTCCTTTCGTTTTGTAAATACAAACTATGACTTCCGGCGCCACAGCCTACATCTAAAATTTTCCCCTTCGCAAGTATTAATGCTTTCTGTTCTAGTTTTGGCATTTCGGCATAAGAACGAAATAAATATTCAACGCTCATTTCATCTTCTTCTGAAATTGAGGTTTCCGTGATTAAATCTTCTGGGGAATTATTAGTTTGAAAATCAAGTATGGCTTTGCCAAAAAGGTCTTTCATTATAGTTGATGTGTTAATTTAGTTATTTGTTGATTTGTTTTAAGTAATTTCGCGACATGTTTTATCGAATAAACGAAAAAACAAACCTGCGAATGAACACTATTTTAAACAATCTCCCTAAAGAAGCCAAAGATAAGCATATCGAAAATAAAAAGTATTTTGATAAGCTGAAAAAGAAGACGCCAAAGAATTTGGATTACATAATGGAAGATTTGCATATCGCCGAATTCAAGAAAACAGATTGTTTAAAGTGTGCGAACTGCTGTAAAACCACAGGACCATTGTTTACAGATGCAGATATTGAACGTGTTTCAAAATATTTGCGTCAAAAACCACAAAAGTTTGTTGAGCAATATCTTCGCATCGATGAAGACAGGGATTATGTGTTGCAAAGTGTACCATGTACTTTTCTGGATAATGAAAATGCCTGTTTGATCTATGATGTTCGCCCAAAAGCATGCAGAGAGTTCCCGCATACGGATAGAAAAAAGTTTCAACAAATCACGGACTTAACATTGAAAAACGTAGCTATATGTCCAGCTGCTTTTAATATTGTCGAAGAAATGAAAAAGAAGTTGATTCTTTAAAAATTTTATACATCGTCTTCCTCTTCTTTTAAGAGTACTGGGATGAGGATTAATAAATCAAATATTTCGATCTCATTTCCTTAAACTGAACTAACCCGTTCCTCCAACTTTCTCTTATTTTATTTTCCGGCATTCTTGCTTCGATTTGCAGTTGTAGTTTTTTAGTTCCTGCGAGTTTTGTAAAAAAAGGATTGAAGAATTTTGATTTGTCAGTTGTCGACCTGTAGGCTTCAATTAACCATTTTAGTTCCAGTCGATTTACCTTCGCAGTCGCAGATAAATCTTCTCCGTAACATTCGATGCCATTGTAAACGGGATTTTGTGCGCCAAAATTTGGTTTCGGAATAAAACTAAAAGTACTTTTCGGTAAATATGGAGAGCCATAAATTTGAAACTGTAGTTCAGTTCCTCGTCCTACACTTACATTTGTACCTTCAAAAAGACATAAACTTGCATATAAATTAACGGCTTGATCATTTGGAAGATTTGGTGAAGGTTTTACAGGTAAACTATAGCTGATCTTTCGATTATAATTAAGACATGGAATAACAGTCAATTTGCATTGTATACCATTTTTCAGCCATTTCTCACCATTAACCATTTTTCCATATTCTCCAATTGTCATTCCATGAAGCAAGGAAACTGGATGCATTCCCACGAAACTGGTGAATGATTGTTCAAGAATTGGACCGTCAACAATACTTCCGTTAGGATTTGGTCGGTCAAGAATCAAAAGCGGAATATTATTTTCAGCACAGGCTTCCATTATATAATGTAACGAAGAGATATAAGTGTAAAATCGTGCGCCTACGTCTTGCAAATCAAAAACCATAATGTCGATTCCTGAAAGTTGTTGTGGTTTTGGTTTTTTATTGTCACCATAAAGCGAAATAATTGAAAGTCCAGTTTTAGAATCTTTACCGTCAACGACATGTTCGCCCGCATCAGCAGTTCCGCGAAAACCGTGTTCTGGTGCAAATATTTTTTGGATGGTTATGTTTTTTTCTAAAAGAAAATCTACTAAATGTATTTTATTAGAGAGAATACCGGTTTGATTTGTTACAATTCCAATTTTCTTGTTTTTTAACGATGGTAAATAGTTATTATAATTATCTGCTCCGGTTTTTGTCCTTATTTGTAAATTGGTATCAGCCTTGTCTAAATTCGATTTTATATTTCCCATTGTATCGGTTTTTCTGGCAGAATAGGAAGTTGAAATGATTATCAGAAATATTAAACGAAAAGATATTTTAAAAAATGAGTTCATATATAGGAGCAAATAAAATTAAGGTCAATTAGTGTAATTCGTGTTTTAGCTGTATTTTTGGCTTAAGCAACGCAGACTGGCGAAGCAAATCCAAATCAGAAAAGTAATTAAATTGAATTTAGAATATTTCATCGCCAAACGTCTTATTACTGCTAAAGATTATAAAAGTAGCATTTCTGCTCCAATTATAAAAATCGCTATTTCAGCAATTGCCATCGGTATGATTATGATGATTGTTTCAGTAGCAACCGGAATTGGGCTGCAGCAAAAAATTAGAGAGAAAGTTTCGGCTTTCAATGGACATATCATTATTTCAAATTACGATAACAATCAATCTGAAGTGACATTAGTTCCAATTTCTAAAAAACAGGATTTTTATCCAAAGTTTACTTCAGTTCGTGGAGTAGAACATATTCAGGCCATTGCCAGTAAAGCTGGTATTATTAGAACCGAAACCACTTTCGAAGGAATTGTCTTCAAAGGAGTGGGAACTGATTATAAGTGGGACAATATAAAGGAATACATTGTTGAAGGTAGAATTCCAAATAACAAAGGAAAGTTAAATGAAGAAGTTGTGATATCTCAGTTTATTGCAAATCGGTTGAATTTAAAAGTTGGTGATGCATTCAACACTTTCTTTATGAAAGAGAAGGGGTTTAACCTGAGGAATTTTGATGTTGTTGGGATTTTCAATTCTGGTTTTCAAGAATTCGATGCTACCTATATAATAGGAGATATTCGTCACATACAGCGTATTAATAAATGGGCTCCAGATCAAATAGGAGCTTTCGAGATTTTTGTAGATGATTTTAATACTATAGAATCAATTGGTGAGCAGGTTTACGCACAAACAGCATCAACGTTAGATACTAAAACTATAATCGAGAAATACAGTTATATATTTGAGTGGCTTCAACTATTCGATTTCAACATCGTTGTTATTTTAGTAGTTATGATTCTTGTCGCCACAATCAATATGGTAGTAGCTTTATTAGTGCTGATTCTCGAGCGAACCCAAATGATTGGAATTTTAAAAGCGTTAGGGGCTAATAATTGGTTAGTACGAAAAATATTTCTGTACAACGCCTTCTATCTTATAGTAAGAGGACTCTTCTGGGGAAACCTAATCGGTATCTCATTATTGTTAATCCAACAACAATTTGGTGTAATCCAACTTCCACCAGAGAACTATTACGTCAATCAAGCGCCAGTTTATCTAAATTGGGGTTACATACTTTTATTGAACCTGCTTACCGTGACCGTTTGTTTCCTGGTACTATTAATTCCTTCCTATATAATAACCAAAATTTCACCAGTCAAAGCCATACGTTTCGATTAGATTTTCATTTGGGCGTTACCGTTTATAAAAAAGAGGCTATTATCGATATCGATAATAGCCTCTTTTTTATAAACGGTCGGGCTATTCGCTGCAAGTCCTCGCAAAACTCCATTTCATTTCGTTTTCCTGTGGGCTTTTCGCTGCTATCCCTGACGCGAACCTCGGTAATCTATAACTTGTTGTTGTTTTTACGAATATTATGATACCTTATATATAGGAGTGAAAAAGTAATAGCACAATTTAGTTCTATATAATGTATAGAACAAAACCATTAGTTAGCTTAATCATGTTTTTGAATAATGGCACAGAAGCAACATTTGAAGTCGCAAAGCGTAGTCATAAACAGGGAATAGTGCAATAAAGCTTGAATTCATCAAGATTGTATAAATAGGAATGGATAGTAAAAAGCGATCTGTCCGCAATGAAATTGGCGATTTGGAAGTACAAATGGTTTTATTTGGTGTTTGATTGTAGATTTGTTTAAAAAACTTGTTCTTTCAAAAAACATGATATCAGTTAGTTAAAGATAAAGTTAAGAAAAGGTCAAAAAAAAGTGTTTAAAAAGCTTGAATAACCCAATAAAGG
>NZ_JAFCVD010000008.1:0-218463 GCF_049896865.1 Flavobacterium sp. DSP2-3-1 | reverse complement strand
CCAGAGAGAATTATAGAAATACAAGAGAAATTAAACAATAGACCAAGAAAAAGATTTAATTTTGAAACACCTAATTTTATGTTTAATCAAAAAGTTGCATTTATAACTTGAATCCTGCTTTTTAAATAACAGGCAAAATTAAAAATTGAACTGTTGGTATAATTATACCAGTCGTTTATTATGTTGACGTTGGATTACCGCATTCGGTAACCAACAAACCACCGACGTTTGCGTTCCAGTCTTTGATAATCCAAAGAGCAAAAACTTTTGCGTAATCAAATCTCCAGCCATCAAATTTCATTGTATTTTTACACTAATTACCTACTCGGTCTGCTCTTTTCCAAAGCCCGTCTTGTATATTTGGAACTACATGTGCTTAATTTAAAAATCCTCCAAAAGCGCCTTAATCATTACTCCCATAAGAATTTTTATAAAAATTACTTCTATTTTATTTGAATTTTCCAAAAGCGACACCGGTAAAATTAGTGTACGTTTGTATTTCTATAAATGAATTGTTTTCTAATTGTCCGCCAATGTTGCGGTTCAGGACTACATTAGCGTTGACCTGCATGTTTTAAGGATACACTTTTGTGATTAAACTTAATAAGTCCTTACCGCAATCAAATCTTATTTCTATTGTTCCATTTTGATTTTAATTTCCAAAATCGAAATAACTACTAGCCTCTCAACCCATAGTAACCGGTCCGTTTTGAGGTTTTGAAACTGGAGGAAGCAGATGAAACCAATATCGATACTTTGACTAGGTAATTATTTTTGCGGCAAGGGTATTCTACCACGTTCTACACGCTGGTAAATCCCAACAAAAAGCTTTCACCATAACGCCACCACGCGGATTTACCATATATTTTCCATTTGCTGTAAGGTTTGTTTACACACGTTGAATGGACGTCCATCGTGCTTTATAATGTTTGTAACATTAGATTGTCCACCCGCTTCTGTATAATTGGTTGTGAGATCATCATTTGAATTACACAAGTAAAGGCCTATAAGTACCGTGGTTAGTTAGTAGGGAAGCTTTTAAAATTTGTTTTTTCAAATAAAGTAATTTAGGTTAATTAATAGATGTTGGGTTGAATCAATTAAGGTAAAACATAATTAATTTGTTTCTCTTTTGTTTATGAACTTGTTTACGTTTGAAAACAAAATAAACAGTATTTACAATTGCCCTACGTTTGTTTTTTATTTTTTGGATAAAACAGCAACTTTTTATGCATTCTTACAAGATGGTTGTCGGAACTATTTTCTTTCTTTCCGGAAACGTTGTAGTATTTACAATATTTTAAAATAATGGGCTGTTAATGAGAATTCTGAAATCTTTTTTTAGGATTTAAAGCGTCTAGGTATTAGATTTTTAAAATTTAGGTCTTTTTTTGTCTTAAAAAGAATATTGCAAAGAGAAAATATTTGTAGTAAAATCAGATGTAACTAAAAAAAATAGTCTAAAATTTATGCAGTCGAGATTCAAGAAAATACAATTAGTATTTAACTTTTTTTTCATTTAACATTCAGTATCTTGATGGTTTAGGAGCTTAAGAAGTCAATAAATAAAAGCGTATATAATTTTTTGTTAATAGTAGTTAGGAAACTTGTATTATGTAATTGAATTGCTATTTTTGTTCGTTTTAAATTTAAAGAATCAAGGAGAATTGTATTATAAAATTCAATTCCATTTTTTATTCTTAAAGTGTATATTTGCAAAAATTATTTGGTTTTTTACAAAGAGGTTAAAAGATAACGGAATAGGAATGTTTTACAATCAATACAAATTATAACAATGCCAATAAATAAAATACAAATGAAATTCATTAATAATAAAATTGCACTTACTTTTTTCCTTTTGCTTTTTACGAGCGTAATAACAAGTGCGCAAGAAATTATTAAGGACTCAGTGGTTGCCCCGATTAAAAAAATTCAGTCAACTGGAAAACAAAAAATTGATGGTGTTATTGCTACTGTTGGCGATTACATTATTTTAGATTCAGATATTGACAAGTCGTATCTTGAAATTTCAGCTGGAGGCGGATCTGTAAAAGACATTACAAGATGCCAGATGTTAGGGAAATTATTAGAAGACAAATTATATGCACATCAGGCGATTCAGGACAGTATTGTAGTTACTGATGCCGAGGTGAAAGGTATGTTGGAAGACCGTTTGAACTACATGATAGAGAAAATCGGCTCTATGGAAAAAGTGGTACAATTTTACAAAAAGGATTCTGAGGAAGAATTTAGAACTTATTTCTCTGATATTTTAAAGGAAGGGAAGTTGACATCCGAAATGCAAAACAAAATTGTTGATGCTGTAGAAATTACTCCTGAAGAGGTTCGTAATTATTTCAAAACAATTCCAAAAGATGATCTTCCATTCTTTGGCGTGGAATTAGAAGTATCGCAAATTGTTGTTACTCCTAAAGTTTCTGCAGAGGACAAGCAAAAAGTGATTGACAGATTGAATGGTTTTAAAAAAGAAATAGAAGAAGGTTCCAGTTTTTCAACGAAAGCAGTTTTGTATTCGCAAGACCCAGGATCTAGGTCAAATGGGGGATTCTACAAGATGAACCGTAAAACACCATTTGTAAAAGAATTCAAAGACGTTGCTTTTAGTTTAGCAGAGGGTGAAATTTCAGCTCCTTTTGAAACGGATTTTGGGTACCACATTATTTACATAGAAAAGATAAAAGGACAAGAAGTTGAATTGCGTCATATATTATTGTCTCCAACAGTAACTGAAACGGCTCTAAATGAAGCGAAAGAAAAAGTAACTTTGATTAAAAAAAGAATCGAAGACAAGGAAATTACTTTTGCGGAAGCAGCCAGAACATTATCTGATGAAAAAGAAACAAGAGCGAATGGTGGTGCGCTAATTAATCCACAAACGCAGGATACGCGTTTTGAAATGACCAAAATGGATCCTGCATTTTACAGTCAGGTTTCTAATTTAAAAGAAAATGAAATTTCGGTTCCAATTTTAGACCAAGGAGAAGAAGGAAAGAAAAAATTCAAATTAATTACCGTAACCAACAGAATTGATGAGCATGCAGCAGATTATGCTAAAGATTACATCAAAATTAAAGAATTGGCTTTGAAAGACAAACGAATTACTGCTATTGGCAAATGGTTTGATGAGAAAATAAAAGAAACATATGTTAAAATTATTGGTGAATATAGAGATTGTACTTTTACCAATAATTGGCTTAAAAAATAGAATTCTTTTTACCCTTGAGGGTTGATTAGCAATAAAAAAGTTTTCGTTAAATAAATAAAAAGAGTTAGTTTTATGATTTCATAATGCTAACTCTTTTTAATTTTAAATACATCATACATGTCAGACGTAGCAGCAATACATAATTTAGTTCAAAAAAGGAACGAGCTGAAAAAAGAAATCGCAAAAATCATTGTAGGTCAGGATGTAGTGGTAGATCAAATCTTACTTTGTATTTTTTCTGGTGGTCATGCTTTATTGGTAGGTGTTCCCGGATTGGCTAAAACATTGATGGTAAATACGCTGGCACAAGCATTGGGACTTAATTTTAAAAGAATTCAGTTTACGCCAGATTTGATGCCTTCAGATATATTAGGAAGTGAAATATTGGATGAAAACCGTCATTTCAAATTTATAAAAGGACCTATTTTTTCGAATATTGTTCTGGCAGACGAGATTAACCGTACGCCTCCAAAAACGCAGGCTGCTTTACTAGAAGCCATGCAGGAGCGTTCCGTTACTATCGCAGGTGAAAATTATAAATTAGATTTACCTTATTTTGTTTTGGCAACTCAAAATCCTATTGAGCAGGAAGGTACTTATCCGCTGCCTGAGGCCCAATTAGATCGCTTTATGTTTGCGATAAAACTGGAATATCCTTCTTTTGCAGAAGAAGTTCAAGTGGTGAAACAAACTACTTCGGATATACAAAACACGATAAATCCTTTGTTCACTGCTCAGGAAATAATTGATTTTCAACATTTGATCCGTAGAATTCCTGTGGCTGACAATGTAATTGAATATGCGGTAACATTAGTGAGTAAGACCCGCCCTGATAATTCATTGTCAAATGAGTTTGTGAAAAATTATATCGACTGGGGAGCAGGACCGAGAGCATCGCAAAATTTGATTTTGGCAGCCAAAGCAAATGCTGCTTTTAACGGAAAATTTTCTCCGGATATAGAAGATGTTAAAGCCGTGGCAACTGGTATTTTGCGTCATCGAATTATTAAAAACTATAAAGCCGATGCCGAAGGAATTACCGAAGAAATGATCATTGATAAGTTGCTTTAATCCTTCCTAAATTAGTTGAAAGAAATCGATATAGCTAAGGGGTTTTTGAATGTTTTTAAAAGAAGTATAATTTAGATTTTGTTAAAAAAAGGATTCTAAATTGTCAATTATTTAAAATTATATCGAAAATCTATTATTTTCTCAATTTAATGCAGTGAAATCGGTTTTTTTATAATAATAATTTTTAGAAAGGTGAGTTTCATTAAATTCTTTTTAATTCTCATCTTAAATACTTAAATTTGCACTACATATAACAAACAATCCCTACACATTATGGCTTTTGATATTGAAATGATTAAAAAAGTGTACGACAACATGACAACCCGTGTTGATAAAGCACGCGAAATTGTTGGGCGTCCACTTACTTTAACAGAGAAAATTTTGTACAATCACCTTTGGGATGGAATGCCGTCTCAAGCTTTTACAAGGGGTGCAGATTATGTTGATTTTGCACCAGACAGAGTTGCTTGTCAAGATGCAACGGCTCAAATGGCATTGTTGCAATTCATGCATGCCGGAAAATCTAAAGTGGCTGTTCCTACGACGGTGCATTGTGATCACTTGATTCAAGCTAAAGTTGATGCTGTAACCGATTTGGCCAGAGCAAAAACGCAAAGTAATGAAGTGTTTGAATTTCTTTCGTCAGTATCAAATAAGTACGGAATTGGTTTCTGGAAACCAGGAGCAGGTATTATTCACCAAGTGGTTCTTGAAAATTATGCTTTTCCAGGTGGAATGATGATTGGTACCGATTCTCACACTGTAAATGCAGGTGGTTTAGGAATGGTAGCAATTGGTGTAGGTGGTGCTGATGCTGTTGATGTTATGTCGGGAATGGCTTGGGAATTAAAATTCCCTAAATTAATTGGAGTAAAATTGACTGGAAAACTTTCAGGTTGGACAGCTCCAAAAGATGTTATTCTTAAAGTCGCAGGAATTCTTACTGTAAAAGGTGGAACAGGAGCTATCGTTGAATATTTTGGTGAAGGAGCTACTTCTATGTCTTGTACTGGAAAAGGAACTATCTGTAATATGGGTGCCGAAATTGGTGCTACCACTTCTACATTTGGTTATGACGATTCTATGAGCCGTTATTTACGTTCAACTAACAGAGCTGATGTTGCTGATGCAGCCGATAAAATTGCTCCTTACTTAACAGGTGATGCTGAAGTATATGCGAATCCAGAATTGTATTTTGATCAAGTTATCGAAATCAACTTGGACGAATTAGAGCCTCATTTAAACGGTCCTTATACGCCAGATTTAGCGACTCCAATTTCTAAAATGAAAGAGGAAGCAATCAAAAACAACTGGCCTTTAAAAATCGAAGTTGGTTTGATTGGTTCTTGTACGAACTCTTCGTACGAAGATATCGCTCGTGCAGCTTCTTTGGCTAAACAAGTTACCGATAAAAATTTAAAAATAAAATCTCAATTTACCATTACTCCAGGTTCTGAAGTAGTGCGTTATACGATAGAACGTGACGGATTTATCGATATTTTCGATAAAATGGGAGCAACTGTTTTTGCCAACGCTTGCGGACCATGTATCGGAATGTGGGACAGAGAAGGAGCTGAAAAAGAAGAACGCAACACAATCGTTCACTCTTTCAACCGTAACTTCTCAAAACGTGCTGATGGAAATCCAAACACTTTGGCTTTTGTAGGTTCACCTGAGTTGGTAACCGCTTTAGCAATTGCTGGAGATTTAGGTTTCAATCCGTTGACTGATACTTTAATCAATGAAAATGGAGAAGAAGTAAAACTGGACGCTCCAACAGGAAATGAATTGCCTCCAAAAGGTTTTGATGCTGAAGACCCAGGTTTTCAGGCTCCAGCCGAAGACGGTTCAGGTGTTGAGGTTTCTGTAAGTGAAACTTCGGAAAGATTGCAATTGTTAGCTCCTTTCTTGCCTTGGGATGGAAAAAACATCACAAATGCTAAATTGCTTATCAAAGCTTTCGGAAAATGTACAACAGATCACATCTCTATGGCTGGACCATGGTTGCGTTTCCGTGGACATTTAGATAATATTTCTAATAATATGTTGATTGGTGCAATCAATGCATTCAACCAAAAACCAAATACAGTTAAAAATCAGTTGACTGGTACTTATGATGCAGTTCCTGCTGTAGCACGTGCTTACAAAGCAGCTGGCGTTCCTTCAATTGTTGTTGGAGATCATAACTACGGGGAAGGATCTTCCCGTGAGCATGCCGCAATGGAACCTCGTTTCTTAGGTGTGAAAGCTGTATTGGTAAAATCATTTGCTCGTATCCATGAAACAAACCTTAAAAAACAAGGTCTTTTAGGATTGACGTTTGCTACCGAAGCAGATTATGATAAAATTCAGGAAGATGATACGATCAACTTCACTGATTTAATTGATTTTGCTCCAGGAAAACCATTAACATTAGAATTCATTCACGCTGATGGAACTAAAGATATTATTTTGGCAAACCACACGTATAATGAAGGGCAAATTGGTTGGTTCGTTGCTGGTTCAGCATTAAACTTGATTGCTGCTGCTGGAAAAGCATAAGCATTTAAATAATTTATTTTTAAAACTCTCAAGGAAACTTGGGAGTTTTTTGTTTCAATAGCAATTTATTTTAGGAGCTATTTCCTGCTCACCGTTTCAAGCTTTTTCGCTCAATTGCTTTTTTCCAAGATAAATAAAGAGCTTCTTTCAGTCGCTTTTTTTTCTCAGGAAAAATAAGCAATTCTGCTTCATAAGGCTTTCCACTTTTATCAGGGCTAAGCCGGAACTAAAAATTCACCCATAAATCACAATTGTACAAAAAAAATGATTTTTCAATAGAGAATAGTTTTCAATTGAAAATGATTAGAATTAATCAAAAAAAGAAGCGAATAAATGAAAACAACGTTAAAATTAAAAAAAAAGAAGCGTTTTTTGATATTATAGTTTAAATTAGCAATTAAGAAAAATAAAATTATTATTGAAATTTTATTGAATTGGTATATTAATCGATTCTGTTTCTATAATTTATTTTCTGCGCAAACATAATTACAATTGTCTTGCGTTATGTTGTAAATTGCTTTTGCAATTTTAACAAAAAAATCAACAAAATAATAAAACGCACATATTACTTCCCTCTTTTTACAAAAGAGATTAAGATTTTTTATGTTTTATAGAATAAAATAATAAAAGTGCAAGCCTAAGCGAAATTTAATAATTATATCCCGAAATCGCTAGGAAGAATACAATGGGGTAAGTAATTTGAAATAAATGAATATGAGTTTAAGAGTAATAATAACATTAATTTTTTTAAATAGTGTCGTTCTTTTTTCACAGGAAAAAATCACAAAACACACTATAACAAAAGGGGAAACAATATCGAGTATCGCTGAGAAATATGAAGTTAAACAAAGCGCTATTTTTAAATTAAATCCCAATGCCAAGAATCTTTTAAAACTCAATTCTGTTTTATTAATTCCAATTGCTTCCACAAAAAAGACTACCGATAAAACCAAGATTGCAATAAAACATTCCGCTAAAGAACACGAAGTTCAACCCAAAGAAACCCTTTACGGAATCGCAAAACAATACGGAATCTCCGTTAAAGAATTAAACCAAGTCAATCCGACACTCGCTTCTTCAGAATTAAAAATTGGTCAAAAAATAAATATTCCCGACAACGTTATTGTGACGGAAGCCAAAACTTCAGCAGTTGCAAAACAAATCGAAACCAAAAAAGAATTAGCTACTGCTTCTTTGTCAATCGAAACTCCAACTTCAAGTCCAGCAACATCTAGTTGGGAAGTGTTGCCAAAAGAAACCAAGTATTCCATCACAAAAAAATACGGAATCACGATTAAGGAATTTGATAAAGCGAATCCGGGAATAGGAGTAAAAGCACTTAGAGTTGGTCAGAAAATTAATATTCCGGGACCTTTTTTAGAAAGCACTAAAATAGTTTTAGCAGTACAAGAATCTAAAGAATTTCCTGAAATTACTTCAAAAATTGTTGCTACACTTCCAGCAATTACGCCAAAATTAGAAGAAGCTTTAGTTTCAAAATCTTCCGATTTGCAGCAAACAGTAACTAATTTAGTTTCTCAAAACGAAACATCTCAAAATAATTTATCACAGACAATTATCCGTGAGGTGTTGCCTAAAGAAACTAAATATGCGATCGCAAAACAATATGGAATTACAGTTCAGGAACTAGAAAAACAAAATCCTGAAGTCAAAAACAATCTTCCGGTAGGTTACACATTGAATATCCGAGCAA
Source organism: Flavobacterium sp. DSP2-3-1 (assembly GCF_049896865.1). Classification (NCBI taxonomy): domain Bacteria; kingdom Pseudomonadati; phylum Bacteroidota; class Flavobacteriia; order Flavobacteriales; family Flavobacteriaceae; genus Flavobacterium; species Flavobacterium sp. DSP2-3-1. Next base: position 209,911 of record NZ_JAFCVD010000008.1, on the reverse strand, counting down.
ATAATATAACTAGCAATAACGATGCAATTGTAAGTGCGGATTCAAAAGATAATACAACCTTAGAAATTTCCAAAATCGATTTTAATAATTCAGTTACTCCTACGTTCAGTCATGAATTTTTAGACCAGTTGATAGAACGTGCGTCTGAAAATATAGGTTCACGGTACCGCACAGGTGGAACTACAAAATCTGGATTTGACTGCTCTGGTTTAATGTGTACTACTTTTGGATCATTTGATATTAAATTACCAAGAACATCTCGTGAACAATCCAGTATTGGTACTGTAGTTAATACGCAAGAAGCTAAAAAAGGTGATTTGATTTTCTTTAAAACAAATGGCAGAAATCGGATTAATCATGTAGGAATGGTAGTTGAAGTTTGTGAAGATGAAATTAAATTCATTCACTCCTCGGTGAGTAATGGAGTTATTATTTCTTCCACAAAAGAAAAATATTATCAGAAAAATTTCTCTCAAATCAACAGAGTGTTGCAATAATTTTCTCGAGAATTTGGCAATTTACTTACAAAAATCCTCCAACATTTAACGCGTTTTTGTTTATTTACATTTTTATTTCTCCCTCAGTTCCACTTATATAATTATTGCCTGTTGCAACAGAGGCAGCCATTTTTAGAAAATTAATCATTTGGTTTCCGTCCGTGTCCCAATAATAAGCACTCGTGGGTTTTACTTTAATGAGAGAAATATTAGGGTCATTTTTACCATCTTTAAACCATATATTTATTACTGGAGACCAAAGTTCTTCTATTTTTTCACGGTCAGTTGTAATTGTTGCTTCACCATTCACAACCATGTAACTTCCTTTGCCAGGATGTGCAAAAAACAATTGAACATTAGAATCTTGCTCTACTTCTTTGTTTTTATCGCTGTCTTTTTGGCTGAAAAACCAAATATTCCCTTCATCACATACTTTTACGGCTCCCATGGGTCTGGTGGTTGCTCCATCATTAGTTTTGAGATTGGTACAAAAAAGACAGGTATTGATTTCCTCAACCAGACTTCTAAGTTTTTCTATTCCTTCAACTGTGTGCTCATTTGCTTTATCACTCATGATCCTGATTTTTATTTTTATGGAAATACATTTTAAATTTGTTTTACAAAGTTAGGAGACAAAACAGCAAAATCTATTACATAATTTAATACAAAAGTTTCATTTTTCGCAGATTTTTTATTGAAAAAAAGTTGTGAACGCAAATTGAAATGCTTAAAAATGGTAGTATAGGAGGACGTTAATAGTTTTGAAAAAATATATATTATTTCTCATCGCTATTAATCTCAATCCAGTATCCATCAGGATCCTGAAGGTAGATTTGTTTGATCCCATCCGCGCGAACAGTGATTTTATAAAGTGTTCCCGGCCAGTCAGAATACATAATATTTTGGGATTTCAATAGTTGTATCAATGAATCAAAATGAGTGACTTTAAAAGCCAAATGAACCGCTTTGTTTACAGTAACGGGTTCTTTAATAGTAGAAACAAGGTGCAATTCTTTTCCCTCTCCTAAGGAAACCCATCGAATGCCTTCCTTTTTGGTACCGTTGGTAATTTCTGAAAGTTTCAAGACATTTTTATAAAACGCAACTGATTTTTCCAGATTTTTTACTGAAAGCGCCATGTGATCTAATTTTAAAGTAAAGTTATCTTGACTTTGTCCCCAAAGGTTTCCGGTACAAATGCAGGCGAATAATACAGGGATAAAAAATTTTGTTTTCATGTTATTAAATTATAATTAAGTGGTTTTATTATTTGCTTTTTTACATTAAATTATTTCGCTTAAATTTTATTTTCGATCAGTAATCACACTTTAGCAATTACGGCGTTTATTGTTTTAACCCAGTCTTCTTTATCGCCAGTATTCGTATCTATAGCTACGCTATTATTGTTGTACGGTTTATACATGTTTATATTTTGACGTGAAAAAAGTCCAATTGTAGGTGTTTTTGCAGCACTGGCTAAATGCATTATTCCGCTGTCCGCACCAATAAAAAGTATAGTGTTCGCAATTACGGAGGCAATTTCTCTAACATCTTTACTGTAAAAAGTAGGTGCTTTAAAACCTATTTGTGAAATATTTTCAACTGGTAAGATTTCAATAATATTATAATTTTGGTATTCTGTTTTCAAACGTTCGTAAAATTCTTCCCACCAAGTAGTTGAATAGCATTTATCAGAAGTTGCATAAGTAAATATACAAATGGTTTCTTTTTCATTTTTAGTAAGGCCTTTTACTATATTTTGACCTTCATTTATTTCCGAAACAGTCAATTTTAGGTCTAAGGATGGTACAGGATTTTCATTTTCAGGAAAACCCAATTTGGTTAAAAAGCTTCTGAATTCATAAACGGGATATTTTGCAATGTGCTCATAATCGTTGTATTTTAATGGCATGTTTTCATCCATTTCTCCAAAAAATTTGTATTTGGCGTCAGCAAATTGTGCCGATAATCGCCCGGATGATGAGTTTTTATCTACATTTATGACGATGTCATATTTTTGCTTTTTAATTTTTAGCCAAACCTTAAAATAATCAATTAAGTCTTTGAAAGGTTTTTTGGGAAGTTCAATTATGTAATTGATGTTCGTGTAATTTTTAAATACAATTGGCGCTAAACCACCTTTTACAAACAAGTCAATTTTACAGTCCGGAAAAGTTGTGATTACATCTTGTACCAGTGGCGTAATGAGTAATAAATTGCCCAGCCTGTGATTAGGTCTGGATATTAAAACCCTTTTTATCTCGATTTTTTGTGTTAAATCTATTTTGTAATTTTTTTGTGAACTGCCAATGTTTTTGGTTAATCCATGTGTTACAATTCTTCGAAATACATTTACTTTTTTTAAGATACTCATGCTGTTAAAATAGGATTTACAAGTGAATTTTTTTGTTTAAAAATGAATCTGATGTTGATAGTTGGTGTTTTTAGCTTTACAGTATACTCACAATCTAAGGTGTACTTCGTCTCGACAAATGTACAATATACATCGAAATATTGTGGTTTGCGTCCTTTGATATAATCCAATCTTGTGTGCAGTTAAAAAATATTTTGTTTGCATGACTAGAACATACAAAATTTAGTAAAAGGTATACGATAGAATTTTTATGCGTGTAGGCGCTTACGAAATTCTTTTTATTTTTTCGTCAAAGTAAATTTTCCACCGCCTTGTTTTAAAATCATCTGCTTTTCATTTGGTTTAAATTCTAATTTTATTCCTGCCGTTATAAATTCGAAACTATCTTTTTCAGTAGGTTCTAGTGGAAAGGCAGATTGACCTGTTGCTTGTGCAAAAAGTTTAGTATTTTCTTTTGTGATTGTAATTTTCATCGGAAATCCGGAATCTGAATATTCTCCTAAATAAGGATCTAAATCCTCACTTTTCAGCGCAATAATTTTAAAAGTCGGAATTGTAAATGGTTTGTTGTAATATGCACTTAAAGCGGCAATCATAATGTCATTATTGTCGTAAGTTTTGCCGTTAGAGGTTAAAGCAACAGCTAGTTTGTCTTCTGGAAAATAAGATAAAGTCGATCTGAATTCATCAATTCCTCCGGTATGACCAAAGCTTTTCTTGTCATAAAACGGATACTGGAAAATCCCCATTCCGTAGTTTTCTTGTAAGGCTGTCATTTGCTTCAGACTACTTTCGGTGATTATGGCGTTGGCGAAAAGCTTTTCAATAAACAGCGTCAAATCTTGTGGGTTAGAAACCACTGCGCCAGCTCCCATTGGGATTGACATATCGGTTTCCGTTTCTTTTACCCATTTTTCAGAAAAAGAATACGAATTGCTTTCGTTGTTTTGAATGTTAATTTTACCTCCAATATAGGTGTTTTTTAAGCCTAAGGGTTTTACAATTTTGTCGTTCAAAATAGTTTTAAATGGCTTTTTGTATATTTTCTCAAGAATGTAACTCAATAAAACATAATTGGAGTTGCTGTAATCGGCTTTGCTGTTAGGCTCAAAAATACTTTTCCCTTTGGCAATTATTTCCACCATTTCTTTTTCAGATTTTGATTGGGTGTTGTAGTTCATGTATTCCGGCGCATTGGTAAAATTATAAATGCCGCTTCGGTGGTTTAATAAATTACTAATGGTTATTTTATTTGCATTTTCAATGTTTGGGAAAAAAGTTTCGGTAGTTTGTTTCAACGATAGTTTTTTATCTTCGATGGCTTTGAACACTAATGCTGAAGTAAACATTTTTGAAATCGAACCCACACGGTATTTTGACAAATTACTTGCTTTTTTATTGCTTTCTATATCATCCATTCCAATGGATTTCGAATAAAGTAGCGTTCCGTTTTGTGAAACAGCAATGCTGCCCATAAATTTATCTTTGGCTTCTAAAATCTGAAATAAACTGTCGAGTTTGGCGACGTTCATTTTTTGAGCATAGCTTGTCCCAACTAGGAATCCTAAAAACAGGGTGATTGCGATTTTCTTTTTCATGAGAGTTTGATTACTGAATTGATTTAAAGCTCTAAAAATAGTCAATTATTTGTTTAGTAGATTGATTGTTTATGCTGATTGTTGGGATAGCAAGGAACGGTTTTCTTTGTAGTAGCATCAAGTCAAATTTCCTAGGTTTCGGGTTATGCAAAATAGAATTAATGTAAATTACGTTTTGGAATCAAAAAAAAAGCACAGCAATGCGAAAAGGTCCTGAAATATTTTGCAATCTTTGAACTCTAAAAATAAATAAATAGCATTATGAGCAAGACTAAACTAACAATCAATCGCAATGGTTCTATAAAAATAGAAGGCGATTTCGAAATAACAGACTGCGAAGGAAAAACATACGGATTAGAAGGAAGAACGGCTTTGGGTCTTTGCCGTTGCGGATTGTCGGCAAACAAACCTTTTTGCGATGGTTCCCACCGTAACGGTTTTGAGCATGAATCAGCTGCATTTGACTTGCCACCAGTAAAAACGAAGTAAAATCGTTTTCTGATTCGAATAAATAAGAAAAGCTAAATCTTTACGGATTTAGCTTTTCTTGTGTTTGTGATTAGATATTGCAAGTATTATTATTTTATTCAGAGCCTAATTCAATTGCCTTTTCTAAAATTTCATCTCGACCTTGTTTTAAACCCTCAATTGTTGGTTTAATTTCTATATCAATTTTAACTCCTTTTCTTTGTGTTTCGGTTTTATCAGGATACATAATTCCAAGACCTGAGATTGCTGTTTTGTACCCTCCAATGTACTCAAAAACAAATATGTTTCCATCCGCACCTGCGGTTTGATTTCCAATGGTAATTACATTATCAGCCGTTTGGATTGCCATGGCAGTAAATTCTGATTTACTTATTGATTCATCATTTACTAAAAGGATAACTTTTCCCTTAAAATTATTTTTATTTTTTATACCCGTTTGTAAATTTTCTTTATATCGGAACTTTCCGGGATAATCCATAGTAGGAGCGTAAACTTTACTGAAATCTCTTTTTTCAGAATTTAAATATTTTGAAAGCAATTTGTAAACAGAAGCGGGGTAATTCCTCAAGTCAATTATTATCGTTTTTTTATTTTTAAAAGATTTAAAGATATTAGAAACGTCAGCACCTTTAATACTTGCCATATTTACATAACCAATTTTTTCGTTTATTGACTTTGTTTTAATTGCTGTGGGGTTGTCCCAATATTTAAAGTCGTCGAAATTATAGCGATTAACTTTAATTTTTTCGATTTGATTATTCCTTTCGATAGTCAATGTCGAGGTACTATTCTTTCCAAGAAGAATTTCGTTGTAAGTCTGTCGAATTTTAATATTTGCATTTGAGCCTGCAATATATTTTGATTTTTTTTCTGTTTCTTTTTGAATCTCTAAATCATCAATTTTCAATATCACATCGCCCAATTTTATATTGTTGATTTTTGCAATAGAATCATTGTAGAAACCAGAAACTACCGCTTTATTTTCAATGTTTGAAATTTTGACAGGAAGATACTTGGGCTTTTCGTTATCAAAACTTATCCAAGCGTGTGTGTCGTCTAATTTTGCAATGAGTTCTTTAACGAGAGACTGATATTCTTCTTTATTGGATGCGCTTCTGAATTTTGGAATCATTTCTGTTAATACAGAATCCCATTTTTGGTCAGTAAGATATTTGTAAGGATAGAAATATTCAATGATATTCCAATATTTGAATAAGCCTAACAATCTGTATTCTTCACTTGGATATGAAAAATTTTGATAAACAGATTCATTTGTAACTTTAATAGTTCCAACAGGTTCTGTTGTGACATAGAAATTTTCTCCTTGAAATCTGTTTTCTTCAATATATTTTAATTTTGCTTTCAGTTCAGCATTGAAAATCTCTGAATCTTGTGTCCAAAAAAGGTTGAAATTTTTATCAAAAAGAAGTTGATCCGAAAAACAATTTTTACATTTTTCAATATTGCCCAAAACATTAATCCAATTGCTATAAATTTTTGATAAAGATTCCTTGTCGCTAGCTTCAAGTACTTGAGGCAAGTATTTTATAAATTCTTTATCCCAATCATATTTACCCTTTCCAACTTCTGGATGATAATATTTTAAAAAACCATAAATTTTACCAATTGAAGCTAATTTTTCGGTATCTGAAATCTTTTGTTGAGCAATTAGGTGATTAAAACTAAAGCAGATTAAAATTAGAAGTAGAAAAGTTTTTTTCATATTATCGAAACTTATTTCATTTTATAGCCTTTCGAATATATTAGTATTTTTTTAAAAATAACGAGGAACTAAATCATTGTTATTGTGGTTTTCAGAGAACAAAGCGGAGTTTGGTTTCCAGAATAATACCCAAAAGTTACTTAATTTTTAAACTGCTGATAATCGCCATAACATCTTGATCGCCTAATCCTTCTTGTTCTGCTGCAGCAAAACTGTCGTACAAAGGATGAATCAACGGGGAATTAAGTCCGGCTTCTATGGCCAGTCTTAAGTCTTTGACTAAATGTTTCAACGCAAATGCTGCCGGATAGGAATCGTTCAGAATGGAAGGTGTTTTTATATTCGTGATTCCGTTGCCGCAAGCGCCTTGATTGATGATGTTGAGCATGTCTTCTTTGCTTACGCCGTTTTTCTCGGCAAATAAAACCGTTTCGGCTATTCCTTGAAGATTTAGTCCCAATAAGTAATTGATGGCTAATTTAGCTGAACTTGCCACGCTAGGTTCGCCTACGTGAATCGCAATTTTACCCAAAACGTCAAATATCGGTTTGGCTAATTCGTAATCTTCATTCGAAGCGCCCACAAGAATGACCAGCGTTCCGTCTTGTGCTGGTTTTACACTTCCAGAAACGGGAGCGTCTATAAAATGTACGTTATGTTGTTTGCAAATGGTGTTTAAATAACGCGAGGTTTCCGGAGCAACCGTACTCATATTGGTGATGGTTTTACCCGGATTGGTTTTAGACAATAAACCTGTTGGTCCCTCAAAAACTTCTTTGACAGCCGCATCATTGGATAACATCGTCAAAACTACGTCACAGGTTTCCATTAATTCTTGCAAACTGCTCGCTGATTTTGCTCCTGCAGCCAGTAATGGCGCTTCTTTTTCTTTGGTACGATTGAAAACCGTTACTTCAAAACCTGCTTTGAGCAGGTTCATCACCATTGGGTTTCCCATGTTGCCAAGACCTGTCCATCCTAATTTTAATGTATTCATAGTTTTTGTGTTATTTAGATTATCTGCTCATTATGGGCACATTTTACAAAACTGCGCGAACGATTGTTGTATATCAGCGAGGTCGGGTTTTGCAAAATGACTTTAGTCATTGGGTTTTTATTCTTTTAAATCAAAATAATTTTCCAAAGTATTAAATGTGAAAACAGATTTCACAAATATTTCGTCTAATACCTTTACGTAATTATCATTTTCAATCCCGAAATATTTAAGTGCTTTATTACAATCTTCATTCGATTCACTGAATGTATGGGCAATTAATCCCGACCTCAAATTTTGAAGGTTTCTAAGAAACTGAAACATATCCGGTATTTGCATACCTTTAGATTCTAAAAATTTCTCAAATTTTGCAATTCCTCTGGCTTTTGAATCTAAATGTAACCCTTTCGCTAGTTCTTTTTCGTTTAACCTGTCAATTGTTAGTTTTACAATAGTTGAGGTTTGCTCACAAAAGGCTTTGACATTATTAGAAGTTATTTTGTGCAATGCTGTAAATAAATACTCGTCTTTTGAAGATAATGGTTTATATAATTTCCAACCAAATTTGTCTTCCCACTTTTTGTTAAAGCTTTCATACTTTGATTTAAAAAATAAATCAACTGTTTCCGGTTGTTCTGCCCATTCTCCTTCTATCATTGTTCTATAATATGTTCGGCTAATATTCATTCCTTCTTTAGGTGTAATATTATATTGTTTCCAATGAAGCTGTTCCATTTCTGGAAGCATTCTTAAATTGGTAAGAAAGACCGGAATATACTCATCAACATTATTGTCTATTTTTAATCTGAAAAATTTTGAGTCAACACTAAATCCATCAACTTGATATTTGTTAGGTTCGTTATAATATTTGTTCAAAACTTCTTTTTTAAAGTAGGTTACTTTGAAATGATTTCCGTCAGTTTCTCCGCAGTTTTCATAAATTGATTCTCCTTCATCATCAACTCCAATTATGAAATTTTCATTTTTAGATTCTGCTAAATCAAAATGTGATTTTTTAATTTCATTTGGCTTTATGAAAACTTTACCCATGACCCAACTTTGAGTTTCGTCAGATACATCCCTTATTAAATGACTATAAATAAAATTGCTTTCCTTTATTAACTCGTCTTTATGTTCAATATTCCAATCTGAAGGTATATTTTTTAGAAGCCTCATAAAATCATAACATACCACAAAGTTCATATCTCTCATTGTAATATATTCTTTCAAGTATTTGATTTTAACTTTAATCAATTTTGGTTCGATTATCAGAACTTCATCCAATTCACCATAATCATTTACATAATAAAAGGTACGATTTTGTTTGTCATTCCCCTTTTCGTAAAGTCTGAAATAGAGAATGAATTCTTCTGATATATCTATGTATTTTATTGATGTCTCTTGTAGTGAAAAGCTTTTGTAAAACAAAAAAGGCTCTAATCCTTCTTCGTCATTACTTTTATAAGTATTATCTCCATAAACAGAAGGTTTACCCTCATAGCCCATTGAAATTGGCCAATTATAGTCTTCACTATATTTATCAAACTTATCATTTGATATTAGACAACAATAAATTCCAGCAGAATCGTCAGAATCTTTTGATTCGTCTTCATATATTTTTAACCAACCATTTTTGATTGAAAATTTGGATTCAATTTCCTTTTTTTTATCCTCTAGAAGGAAATAATCTTTTTCCATTTGTTGCTTATTTTATTTGTATGCGACTTTTGACGAAGGCATATACACGAAAATTTTTTTGTAAACTATATCAAATTTAGTTGGATTGGCGAAGATTTCTTTCGTTCTATACTTCCTCAAATATATTAAATTTTTCTTACAATTTTTCTTGAAAAGAATAAACGTTATTTTATTTCGGTTTGCGTAAGGGAGGGAAGCGGCATCCTTTATTTTCTTTTTTTAAGAAAATAAAGATACAGCGTACCGCCCGACCCAAAGTGGCGAGGAGGAACGACAAAGCTGCTGCAGGGTCACGCCCAAAGGAACAATCTCACTTTTTTCATCCTTTTTATGAAATTTCCAAAAAAAGTATATCTTTAGCCAACTAAAAGCAAAACCCCAAAACCAAAAAAATATGGAAGACCAAAAACCAGACGATTTTAAAAGAGAATTAGGATTACTCGACGGAACTATGCTTGTGGTGGGTTCTATGATAGGTTCCGGGATATTTATTGTAAGCTCGGATATGGTTCGCCAGTTGGGATCTGCCGGTTGGTTGATTGCTATGTGGGTGCTTACGGGCGCTATTACGGTGATTGCTGCCGTGAGTTATGGCGAGTTGAGCGCGATGTTTCCTAAAGCGGGTGGTCAATATGTGTACATCAAGGAAGCTTACGGGAAACTGGTGGGTTTCTTGTACGGTTGGAGCTTTTTTGCCGTGATTCAAACCGGTACTATTGCTGCCGTGGGTGTGGCTTTTGCTAAATTTGCCGCCTATTTGTACGCGCCTTTAAGTGATAAAAATATTTTATATGAGATTGGGGATTTCAAACTCAATGCGGCTCAGATTGTTTCTATTTTCACCATTATTTTGTTGAGTTACATCAACAGTCGTGGGGTGAAAAACTCCAAGATTCTACAAACGGTTCTGACGGTTATCAAAATTCTATCGTTGGCTGGTTTGATTATTTTTGGTTTTATGGCTGCCAAAGCAGAAGTTTGGGATGCGAACTGGACGAATGCCTGGACTTCTCAATCACTAAATGTGGAAACGGGTTCGTGGTTGCCCATCAGTGGAACGGCTTTAATATCGGGAATTTCGGCTGCCTTAGTAGGTTCGATGTTCTCCAGTGTGGCTTGGGAAGGAGTCACTTTTATCGCCGGAGAAATAAAAAATCCAAAACGCAACGTGGGATTGAGTTTGTTCTTAGGAACATTAATCGTGAGTGTGATTTATATTTTGGCTAATATCATGTACCTGGCCGTGGTGCCTTTGTATGAAATTGCTACAGCTGAATCTGATCGTGTGGCTGTTGTGGCTTCGCAAAGTATTTTTGGTTCTGTGGGAACACTAATTATCGCTGTGATGATTATGATTTCGACTTTTGCCTGCAACAATGGATTGATTATGGCGGGTGCGAGAGTGTATTATACGATGGCGCAAGACGGTGTTTTCTTTAAGAAAGCCGCTGAATTGAATCATGCCAGCGTTCCGGCTTGGTCTATATGGGCGCAGTGTATCTGGGCTTCGGCGTTATGTCTGACTGGGAAATACGGCGATTTATTGGATTTTGTGGTTATCATCGTTTTGATATTTTACATTCTTACGATCCTTGGAATATTTATTCTGCGCAAGAAAATGCCAAATGCCGAAAGACCGTATAAAGCTTTTGGATATCCATTTTTGCCAGGATTGTATCTAATTATCGCCACGGCGATTTGTATTGCTTTGTTGTATACAAAAACCAGTACCAGTGGTTGGGGAGTTCTGATAATGCTGATTGGTATTCCGGTGTATTATTTGACGAAAGCTAAGGAGTAGTTTTTTAGTGAGAAGTGAATTGTGAGAAGTAAGAAGTAAATGGTTTTTCGTGAATTGTAGAAGGGTTGATATATTCATTTTTCAAGTTTGATTTTTTTAAAATCAGGGAAGATCAGTGAAAATCTGTTTAATCCGCGTCATCTGCGTGCTAATTCGGTATAATAATGACAGTAACACTTAATAAAAAATCTGCTAAATCCGCGTCATCTGCGTGCCAATTCCGCACAATAACAAAAGAGTTATAACAAAAAAATCCGTCTCGTTTTGATACCGCGACGGATTTTCTATTGAATTCAGGTTGGGTTGCTATTGCTTTAAATTTAAAACTAATGAGACTAAAAACTAAAAATAAAAAAATTACAACTGCAATCCACAACCTGTAAACGGCAGGCTAGTAATACGTAAAACGTCTTACTTTGGCAATGTATTTTGCTAATCGGATTACTTGGTGGCTGTATCCGTATTCGTTATCATACCAAATGTACAACACGATGTTTTTTCCGTCTTTTGAAACGATTGTGGCATTACTGTCGTAAATGGCAGGAGCTGATGTTCCTACAATATCCGAAGAAACCAACTCGTTATTCATGGAATATTTTATTTGCTCAACCAATTCCCCTTCCAATGCATATTTCTTCATGATGGCATTGATTTCTTTAACCGAAGTTGTTTTTGAAACTTCCAGATTCAAAACTACCAATGAACCGTTAGGAACCGGAACCCGAATCGCATTTGAGGTTAATTTTCCTTCCAATGAGGGTAATGCTTTTGCAACAGCACTTCCGGCGCCCGTTTCGGTAATCACCATATTCAATGCTGCAGCTCTTCCACGACGGTATTTTTTGTGCATATTATCCACAAGATTCTGGTCGTTTGTATACGCATGAATGGTTTCTAAATGTCCTTTGACTACTCCCAATGTATTTTCAACAACTTTCAGGATTGGCGTGATTGCATTGGTAGTACAGGATGCGGCCGAAAAAATGTTGATTTCATCCGGATTATATTCATTTTGGTTTACGCCATGAACAATATTTGGTACTCCTTTTCCTGGAGCGGTGAGCAATACTTTATCAGCACCTTTAGATACTAAATGTCTGCTCAAAGCTTCATGTGTGGTGAAAGCACCCGTGTTGTCAATAACCAATGCATTGTCAATTCCATAATGCGTGTAATCAATTTCCTCAGGCGCATTTGCAGTAATGACATGAACGGTGGTTCCGTTAATAATTAAAGCATTATTTTCAGGATCAGCAGTTACAGATCCTTGAAAATCACCATGAATAGAATCGTATCGCAATAAGGAAGCTCTTTTTTCTAATGTGGTAGCATCATTTTTATCACGTGTTACAATTGCTCGCAATCGCAATTGACTTCCTTTTCCAGTTTTTGACATTAACTCTCTGGCAAGCAATCGACCAATTCTCCCAAAACCATACAGTACAACATCTTTTGGATGAATTTCCTCTGAGTTTTTTGCGTTCTTTAATTTGTCAATTACAAAATACTTTGCATCAGGATATTTTTCATCTTCTAAATGGTATTCATACGTAAGTTTTCCAATGTCTAATTTTGCAGGAGGTAAATTCAATTCTAAAATAGCTTTTGCAATTTTAACAGAATCAAAGATAGAAATGGGTTTGCCCACAAATTCTCCGGCATATTCATGCAGGTTGATGATGTCACTGACATTTCGGTCAATTAATTGATTGCGAAATAAGACCATTTCAATGCTTTTGTCGTACCATAAATCGCTGATGATTTTAATCAGTTTTACTCCAGCACGTCTCCTGTCGGCTTGAAAAGAAACTTCTTTTTCGTATAAAGTTGTGGTGTCCATGTTAAAAATTTAATGAAAATAAGTTAATGTATTTTTTAAAATTTGGCGCAAAAATACCCATTTCAATCGATTTCGTAAGCTATTTTGTGAATTATTTGCAAAATAAAAAGCCATCTTAATTTTTTAAGATGGCTTTAGTTTTCGAAAAGAGTATTGCGTTAGAGAATCACGCGCAGTACTTCACCGTTTTTATTAATCATTTCAATACGTACCGTTTGGCTTTCCTCTTTTTTACTCAAAAGTTTAGACACCGTTTCCACATCAGTAGCTTTGATATTGTCAATGCTCAAAATAATATTTCCTATCAACTCGTCTTCGTATTGTTTCAAATTTTGGCTGTTTATGGATTTAATTCGCACGCCATAATCAATTTTGAATTTCTTTTTGTCAGCTGCCTCAATGTTTTCTAATTCAATGCCTTTAAATTCCGTACTAAAAAATTCATTTTTGCTCAGAATTACAGGAATGCTTTTCGTTTTTCCTTCTCTGATGTATGTCACCTGCACTTTATCATTGGGTCTTTTTGTGTTGATGTATCCCGAAAGATCAGCAAAAGTAGCAACATTCAGTTCGTCTAATTTAATAATGATGTCGCCTTTGTTGAGTCCTGATTTTTCAGCACCGGAATTTTTTGTTACCTTCTTAATGTAGAATCCCTGCGTTTGAGAAATCCCTAATTCTTTAGAAGCAGTTCCGTTTAATTCGCCACCTTCAACCCCCAGAATTCCACGTTGTACATTCCCAAATTCCATTAAATCTTCAATGATTTTTCGGGCAATGTTAGAAGGCACCGCAAAGGAATAACCTACGTAAGAACCTGTCATGGAAGAAATCATAGTGTTGATTCCTACCAGTTCACCACGCGTGTTCACTAAGGCGCCACCACTGTTTCCTGGGTTTACTGCAGCATCTGTTTGTATGAAAGATTGGATTCCGCTGGTGTCTAAATCTCTGGCTTTCGCCGAAACAATTCCGGCCGTTACCGTGGACGTTAAATTATACGGATTTCCGACTGCCAAAACCCATTCGCCGACTTTCACCGCATCAGAATTGGCAAAAACGGTATAGGGTAATTTCTCCTCCGAGTCAATTTTTAATAAGGCAATATCCATTTTTGAATCGGTTCCAATGAGTTTTGCCTGATATGATTTTTTGTTGTTTAAGGTGATTTCAATTTCAGATGCACCTTTGATTACGTGATTGTTGGTTACGATATACCCATCTTCCGAAATAATTACTCCAGAGCCCGTCCCAACCTGTTCTTGCGATTGTCCGCCTTTATAACCATAGAAATATTCTAACATGGGATTCGTTATTGTTCGTCGCGAAACGTTTTTTACGTGAACAACCGTATGGATGGTTTTTTCTGCAGCCTCAGTAAAATCAATCACATCTGCGGATAATCCGACTTTCTTGCCATAAGAATTCGATGCCATGGTAACTGCTGAAATTTTGTCATTAGAAAAATATCCATTGGTGTCAAATAATAATTTGTAAGCTCCAAGAGTCATGGCTCCGCTCAACAACGAAACTAAAAATAAAGTTGAAAATTTTTTCATATTAAAATCGTTTTTAAAGATATTTATTCGTAAAAATAAAGCTAAATTGCTTTGTTAAAATACAGTTTAACGCTCTTTAACAGTGATTAACATTTCATTAATAGTTCGTACTTTTGTTGGAATCAATACAAATTAAAATGCAACTAGAATTTTATAAATACCAAGGAACAGGAAATGATTTTGTAATGGTTGATAACCGTTCGGAATTTTTCCCAAAAGAAAATACACAACTCATTGCTAATTTATGTGACAGACGTTTTGGAATAGGCGGCGATGGTCTTATTTTATTGGAAAATAATACGATTGCTCCAAATCTCGCAATGACTACAGATTTCAAAATGGTCTATTACAACTCTGATGGAAACCAAAGTTCCATGTGTGGTAATGGTGGCAGATGTTTAGTGGCTTTCGCCAAAAAGCTGAACATAATCGAGAATGAAACTACTTTCATAGCAACAGATGGTTTGCACCACGCGACAATTGGGGATGACGGATTGGTTTCACTTCAAATGATTGATGTTGATCAGGTAAAAGTAAGTTCAGATTATGTTTTTCTAAATACGGGTTCGCCGCATCATGTGCAATTGGTAGACGATTTAGAAAATTACAACATCAGGGGAAATGGAGCCGCGATCCGATACGGAGATTTGTATGGGAAAACAGGAAGTAACATCAATTTTGTCAAACAAATTGACGACACCACTTTTTCGTTACGAACATATGAAAGAGGTGTAGAAGATGAAACACTTTCTTGCGGAACAGGAGCGACGGCAGTTGCAATTGCGATGAATGTTTTAGGAAAAACGAATGCTTCGGCAATAAATTTAAATGTCGAAGGCGGAAAATTAGTCGTTTCTTTTGATAAAAAAGAAGAACAGTTTACTAATGTCTTCTTGAAAGGACCAGCGGAATTTGTATTTAAAGGAACGATTGAGATTTAACTAAAACCCAAAACCAAGAACCAAATACCTAAATGAAAACATTAAAAGGCGACAACATCTATATTCGTGCATTAGAACCCAATGATTTGGAGTTTGTATATGCCATAGAAAACGATCAGAGCATTTGGGAAGTCAGTAATACGCATACGCCTTACAGCCGGTTTTTGGTCAAACAATATTTGGAAAATGCCCATCAGGATATTTATGAAGCCAAGCAATTGCGATTGGCTATTTGTCACGATCAGGATTTTCCGGCCTTGGGTTTAATTGATTTATTTGATTTTGATCCAAAGAATAACAGGGCAGGAGTTGGTATTGTTATCCAAGACAACGAAAACCGAAAACAGAATATTGGTTCAGAAGCATTGGGGTTATTAATCGAATATGCTTTTTGTAATCTTAATTTACACCAGTTATATGCAAATATTGGTACCGAAAATGAAGCTAGTATAGCACTTTTTACTAAATTTGGATTCGAAATGATTGGTGTAAAGAAAGACTGGACCTTTGTGAACGGAATTTATAAAGACGAAGCAATTTTTCAATTAGTCAATACTAAATTTTAAATTTTAAATTTTTTAATTTTGAACCAATATCATTTTAAAATCAAGTAAATAGGAAGAATGGTCATATCATGATTCCGGGAAAAAACAATACCATATATGAATATCAAAAAAATCATCACGATTACGTCTGTTGTTTTAATATCAATATTAATGATTTACGGACTGATTATTTTACGTCAGATTTTTGCCGCCAATACAAAATTTGAAGATAAAGAAGTGTTTGTCTATGTCCCAACTGATTCAAAATACGAGGATGTCAAAAAGATAATTGCACCTTATGTGGATAATATGGAGCGTTTTGAAATGGTGGCCAACAAAAGAGGTTATTCTGACAATGTGATTCCGGGGCGTTTTCTATTCACAAAAGGAATGAACAGTTATGAATTGGTAAAAACCTTGAGACTTAATTCGCCCGTAAAATTGGCTTTCAATAATCAGGAACGTGCAGAAAATTTAGCGGGACGTGTGGGTTCTCAAATTGAAGCCGACAGTTTATCATTATTGAATTCGTTCAAAGATTCTATTTTCTTGAAAGAAAACGGGTTCAATGAAGAGAATATTTTGGTAATGTTTATTCCGAATACGTATGAGATTTATTGGAACACAACAGCTGAAAAGTTCCGGGATAAAATGATTAAGGAATACCGTAATTTTTGGAATAAGGAAAGAGTCGCCAAAGCTCAAAAACAAGGCTTAACTCCAATTGAAGCGACTATTTTGGCTTCAATCGTTCATAAAGAATCCGTAAAAAAAGATGAAAGACCAAGGATTGCAGGTGTTTATTTGAATCGTTTAAGAGCTGGAATGCCATTGCAAGCTGATCCAACCGTAATATTTGCGATGAAAAAGAAATCGAATGATTTTAATCAGGTAATCAAAAGAGTTTTTTACAATGATCTGACAATGTCACATCCTTATAATACATATATGAATGTTGGTCTGCCTCCTGGACCTATTGCTATGCCTGACATCACAGCGTTAGAAGCTGTTTTGGACCCTGAGAAAAATAACTTCATTTATTTCTGCGCAAGTGTAGAGCGTTTCGGATACCATGAGTTTGCTGCTACTTTACCAGAACACAATAAAAACGCCAAAAAATATTCGGATTGGATCAACAGTCAAGGTGTGAAAAGATAGTTTTGAAATTTAAAGCACTCCTGATATTTTTATTGTTCATTGGATTTCAAATTGGTTTTTCACAAAACCGTGAGGATAATTTCTTTAAACCATCCGATTCTTTAAATAAGAAAAGGCAAAATACCGTTGTCATTTCGGAAGCTGTTTTGGCCACGGGAACTTTGGTAGGCTTAAACCAACTTTGGTACGCCAATTATTCCAAATCTGATTTTCATTTTTTAAATGATAACGCAGAGTGGCTTCAAATCGATAAAGCCGGTCATGTATTTTCGTCGTATCAGCTAGGCCGATTTGGTGCTGAAATGTTGCACTGGAGCGGCGCCAATAAAAAAAATCAATTATTATATGGAGCGGGTTTAGGCTTTGCATTTCTGACCGCAGTTGAGGTTTTAGACGGATATTCTTCTGACTGGGGTGCTTCTTCTGGCGATATAATTGCTAATGCTTCTGGTACAGCATTGTATGTTTCTCAGGAATTAATTTGGAACGAACAACGTATAACGCCGAAATTCTCTTTTCATACAACAAAGTATGCCAATTTTAGACCAGAAGTTCTAGGTAGTTCCTTCTCGGAGCAAATTTTAAAAGATTACAATGGACAAACATATTGGCTTTCGGTCAATTTACATTCTTTTGCTAAAGGTTCTAAAATACCAAAATGGCTGAATTTAGCTTTTGGATATGGAGCGGAAGGAATGCTGACCGGAAACAGAGATTACAGCGTTGCCTTATCGACTTCAAATTCAAAAAGATTCAGACAATTTTACCTTAGTTTGGATGTCGATTTAACAAAAATAAAAACAAATTCTCATTTTTTAAAGACCGTTTTTTCTGTTTTTAACACAGTTAAAATCCCTGCACCGGCAATTGAGTTTGTTCGTTTTAACGATGTAAAATACCACTTCATCTATTTTTAGAAAAGTTTAACTACCTGATTATCAGTATAATTATTTTTATTGTATCTTTGCATGTAGAAATTTCATAACGGTACAGCGTTTTGAAGAAAAACAATTTATGATTAAGAAATGGTATTTTTATACAAGTCTAACTGTAATTACAGTTTTTTTGAGCTCAGGTTTTAGACCTTTTAATTTAGAAACCAACCCATGGTTTCTCATCAATGAAGAAGATGGAACACACTACTTATATCCATCACAAGAACAAGAAGAATACACCAATTTAAATATCCCTTATACCGGAAATTTCTTTATCGGCTTCAAAGAAGCAATCGGTTATAGAGAGTCTGAAAATAAATATAAAAAAATCAATTCTTTGGGTTACATGGGTAAATACCAGTTTGGTATAGAAACATTAAAATCAGTTGGCTTATACAATCGCTCCGCTTTTTTAAATAGTCCTGAACTTCAAGAAAAAGCTTTTTTGGCGCTTTTAGCAAAAAATAAATGGGAATTGAAAACAGAAATTGAAAAATATGAGGGCACAATATTAAATGGTATCCAAATTACGGAATCCGGCATTTTAGCTGCTGCACATTTAGGAGGTGCAGGATCTGTAAAAAAATATTTTAAACACAAAGGCAAACGCAATTTCAGGGATGCTTACGGAAGCTCAATACGAAGTTATATAAAAATGTTTGGAGGTTATGACACTTCGTTCATCATTGCCGATATTAATGCAAAAGTAAAAAAAGTGTAATCACTTTTTTTTATGATAAAAAATAGGCTGTCAAAATGTTGACAGCCTATTTTTTGTTACTTTCAATTAGATTATTTTGCCTTTAGGATTTCCCCATTAGGACGAACTAATAGTTTAACGACTTCCTTATCTTTTTTAATTTTAATGTTATATTGTTTGTTGATTACGTCTCCATCTTCCTGAGTATAAAGAAAACTATCATTTACAATAGACCAACCAGGATATGTTCTGTAAATGGAGTAGATAACTTCACTTGGAAGTTGAACGTTTTTAAAATTTTCTACTACACGCACCAATTTTCCGTTTTCATTATAGGTAGCAGTCAAAGAGCCGTTTTTTGCTTCCATTACTACAAGGTATTCTTCAAAACCTTCAGCACCTTTTCCCAGATCAAAAGCAATAAATTGGTCTTCCACCATTTTTACCCTTTGATCAGGATTATTGTCAGGAATATATACAGAAAAATCAGTTCCAACTCTTTTAATTACAACTCCGGGCAGTTCTTCAATTTTGATTTTTCCTTTCTCGGTTACTTGACCATTCGTTGCGATAGTAATGGTTAAAATGAAAATGATAATAAGTGATTTCATAATATTTAGTTTTAAATTAATTATTGAGTTATTGCACTTGTAATACACTAATGAATGCCCAGGCTCGTTTTTTACTTACACTTTTTTTAAATGTTTTAATAAATTGAATATCAGTATTTTAATGGATTAATTAACATCAGCCTATGTAAATTTACCTATTTTTTAAAGGCTTGGCTGTTAATGAATTCTATATCCAGTGTTAATAAAAATATCTCATTACGATTTTTTTTAATAGGAATTAAACACCTTATTTTTAATATGTTACCATAAAAAAAAGCACCAACTTTTCGATTGATGCTTTATAAGTAATGAAATTTTTAGGTATAGTTTTTATTCGAAACTTCCCATTAAAATTTCTAATATTTTAATAGCCGCCTCGCTGATTTTTGTGCCGGGTCCAAAAACAGCAACTGCACCAGCATCAAATAAAAACTGATAATCTTGTGCAGGGATAACTCCGCCAACAACCACCATGATATCTTGCCGACCGTAATTTTTTAGTTCTTCAATCACTTGTGGTACCAGCGTTTTGTGTCCTGCCGCCAATGAGGAAACTCCCAAGATATGAACGTCATTTTCTACAGCTTGCTTAGCCGCTTCGGCTGGTGTTTGAAAAAGTGGACCAATATCAACATCAAAACCGACGTCAGCATAACCGGTAGCGACTACTTTGGCACCACGATCGTGTCCGTCCTGTCCCATTTTTGCAATCATAATTCGAGGGCGGCGTCCTTCTTTTTTTGCGAATTCATCTGCTAATTGCTTTGCTTTCTCAAAACTTTTGTCGTCTTTTATTTCTTTACTATACACACCGCTAAAGGATTTAATTTGTGCTTTGTATCTTCCAAAAACCGTTTCAAGCGCATCACTGATTTCTCCTAACGTAGTTCGATTTCTAGCGGCTTCAACGGCTATTTCCAGTAAATTCCCTTGACCGGTTTGCGCACAAAGGATTAATTTTTTCAGCGAATCCTGCACTTTTTCAGTATCTCTGGTTGCTTTGATTCGGTCTAATTGTTCCAATTGTTGCTTGCGGACCATTTGGTTATCCACATCCAAAATTTGTAAAGGATCTTCTTTTTCTAATCGATATTGATTTACACCCACAATAATATCCTGACCGCTATCTATTCTGGCTTGTTTTCTGGCTGCCGCTTCCTCTATTCTAAGTTTTGGAATTCCAGATTCAATGGCTTTGGTCATTCCGCCTAGTTCTTCTACTTCTTCGATAAGTTTCCAAGCATTTTCGGCAATTTCATTTGTCAGGCTTTCGACATAATAACTGCCAGCCCATGGATCAACGGTTTTGGTTATTTTAGTTTCTTCCTGTAAATAAAGTTGTGTGTTCCTGGCAATTCTTGCAGAGAAATCCGTTGGTAAAGCTATGGCTTCATCCAATGCATTGGTGTGTAAAGATTGTGTTCCTCCAAAAGCTGCTGCGGCTGCTTCAATGCAGGTTCGGGCCACATTGTTGAATGGATCTTGCTCTGTTAAACTCCAACCCGAAGTCTGACAATGGGTTCGCAAGGCTAATGATTTATCGTCTTTTGGTTCAAATTGTTTCACCAGTTTTGCCCAGATCATTCTTCCGGCGCGCATCTTGGCAATTTCCATAAAATGATTCATTCCAATGGCCCAAAAGAAAGAAAGGCGAGGAGCGAACTCGTCAATTTTCATTCCTGTGGCAAGTCCTGTTCTAATGTATTCTAAACCATCGGCTAATGTGTACGCCAATTCAATATCTGCAGTGGCACCGGCTTCCTGCATGTGATATCCTGAAATTGAAATCGAGTTGAATTTCGGCATTTTTTTGCTGGTAAATTCAAAAATATCAGCAATGATTTTCATCGAAGGAGTTGGCGGATAAATATACGTGTTACGCACCATGAACTCTTTTAAAATATCATTTTGTATTGTACCGGAAAGTAATTCGGGTTGTACGCCTTGTTCTTCGGCGGCGACAATATAGAAAGCCATAATGGGCAAAACAGCGCCATTCATCGTCATCGAAACGGACATTTCATCTAGCGGAATTTGGTCAAACAATACTTTCATATCTTCCACGGAATCAATCGCAACTCCTGCTTTTCCCACATCACCTACAACACGTTCATGATCGGAATCATAACCGCGGTGCGTAGGTAAATCAAAAGCTATGGAAAGTCCTTTTTGACCCGCAGCCAGATTTCGTCTGTAAAAAGCATTGCTTTCTTCGGCGGTTGAAAATCCGGCGTACTGTCTCACTGTCCAAGGTCGGCGAACGTACATTGTTGCATAAGGTCCGCGTAAATTCGGGGCAAATCCAGCTCCAAAATCAAGATGAGTAAGGTTTTCAATATCTTGTTCCGAATACGTTTGTTTTAGTTCGATTCCCTCGGCGGTAAGAAATGCATCAGTTGAAGAATTTTCATTCTTCACGTTCAGCGTTGTACTTTCTAATTGTATATGTTGTAAATCTTTTCTTTTCATTTGTTTAGTACAAAGATTATAGTTTTTGAAATTTTAATTACTTTCAATCCATATTTCAGTATTTCTTGAAGTATGAAAAATAGCTTTAATGACAATTATGTTATCGTAGCTGTTGAAATGAATTAAGTATGGGAAATTTTCAATTAAAGCCACTCTGGTCTTGTCATATCTTATTTAAAAAAGTAGCGGATTTGATTTAATTATTTTTAAACTTTCCTTGAAAGAATTGGAGAACTTATCGCCCAATTTAGGTTGAATGCTTTTGTACCAATCCAAAGCTGTTTTGAAATCAAGTTTAGCTTCCTCTACAATTACAGTCCTATAACTCACCATCAATATCTTTTAGAAAATCATCAATATCTTGAGCTGAAGAAGGATTCTTAAGATATTTCTCAGTTCTTTCTCGAACTTGGTCCATTTGCCATTGAGGGATTTCTACATTATTCGACCTTGGAAGAATAATCACTTCAACTTTATCAGCATTAAAATTATCCGGAAGTGTGATGCTTATTTTGTGATTTTTTACCTTAACGATTTGTCTTATGGCTTCCATTATTTTGTTTTTTTAGTAAAGTAAATATACTCTTTTGCAATGGTAATACATCAAATAACAGCGTTGGGCTGACTATTCAAGATCTAATCGCTCTTGTTCTATTTTTTCTGCCAGACGTTTTTCTATTATTGGTGTAATCAATGTTTTTCTTGGTTTAACTTTTACAAAAGGGAACAGTTCTAAATCGTGTTTCATCCTATCCTGTTTGTTAGGATGTTTGTTTGTTCCCAATAAAATTTCTTTCCCAGAATCAAATAATTGCTGAGCCGTATCTGCACTTTCCTGAATTTTCCTCTTTATAATTCCATCGTTAAGTTGTTTTAAGAAACCGCCATTCAGCTCTATATCTTTGAATAAAGCCAATGATTTTTCAGCTAATTGATTGGTAAGATTTTCTACATAATAACTTCCGTCAGCAGGATTGTTTACTTTGTCGAAATAACTTTCTTTTTTAAGAATCAACAATTGATTTCTCGCGATTCGGTCGCCAAATTCATTGTCTTTGTGGTACAATGCATCGTATGGTAAATTGGCAATAGCATCCGCTCCGCCAATAATTGCAGACATACACTCAGTTGTGGTTCGCAACATGTTTACATTATAATCGTATAATGTTTTGTTTCGTTTAGTAGGAGAGACAATGATATTGCAATCAAGTTTGTGATCATATTCCTTCGCAATCAGATTAAAAAGTAATCGTAACGCACGGAGTTTTGCAATTTCAAAAAAGTAATTTGTCCCAACGGCAACTTCAAAAACAATGGGTTTATTAATAGTTTCAATTCTATTGAAATATTCATTGGCTTGTCCTAAACTATAGGCGATTTGCTGCACCATGTTGGCTCCGGCATTTTGATACAAAGCGGAATTGATACTGATTAAAGATACAGCTGTTGTTGATGCCGAAAGTATATTCAGCGTGTCGAAATTGCTTTTTTCTTTGGTTGTAAACCAGTTTCCATCTTTGGCTAATTGCCCAATTGGGTCCAGATTACAGAAAATGGTGGTATTATTTTTCTTTGTAAAAGCATCTATTTTTTTAACGAAATCGATTGAAATAAATCCAAGATTAAAATAAACGGTAATTTTTTCTAAAGGTAATTGCTCCAAAAAATTGGTAATATCAATTGATTCGTTTTCTATTGTAAATCTAAGGCTTTCTGCACCACGATTCAATGTGTCCAACGCCCTTTCTATTGATTTTTGAATATCATAGACAAATATATTTTGACAAATTTTAAATTCAGTCGCTTTAGTGAAAACAGGAAAAACTTTAGTAAACTCATCTTTGTGATAAAAAGGTTTTACCTGAATGTCTTCGGGAGAATTCCAAACTAAGGATTCATTATAATCCGCTCCATTGAGTTCAAACTGAATTTTTTGTTTCCATTGTTTGGAGGAAATGGGATTGAAATCATCGAAAAGATTTGTTGTCATTTTTTAGTTGATTAAATTGTGGTTTTAAATAATTAATATTTTAATTAATTATTTTTTTTCAATCGTGTCACCTTCGAATTCAATGATATAAATATCTTCACTATCTTTTTTCATATAGTATTTTTCGCGGGCGTATTTTTCTATTTGTTCTGAATTTTTTAATTGCTTGATGTTCTGCTGATCTTTTTTTATTTCTTCTTTGTAATAGGTCGTATTATCCTCTAAATCTTCGATTTGTTGATCCAAAATACGATGACCGAAGTAGGAATAATTATCCAAGAAAACCATCCAAACGCAAAAAAACAATAAGACCCAAACGTATTTGTTACTCAAGAATTTAAACCAAGATTTGTCTTTATACGGATTTGTCATTTTATCTTTTTTAGCCCCGATTACAGTGGAAATCCTTTTAGTAGGTGATGATGACGAAGGAAGATTCATCTACTAAAAGATTGCAACGGAAAGCGGGAAATAGCTCCTAATAATTATTCCACTAAAATTATAACTAAATTACAGAATTTTTTGATTTATTACTGCGCGAACCACATCAATGGCTACGGTGTTGTATTTGTCGTTTGGTATAATGATGTCAGCAAATGCTTTGGTTGGTTCGATGAACTGTTCGTGCATTGGTTTCAAAGTGGTTTGGTACCTGTTGATTACTTCATTCATGTCTCTACCACGTTCGGTAATATCACGTTTCATCCGTCGGATTAATCGCTCGTCAGAATCGGCGTGAACGTATATTTTTACATCAAATAGCTCTCTTAATTCTGGATTTGCTAAGATTAAAATCCCCTCTACAATCATTACTTTTCGAGGATGTGTAAAAACGGTATCGTCCGTTCTGTTGTGCGTTACAAACGAATATACAGGTTGGTGAATGTTATTTCCTTCTTTTAATTCCTTGAGATGAGCCACTAATAATTCGAAATCAATGGCACGTGGATGGTCAAAATTAATTAATGCTCTTTCATCGAATGAAAGTCCGTGGTTTTCTTTGTAATAAGAGTCTTGAGAAATAATACCAACTTCGGTTTGCGGTAATTCGTTCATAATCTGATGTACGACGGTTGTTTTTCCGCTTCCAGTACCGCCTGCAATTCCTATAATGAGCATAATTTTTTTGTTATGTTTTTATCGGAACAAAAATAGGAATTTAATCGGGAGCAGTTTTTCTTTTTTTAAGAAATATTGCTAATTTAATATATTTATTTAGTGGTTGTTATTTAACATTTTTTCTATCTTTATTTTCTAAATTTTAAAACATTGTATTCCCAAATTAATAAAAATATTAGCCGATATGTCATTTTTGACGCAAATGAATTAGAAATTTTTGATTTATTATTGCAATACAAAGCCGTTCCAAAAAAAACGATTATGCTTCAGGAGGACGAGATGTGCAATTTTGAAGCTTTTGTTATTAAGGGTTGTGTGCGGAAATATTATATTGATGCCAATGGTTTTGAAGTTATACTACAATTCGCGATTGAAAATGCATGGATTAGCGATATTTCTTTTAGTAATTACGAAGATAAACCAAGTCGAGTATATATCGAAACATTAGAAGATTGTGAATTTTTTATGTTTAGTCCGGAAACAAAAGAGGAATTATTCAGTAAAGCACCAAAGTTTGAACGCGCTTTCCGAATCCTGATGCAGCGGAGCTTGGCTGTTACACAAGACCGTTTATTTAATACTATTTCTAAAACGGCTACCGAGAAATATTTAGAGTTTATCGAACATTATCCCACACTTTCACAGCGCGTTGCCCAGCATTATATTGCTTCTTATCTCGGTATTTCAGCCGAATTTTTAAGTAAAGTAAGGACAAAAATCGCTAAACTTTAAATTCTTGTTATTTTTCATTTCTTGTCCTAGTTCAATGCCATTGCTTTTATTTTGACGCAACTTTGCATAAAACTATTAAAGATCATGACAATGGAAAAAACAGATAAAATTTCAGAAGAGACAATCACACATCATGTTTTGCACAAAGCAAATACACGCGGTCATGCCAATCACGGTTGGTTAGAATCGTATCACACATTTAGTTTTGCGAATTATCAGAACCGAGAGCGAATGAATTTTGGAGTATTGCGCGTTCTTAATGATGACAGAGTTAGTCAAGGAATGGGTTTTGGAAAACATCCGCATGACAATATGGAAATTATTTCCATTCCCCTTGAAGGTGATTTAGAACACCAAGACAGTATGGGAAATACTACCATAATTAAAGAAGGGGATATTCAAGCGATGAGCGCCGGTACCGGAATTTTTCACAGCGAATACAACAAGAACAAAGATCAGTTGGTTAAGTTTTTGCAGATTTGGATTTATCCAAATAAAAAAAATGTAGCGCCTCGTTATGACCAAGTTACTTTGGACTTGAAGGATCGTCATAATAAATTGCAGCAAATTTTATCGCCAAATCCAGAGGACGAAGGGGTTTGGATTCATCAAGATGCTTGGTTTCATATTGGAAAGTTTGACAATGATTTTTTTGCTTCATACGAGTTGAAAAAACCTGGAAATGGAGTTTATGCTTTTGTCTTAAAAGGAGATTTCACCATAGGAAACATCGCTTTGAATGAACGTGACGGTTTAGGAATTTGGGATGCCAATTTGATTGAAATCATTGCTAATTCAGCCGATGCCGAAATCTTATTGATGGAAATACCGATGAGTATTTAAGCTAAGTTCAATGGCAATTTCAATTTCAGTAAAAATAGCAAATAATAATTTAAATAAAATAATATTATGTCAATAACAAAATGGGTAATTGACCCAACACACTCAGAAATAGGTTTTAAAGTGAAACACATGATGTTCACTAATGTTTCAGGTAAATTTTCAAAATTTGATGCAACTGTTGAATCAGAAAATAATGATATTGAAAACTCAAAAATAGAATTTACCGGTGCAATCGATTCTATTACAACAGGAAATTCAGACAGAGATACGCATTTATTGAGTCCAGATTTTTTTGATGCTGCACAATTTCCAGAAATTAAATTCAGTGCTACTTCTTTCACCAAAATTAATGAAGGTGAATATGAATTAGTTGGAGATTTAACCTTACACGGTGTTACTAAATCAGTAAAATTAGCGGCAGATTATGGCGGATTAATGAAAGATCCATGGGGAAATACCAAAATGGCATTGTCATTAGAAGGCAAAATCAACAGGAAAGATTGGGGATTAAATTGGAATTCCGTTCTTGAAACTGGCGGTGTTTTAGTAAGCGAAGAAGTACGTTTGAATATCGAATTGCAGTTTTTGCAACAATAATTTAAAGTAAACAAACACAAATCTCAAAATACTATTCTTTTTGAGGTTTGTGTTTTTCAAAAATGGAATGATGAAAACCATAGATATATTATACATCGGAGGACATTTTGAAATTCTGGAAACTGTAATCCGATTAATAAATGCAAATGAGAATTGGAATGGGGTAGGCGTTATGAAAGAAGAGGAAGCGAAGGAAGTTTTTCGAAATAAAAACTTTTCCGTTGTATTGTTGGGTTCCGGAATTCAGGAGGAAAGCGAAGTTGAATTATGCGCTTTTTTTAAAAAACAAAATCCAAATATAATTATTGTCCAGCATTATGGCGGTGGAAGCGGCTTGCTGAAAAGTGAAATTTTAATAGCTTTGGAAAACAATAAAAATTAAACGATTAAGAAATAAAGGTTTATTAAGCGTCAATTCTTAATTTTTCTTTATTTCTTAATGGTTTATTTTACATCAACTTTTATTTATTTTTCTTTGCTTTAATCATCATTTCCAACTGATCCCAAAGTTCTTCGGGAATTGCTTCCAGAATATTAAATTGTCCGGCTCCTTTGAGCCATTCGCCTCCATCAATTACAACCACTTCACCGTTTACATAAGCTGAAAAATCAGAAACTAAATACGCCGCTAAATTGGCTAATTCCTGATGATCTCCTACGCGTTTTAATGGCACTTTTTTAGCCATATCAAATTTTTCTGCCAAATCACCTGGTAATAATCTGTCCCATGCGCCTTTAGTAGGGAATGGTCCTGGAGCAATCGCATTAGAACGAATTCCGTATTTTGCCCATTCCACCGCAAGACTTCTTGTCATGGCCAAAACTCCAGCTTTTGCAGTTGCGCTAGGTACTACATAAGCAGAACCTGTCCAAGCGTATGTCGTAACGATATTTAAGATGGTAGATGATTTTTGTTTCGTGTCAATCCAATGTTTTCCAAAAGCAAGGGTACAGTTTTTGGTCCCTTTTAAAACTATATCAATTACAGTATCAAAAGCATTCGCAGATAATCGTTCCGTTGGAGAAATGAAATTTCCGGCAGCATTATTAAGTAAAACATCTACTTTGCCAAAGGCTTTCAATACTTCTTGTAACATATTTTCAACCTCTTCGTAATGACGCACATCACATTGAATTGGGAGACAAGTTCCACCTGTTTCTGTTTCCAGTTCTGTAGCGGTATTTTTTAGTTTTTCTAAATCTCTGGAAGTGATGGCAACTTGCGCACCCAATTCCAGAAAATATTTAGTCATCGCTTTTCCTAAACCGCTTCCGCCTCCGGTTACAACAATAACTTTGCCTTTTAGGGCATCGTCGCGTAACATTTTATCTGTATAACTCATATTTTTGATATTTTTTTATTGTAAATATAATAAAATTAAATAGTATGCATGCATAATAAAATAAATTTCATTTCCGATTTTAAATCGCACACAATCTTTTTGCTGCCTCTTCCAACGTTGCATTATCTTTGGCAAAACAGAAGCGAATTAGTTTCAGGTCTTTTCCATCGGCATAAAAAGTGGAAATAGGAATGGCAGCAACTCCATGTTGAATAATAAGGCGTTTGCAGAAATCAACATCGTTCTCATTTGAAATAGCTGCATAAGAAACCACCTGAAAATAAGTTCCTTCGCAAGGCATAAGTTTAAAGCGACTACCTTTTAATAATTGTTTAAAGTAATCCCGTTTTTCCTGATATAATTTCCCAATTTCAACTACAGAAATAATATCTAAATACTCACTAATGGCAACTTGACAAATACTATTTACACTGAAAACTAAAAACTGATGTACTTTTTTGATTTCTTTCATCAAATATTCCGGCGCTGTTAAATAACCAATTTTCCAACCTGTTACATGAAATGATTTTCCGAAAGAAGAAACCATTACACAACGATTCAGTAATTTCTTTCGGGTGTGAGCTGAAATATGTTTTTCTTCGAAAGTAATGTATTCGTACACTTCATCAGAAAGAAGTATAATGTCAGGATATTTTTCCAACAGGATTTCCAATGATTCAAAATCTGATTCCGTTAAAATTTTCCCCGTTGGATTGTGCGGATTATTAATGATAATCATTTTGGTTTTTGACGTACACGCTTTTTCGATAATTTTCCAATTTGGAGTGTAATCATCGTTCAGCGGCACTCGAACCGGATTTGCGTTGCATAATAATACGGGCGCTTCGTAACAATCATAACTTGGATCTAAGATAATCACTTCGTCATTGTTTTTTACCAAAGCTGTTATGGTAGTGAAAATGGCTTGTGTTGCTCCGGCGGTAATCAACAAATCCGTTTCAGGCTGAACAGTTCTTCCATAGGAGTTGTTGATTAGTGTTGCTATTTTTAATAATAACGGCATGTAGCCTGACATTGGCGTATATTGATGCACATTTTCTTTCGCCAGATTAGCAACAATATCAGTTAATCTTTCGTCAACGGGAAAGTTTGGAAAACCTTGCGAAAGATTGATCGCATTATATTGAGCTGCCATTTTAGACATAACCGTAAAAATACTCGTGCTGATATTTGGTAGTTTACTCATAAAAAATATTGATTAAATCCAATTATAAAAATAGCTTTTTATAATTGGATTTAATCAATATTAGTATAGTTTTTAGCGGGTTACTTGAGAGTAATAGTGCGTTTTTTATAATATAACTAATGAATAAAGATTTTTCATTATTAAATTTAAAGCACTTTTAATCGTAAACAAGTATTGTAATAGCTTAGTATAATAAATTGAAGCTTTAGTGGTTCGCTAAAATTTTTAATCGGATAAAAAAGTATTTTTCTTTCTTCTTGTAATTTAAAACTACTTTTTGAATGGAAATTATTATTCAGCGCGATAGCCTGCATTCCAGCCGCTAATTATATCTTTTTTAATTTGTTTCCAATCATAGATTGACTGGAATATAAAAAGGCTGAAAATTCCCAATGTAAATATTTTAAGGTCTCTTTTATTTACTTTCATTTTAATTGGTTGAATTGTTTAGCTAATTAATAAGGTAAATATATTAAATTAATTTAAATGTAGTTGTAAAATTACATTTTGTGGATAATAAAAATGGTTGGGCGTTTATGTAAATCTATTGTTTCTTTTTTCCAAGCCGAAATTTTTTTGGTTTTGATATATTCTGTAGGCAAGGTGATATCCGTTGCGATGCATAAATGTGTTTCAGGATGCAGCGTTTGTACCAAATCTTCCAGTAATTTGTTATTGCGATATGGCGTTTCAATAAAAATCTGAGACTGATTTTTTTCGAAAGAAACTCTTTCTAGGGTTTTAAAACTGGCTTTCTTTTCGTCTTTTTCAATGGGTAAATAGCCATGAAAGGTGAAACTTTGTCCATTCATTCCTGATGCCATCATGGCCAAAAGGATGGAGGAAGGGCCTACCAAAGGAATAACCTGAATTCCTTTTTCGTGGGCTAATTTTACAATTACTGCTCCAGGATCCGCAACGCCGGGACAACCAGCTTCGCTCATTAAACCCATGTTGTGACCTTCCAGTAAAGGTTTTATAAAGTCTAAATGTTCTTTGATTTCAGTGTGTTTATTTAAAACAAAAAGTTTTAACTCGGATTGTTTTTTCTCAGGATTTACTTCTTTGATGGATTTACGAGCTGTTTTGTCGTTTTCAACAATATAATAATCAATGAGAGCAATACTTCTTTTTATAGTTTGCGGCAAAACATCCATAGGGTCACAATCGCCCATTGTGGTGGGGATTAGATAGAGTTTTCCTAAAACAGAGTTTGATTCCATAAGTGATATTTATGTTGCTAAAGTGAAATCTGTGAATGGGTTAATGTTGTTAAGTAGGTGCGTAATTTATCAATGAGCTTACTGTAATTTTTTGCAGAAAAAATTACTGGTGTTTTTTTAATAGCTTTTTAGCAATTTCATCACACACTTCATCCAGCATGTTGTAAACAATTTCGAATCCATTTGGTAAACCAAAATAAGGATCTGGAACATCTACATTTTCATTTGGAAACAATTCATTTAAAATTAGCTGGACTTTTTCTACTTGGTTCTGGTTTTGGGCCAGTTCAGTTACATTTTTGTAATTGGAATTATCCATTACGTAAATGTAATCAAAGGCATCAAAATCAGTTGCGCTGAATTGTCTTCCTTTTTGATGAGAAATGTTTACTTTATTTTTTTTTGCAATAGCAATAGAGCGATCGTCTGGCGCGTGACCAATGTGCCAAGATCCGGTTCCTGCAGAATCAACTGTAAATTTGTCTTTAGGAAGTTTTGCAGCCAAAATCCCTTCGGCCAGCGGGGAACGGCAAATATTTCCTAAACAAACCATTAAAATTTTTACGGACATGATGCGTTTACAACGTTAATTTTTTATTGATATCTTCCACAAATTTCTTGAATTGTTTGTCGGTAGCCACTAAGTTGTCAACGGTTTTACAAGCGTGTAAAACAGTTGCGTGATCGCGATCTCCAATTTGGGAACCAATATTCGCTAAAGAAGCTTTAGTAAATTTCTTGGCGAAAAACATGGCTAATTGTCTGGCTTGAACCACGTGTCTTTTTCTTGTTTTGGACTGCAAGGTTTCTAAGTCTAATTGGAAATAATCCGAAACAATCTTTTGAATGTAATCGATCGAAATTTCTCTTTTTACATTTTTCACAAACTTTTCAACAACACTTTTCGCAAGCTCCAGCGTAACTTCTTTTTTATTAAAAGATGATTGTGCAATTAAGGAAATAATAGCTCCTTCTAATTCTCTGACATTCGATTTTATATTGCGGGCAACATATTCGATGATTTCTTCCGGAATTTCTACACCGTCTCTGTACAATATGTTTTTCAGGATTGAAATTCTGGTTTCATAATCCGGTTGGTGCAGTTCCGCAGACAATCCCCATTTAAAACGGGAAAGTAAACGTTGCTCAATATCTTGCATGTCAACTGGCGCCTTATCCGAAGTCAAGATTACTTGTTTGCCGTTTTGATGTAAGTAATTAAAAATATGGAAAAACACATCCTGAGTTCCTGATTTACCGGAAAGGAATTGTACGTCATCAATAATTAAAACGTCAATTAATTGATAGAAATGGATGAAATCATTTCGGTTGTTTTTCTTAACCGAGTCGATATATTGTTGTGTAAAAATTTCTGCTGAAATGTATAAAACTGTTTTTTCAGGGTATTTGTCTTTTATTTCTACACCAATAGCATGTGCCAGGTGTGTTTTTCCAAGACCAACTCCGCCAAAAATCAATAAAGGATTAAATGAGGTTCCACCCGGTTTATTGGCAACAGCCATACCTGCAGAACGTGCTAATCTGTTGGAATCTCCTTCCAAAAAATTATCAAAACTGTAATTTGCATTTAATTGGGATTCAATTTTTAAATTTCGAATGCCGGGGATTACAAATGGATTTTTTAATTCCGGGTTTAAGTTTTTAAATGGAGCATCAACTTCTTGTGGCTTCATAGGAACTCTATTCGCGCTTGGCAACTGCTCCGTAAACGGTTGTTTATTGCCATAGGTATTTTCCATTCTGATTTTATAAAGTAACTTAGCGTTTTTTCCAAGTTCTTTCGTCAGGGCCACTTTTAGTAATTTCACATAATGCTCTTCTAACCATTCATAGAAAAATTTGCTAGGAACTTGAATATATAATGCGTTATCGGTAAGTTCAACTGATTTGATTGGTTCGAACCAAGTTTTGTACGCTTGGTCTTGGATGTTGTCTTTTATGAAAGACAAACAGTTTTCCCATACTGATTGAGCAGTTTTGTTCATATATTCTGTTAAATTGTTTTTAATTGGTAATTGTTATCTTACTAAAAAAAAGGAGTTTTGTAATTGATTATCGGGGTAACAAATATGTGAACAAATTTTTGTAAAAAAAAATATATAGGGTAATAATTTCACAAATTATTGTTGTAAGGCGTTGTTTAAATTTTAAATTTTAATACATAATAAATGAAAGATCATCAAATAGAAGTTAGAGTTCGTTACTCAGAAACCGACCAAATGGGGGTTGTATACCATGGGAATTATATTCCATATTTTGAAATAGGAAGGGTCGAATGGCTTAGAAACAAAGGGATCTCGTATAAAAACATGGAAGAGAGTGGCATAGCGCT
This sequence comes from Flavobacterium sp. DSP2-3-1, assembly GCF_049896865.1. Taxonomy (NCBI): domain Bacteria; kingdom Pseudomonadati; phylum Bacteroidota; class Flavobacteriia; order Flavobacteriales; family Flavobacteriaceae; genus Flavobacterium; species Flavobacterium sp. DSP2-3-1. The sequence goes on along the minus strand of NZ_JAFCVD010000008.1, from coordinate 176,572 downwards.
TCCCATCGTTTCGATGAATGTAAATTATAAAAAATCAGCGCGGTATGATGAGTTGCTTACGGTTCACACCACTTTTAAAAGTCAGAGTTCCGTCAAGATAGAATTTGATTGTGCGATTTACAATGAATCTAATGAGTTATTAACAACTGCCCATTTTATTTTGGTTTTTGTGTCCCTAAAAACAGGTCGTCCAACAGCTCCGCCGGATTATATTTCAGAACTGTTAAAAACAATGGAATAAATTACAAAAGAAGCAATTTAGTAGCGAAATTATAATCGGTTTATTTTAATTTCAAACATCGAGTTGAAAATGTCGAATACCATTTCGGCATTTTTTTTTCGTGTTTTTAGTTCGATTTTTCCAATAGGAAGGGTGGTGATTTCATCTATCTCCATTTTTTGGGATACCATTTCCAACTTTTTTTCCTTAATTACTCGCATTACTTTGTTCATGTTTTGGTAATCAAATGTGATGGTAAAATGAATATCAATTGTTTTTTCAACAATTTCACAGCTTTCAAGAACCATCTTCGCAGTCATTTTATAGGCAGAAATCAATCCGCCGACGCCTAGTTTTACGCCTCCAAAAACCCTAACTACAACTAATAAAACATTTGTTACTGAAAAGGATTGGATTTGTCCGTAAATAGGCATTCCGGCACTATTACTTGGTTCTCCGTCATCATTTGCACGATATGTAAAAGCATCAGTTCCTGTTTGATAAGCATAACAGAAATGGCCTGCGTTGGGATGTTGCTTTCGCAAAATATCGATCAGCGGTTTTACTTCTTCCTCCGAATGAATAGGATAGGCATAACCAAAGAATTTACTGTTTTTTTCTTTGAACAGCAATTCGTCTGAGGGAATCTCAATAGTATAATAAGTGTCTTTCAAATTGAATTAGAAAAGAGAGTTGAAATGTTATTGTAGTTTGGTGGATGATTTGCTGGTGTCAAATTATTTTTTTGTCCAATAAATGAATAATATCTTCTTTCCCTACTTCTAAATTCCAAACTTCAAATCCCAAAGCGAATGCGGCATCTGTATTTTCTTTTTTGTCATCTATAAATAACGTTCGTTTGGGTGCTAATTCATGGTTGCTTATCAAATGATTGAAAATTTCAGGGTTTGGTTTTCTCAGGCCGAGCTCAAATGAGAAATAAACTTTTTCGAAACATTGATAAAAATCTCTGTAAAATGAAACACCACTCGCTTGTTCAAAAGTTTCAATATGAATGGCATCTGTATTGGATAATAGAAACATGCGGTATTTTTGGGAAAGCATCTGCAAGAATTCCAATCGATATAGCGGGAAGTCAAGCAAGGTGGCATTCCAAGCTGCCAAAATCTCTTTTATGCTGGCATTCGGAATATGTTCTTGAATACCAAAAAGAAAATTTTCACGGGAAACCTTACCTGTTTCAAACTGTAAATTCAGTTGGTCTAAATCGTTATTCCATTCCTTTAAGCCTAATTTTTCAAAAGAAGTAATAGTGGCTTGCTTATCTAAATTGATAAAAATATCTCCAAAATCAAAAATAATAGTATTAATCATGGTTTCTAAAAATTATAAGTTCGTCTGCCGCAATGCAATGTTTCTCGAACTGTTTTTTAGCAAGAATGGGCGCTTTGATTCCATTTTTAAATTGGATGTCTCCAACAAATATTCGTGCTTCATCCCAAAGATTGGCATCGATAAAAGTTTGTAAAGTTTGTCTTCCACCTTCAATAATAATGGATTGAATTTGATTTTTATTCAATGATTGAACGATTTGCTCTGCAATGTTTTTTTCAAAATCGATTATTTCAAAGATACTATTTTCTTTTTCAAGAGAAGTTTTATATCCGGAAAATAGGATAGTTTTAACTTGATTATCAAGAATATGGCTATTTTTCGGAATTCGATTATTTTGGTCTAAAACCACTCGAATCGGATTGTTTCCATAATAATCGCGTGCATTTAGTATGGGATTATCATCAATGACTGTTTGTGTTCCCACCAGAATAGCTTGCTCTTCAGTGCGCCATTTGTGAACTAATTGCCTTGAATACGCATTGGTAATCCAAACGGGTTTCTTTTCTGATTTTTCAATAGGCGCAATAAAACCATCTTGGCTTTCAGCCCATTTCAAGATGATGTAGGGTCTTTTCTTTTCGTGGAATGTAAAGAATCGTTTGTTAAGTTCGTTGCATTCCGCTTCAAGTACACCAACCGTGACATGAATGCCAGCTTCTAAAAGTTTTTTTATTCCGCTTCCGGCCACTTTTACATTAGGATCTACAGTTCCAATAACCACATTCGGAATTTTATTTTTGATAATCAAATCGCAACACGGTGGCGTTTTGCCAAAATGACTGCAAGGTTCCAGACTAACGTAAATTGTCGCTTTTTTTAGCAAAGATTTATCTTTGACGGAATTTACGGCGTTCACTTCTGCGTGCGACTCTCCTGCTTTTTGATGCCATCCTTCGCCAATAATCTTGCCTTCATGCACAATAACACTGCCTACTAACGGATTTGGGTACGTTGTTCCCAAGCCATTTTTGGCTAATTCAATGCATCGTTTTATGTATTTTTCATGTATTTTCACCACACAAAAGTAGTAATTTTGGGATTAGTCCTGAAACCTCAAGATTTGTTTTAAAACTTTTCAAAATAATAGCAAACAATTTCTATTTTTGCAGGTATAACAAGATTTTGAAAAAATGGAAAATTACAGTATCAGAAAAATAAATAAAGAAGACAATCAAGAAGTTGCACAATTGATACGTGCAGTTTTTGATGAAATGGATATTCCCAAAGTGGGGACGGCTTACGAGGACCTATATTTGGACTTCATGTATGAAGAATACAATAAACCAAAATCAGTATATTACGTGGTCGAGAATAATGGTAAAATTGTCGGTGCTGCAGGAATTGCTCCACTCGCAAATGAAGCGGAGACCATCTGCGAACTCCAAAAAATGTATTTTCTGCCTGAAACTCGAGGAATGGGAATTGGAACTGAAATGATGGAAGTTTGCTTGCAAAGCGCTAAGAATTTTGGTTTCGAAAAATGCTATTTGGAAACCATGCCATTTATGCTCAACGCACAAAAATTATACAAAAAAACAGGTTTTGAAAATATTGCTGCACCCATGGGAAGCACTGGTCACGTTAGTTGTCCGGTTTGGATGTTGAAAGATTTGTAAGTTTTGAATAATGAGTTGCGAGTGTTAATTCTTTAGAAACGATTGACAGAGAAAATGAAAATAAAAGAATACAGAACTCAATTTATTGACGCGCTTACGCCACTGTACGATGCAGTAGAAGCCGAGAGTTTTTTCTATTTGATTTTAGAAGAAAAAAATCAATTGAAAAGAATCGACTTGGCGTTGCGTCCCGATTTGGTTTTTTTGGAAGCGGAAACTGTTGTTTGGAATTCTATTTTGGAACAATTAAAAAAGGAAATTCCGATACAATATCTTTTAGGAAAAACCAGTTTTTATGGATTGGACTTTGAAGTCAATGAAGACGTTTTGATTCCAAGACCCGAAACGGAAGAATTGGTCGAATGGATTGTTGAAAGTCAAAAACCAAAAGACGAACGTCAAAAGATCAGTATCTTAGATATTGGAACGGGAAGTGGTTGCATCGCTATTTCATTGGCCAAAAATATTTTAAATGCTCAAGTTTTTGCCATCGATGTTTCTGAAAAAGCGCTGGCTACAGCCAATAAAAACGCAGAAAATAATTCTGTTAATGTTACTTTTTTCAATCAAAATATTCTCAAAACAGAAGATTTACAGCAACAGTTTGATATTATCGTCTCTAATCCGCCTTATGTTCGTAATTTAGAAAAGGAGGAAATCAATAAAAATGTTTTGGATAATGAACCGCATTTGGCACTTTTTGTAGAAGACAATGACGCGTTGATTTTTTATAAAAAAATAGCCAAATTGGCTCAGAAAAACCTATCCGAAAATGGTACGCTGTACTTTGAAATCAATCAGTATTTAGGCAAGGAAATGATTGATTTACTTGAAGGAATGAACTTCAAAAACATCGAATTACGAAAAGATATTTACGGAAATGACCGAATGATCAGTTGTAATTTCTAGGAACGAAATCGCATTTAATAATGGTTGTTTTATGCAGAGGTTTTGTTTTTACGTGGTCTGCGTGAGGGGTAGGAGCAAGTTACCTTGTAACGCGGATGACCCGACCGTATTAAGAAAAGGGGCAATTAACCTATGTGATTAGTCAGCCCCTTTTTTTAATAGGGTCACGCCCAAATTCTTTTTAGGAAAATAGTGCTTGTAACTGTTTCGTACCTTACAATGAATTTTACCGCTAATTACTATTCGTATCGCAACGCTTCAATAGGATCCAGTACAGCGGCTTTGATAGCGGGATACAATCCTGAAGCGATGGCTACAATGAAACTGGTGATGAATGCTGCCATGATAGCGCCCCACGGAATTACGAATGCAAAATCCATTGCAGTGGCAATACCATATCCAATTAAAATACCAAAAATGATTCCCACTAATCCACCAAATTGACCAATCAGCATTGTTTCTATAAAAAACTGAATCGCAATGGTCGTTTTTTTGGCTCCTAATGCTTTTCTGACCCCAATTTCTCTGGTGCGTTCCGTAACCGAAACAATCATAATATTCATCAAAGCAATAGAAGACCCCAGAACGGTGATAATTCCTATCAGCCACGATGCTAATCCGAGATATTGTGTAATTCCCAAAATTCTATTAATCAAGTCATCGCTACGGACTATCCCAAAATTATTGTCTTCCACGGGACTTAGTTTGCGAACTCTGCGCATCGTGCTGTTTGCATTGTCAATGGCTTGGTCCAGTAATTCTTTTTTGCTAACCATGACGCTCACCGTATAGTTGATATTTGGAGCTGTAAATATGGAACGGGCTAATTGAATTGGAATCAAAACTCGTAAATCCTGACTGTTTCCAAAAGTTGATCCTTTCTCTTTTAATACTCCAATAACCCTAAACTTAGCGCCTCTAATTGAAATTATCTTATCAATAGGATTCACGTCTTTTAGCAGTCCTTTCTCAAAATCCGAACCTACAACACACACATACGCATTGTTATCAATGTCAAATCCTGTAAAATTACGGCCGGCACTCGTTTCCAGTCCGGAGTTGGTCATGAAAAATTCGTCGACACCCACGATTGAGTTTTCTGGATCTGTTTTTGAAGATTCGAATTTTACTTCCGCAGCTGATGTTGCCGTAAAAGAAAGAGAAGTTTCCGTAAATGGATAACTGTATTTATTCTTGAAAGCCACAGCTTCAGGATACGAAATGATAGGATTGATTATTTCTCGTTCGTCTCTTCCCTGTCTTCTTGTAGTGTTTTCATACTGTTTTAGGTTGAAGGTATTGGCTCCCATCGATGCAAAATCGGCGGAAATTGTGTTTTCCAGCGCTGAAACAACCGTAAGAATACTAACTAATGCCGTGATTCCAATAGCGATAATCATCACCGTAAGAACCGTTCGTAACAATTGCGTTCTGATAGAACCGAATGCAATCCGAATATTTTCTTTAAATAATTTTAACATCATGTAAGTTTGACACGAAAATACAAATTTTGTTACAAATCTTCTTAGGCTAAAAACTAATTTTATTTGACCGCTATGTTTTTGAAGCTTTTTCCAGCTTTTCGTTATAATCCTGCAACAAAAAATAATTTGTTTTCAATTGCCCAAAAGGAGCTTTCTGCGGTCGCTCTTTCAGGCAAGAAAACAATAGTATTTTTTGCTGCCGTATTTCCACTTTAATCTGGGCTAGGCATTGGGTAATAAAATGCCAAAATTTGTAAACAGAATAATTTTAAAAATAAGATATTTGCACAGAATTAGAATTTGGAATTTTTTCAACACTTCCGAAATCTTAAATTTAATATCCAATATTTACACCATGGCATCTAAACCGAGCATCCCAAAAGGAACCAGAGATTTTTCACCAACTGAGGTGGCAAAACGGCACTATATCATCCAAATCATAAAAAGCAACTTCGAGAAATTCGGATTTCAACCCATAGAAACACCTTCATTCGAGAACTCCGAAACCCTAATGGGAAAGTACGGAGAAGAAGGCGATCGTTTGATTTTTAAGATATTAAATTCTGGAGATTATTTGGCGAAAGCCAACGAAACTCATTTAGAAAACAGAGACAGTACTAAATTAACGTCAAGTATTTCCGAAAAAGCCTTGCGATATGACTTAACCGTTCCGTTTGCCCGTTATGTGGTACAACACCAAAACGATATTGAATTTCCGTTCAAAAGATACCAGATTCAACCGGTTTGGAGAGCTGATCGCCCGCAAAAAGGACGTTTCAGAGAATTTTTTCAATGTGACGCGGATGTGGTAGGTTCTAAATCATTGTGGCAAGAAGTAGAATTAGTACAGCTTTATGATTCTGTTTTTTCAGCTTTGGGTTTGGAGGGAGTAATTATCAAAATCAATAACCGAAAAATATTATCCGGAATTGCTGAAGTAATTGGTGCATCGGATAAATTAATCGATTTCACGGTAGCGTTGGACAAACTCGACAAAATAGGCGAGGACGGCGTGAAGAAAGAAATGATGGAGAAAGGAATTTCGGAGGAAGCGATTCTGAAAGTACAACCGTTATTCCATTTCACGGGAACCATTTCGGAGAAAATAAACCAACTTTCGGTTTTGCTCGCTGAGTCTAACGAAGGAATGAAAGGGGTAGAGGAATTGCGTTTTATTTGTGATAATGTAACACAACTTGGTTTGTCAACCGCAATTCTGGACTTGGATGTAACCTTAGCAAGAGGGTTGAATTATTACACAGGAGCTATTTTTGAAGTGGCTCCGCCAAAATCTGTTTCAATGGGTTCCATCGGTGGTGGTGGAAGATATGATGATTTGACGGGAATTTTTGGATTGAAAAATATGAGCGGAGTGGGTATTTCTTTTGGATTAGACCGAATTTATTTGGTAGTCGAAGAATTGAATTTATTTCCGGAAACTGTAGCGGAAACTTCAAAAGCATTGTTTATCAATTATGGTGAAAGTGAAGCTTTTTATGCGATGAAAGCGATTAAAGACTTAAGAAATTCAGGCATAAAAGTTGAAATGTATCCGGATAATGCGAAAGTAGCGAAGCAGTTTCAGCACGCAGATAAAAGAGGAATTCCTTTTGCCGTAACAGCGGGAGAACAAGAAATGGCTTCTAATTCCTTTTTGCTTAAAAATTTAGCGAATGGCGAACAGTCTTCTGTGGATTTTAAAGGTTTGAAAAACGCATTATTGTAATTTTATTTTGCGTGCATAAAAAAAGCTTCGTCTACTAAACGAAGCTTTTCTTGATATAAAATAATGGTGAATTAATAATTTTAAAGGAATCTCTAATTTTTCGTTACAGAAAAATAACTGTAAATTATTAAAGCAAATTTATGTAAACTACTTCTAGATAGTCTTAAAATTGTATTAAAATTTCAAGTGAGTAAAAATTGTTGTAAAGAGTGTAGAATGGAATATGATTTATAAATTCAATAAAAAGATGACAATTTGACATTTTAAAACAATTGGCAGTACTTTTGCAATCCAAAAAAAAGAATAAAATGAAGTTTAAGAATATTTTTAAAAATACTAGTACTATGACTACTGAAAATACAGAAATCGATCAAGAATTAGATGAGACGACATTAGAAAATAATGCGAATGGGGAGCAAATGATTATTGAGGAATTAAGTGTAGAAGAGCAATTGACGCAAGACTTAGCCAAAGAGAAAGATAAATATTTACGATTATTTGCTGAATTCGAAAATTACAAACGCAGAACTACAAAAGAGCGTATTGAGTTGTTCAAAACAGCTAACCAAGAGGTTTTATTAGCGATGTTACCAGTATTGGATGATTTTGACAGAGCCATTGTTGAAATAAGTAAATCAGAAGATGAATTGCTTTTAAAAGGAGTGGAACTTATTCATGAAAAATTAAAAAATACTTTAGTTGCTAAAGGATTAGAGCAAGTTGAGGTAAACCCAGGAGACGCTTTTGATGCTGATTTTGCTGAAGCAATTACTCAAATACCTGCACCATCAGACGAAATGAAAGGTAAAATTGTTGACGTTCTTGAAAAAGGATACAAGTTAGGTGACAAAATTATTCGTTTTCCAAAAGTTGTATTAGGGCAGTAGTAGAGCCAAAATTTATCAAGTCTTTACATTATGCGCAGCTATGCACATTAGTGCGACTCAACAAAAGAAAAAATAAAAATGAAAAAAGATTTTTACGAAATATTAGGCATTTCAAAAAATGCTGATGCTGCAGAAATTAAAAAAGCATACCGAAAAAGCGCACTACAATTTCATCCTGACAAAAATCCTGGAGATAAATCAGCAGAGGATAAGTTTAAATTAGCTGCTGAAGCTTACGAAGTATTAAGCGATCCTCAGAAAAAATCAAAGTACGATCAATACGGTCATCAAGCTTTTGACGGTTCTGGAGGTTTTGGCGGAGGTGGTCAAGGTGGAATGAATATGGATGACATTTTCAGCCAGTTTGGTGATATTTTCGGAGGCGGTTTTGGTGGTTTCGGCGGAGGCGGAGGCGGCGGAGTTCGTCGTGCTAAAGGGAGTAACCTACGTATCAAAGTAAAATTAACATTGGAAGAAATTGCCAATGGTGTAGAGAAAAAAGTAAAAGTTAAACGTAAAGTTCAAGCTCCTGGCGTTAGTTACAAAACGTGTTCTACATGTAATGGTCAGGGACAAGTGATGCGCGTTACGAATACAATTTTGGGTCGAATGCAATCGGCTTCAACATGTCCGACATGTAGTGGTTCGGGTCAAATTTTAGATAAAAAACCAACAGAAGCAGATTCACAAGGAATGATTCTTGAAGATGAAACTGTTTCAATAAAAATACCCGCGGGAGTGGTGGACGGAATGCAATTGAAAGTTTCTAATAAAGGAAATGATGCTCCAGGAAATAGTATTCCGGGAGATTTAATTGTTGCTATTGAGGAATTGGAGCATGAGTTCTTGAAACGCGAAGGGGAGAATTTGCATTATGATTTATACATCAGTTTTGCTGAAGCTGTTCTTGGAATTTCTAAAGATATTGAAGCTATAAACGGAAAAGTCAGAATCAAACTGGAAGAAGGAATTCAATCTGGTAAAATCTTAAGATTAAAAGGAAAAGGAATTCCGAGCATCAATGGTTACGGAAACGGAGATTTATTGGTGCATGTAAATGTTTGGACTCCAAAAACATTGAATAAAGATCAAAAACAGTTTTTCGAAAAAAATCTTACCGACGAAAATTTTATTCCAAATCCTGAAAAATCAGATAAATCATTTTTTGAGAAAGTAAAAGATATGTTTTCATAATAAAAAGTAGCGATATAATTTATCGATGCTGTTAAAAGTATATACCCCATCCTTGTTAAAATAGGGATGGGTTTTTTATGAAATCGCCAATAATAATTTGTTAGTTGCAAACAAATACCAATAAATATAAGGCAATATCATATGCGATCGCTAAAAATTAAATGCTACATATCTGAAACTATTCTAAGTATTTCGGTACTAATTATTTACTTTTACACCAATTAAAAAATTAGCATGAGTAACATTCTTGAAGTGAATAAAGTTGTCAAGCAATACGGTGATTATGTTGCGCTTAACGAGGTTTCATTAACGGTTCCAAAAGGGAGTATCTACGGACTTTTAGGTCCAAATGGGGCCGGTAAAACATCACTTATCCGAATTATAAATCAAATTACATTGCCGGATCGTGGCGAAATTATTTTGGATGGTGAAAAACTGCAACCCAAACACATTCAATATATAGGATATTTGCCGGAAGAAAGGGGATTGTACAACACTATGAAAGTGGGAGAACAATGCTTGTATTTGGCTCAAATGAAAGGACTTTCTAAGGCTGAAGCCAAAAAACAATTGGAATATTGGTTTGAAAGATTAGAAATTCAAGGTTGGTGGGACAAGAAAATCCAAGAACTTTCTAAAGGAATGGCGCAGAAAATTCAGTTTGTGGTTTGCGTTTTGCACAAGCCAAAACTGTTGATTTTTGATGAACCTTTTTCTGGTTTTGATCCCGTAAATGCTAATATTATTAAAGATGAAATTCTAGCGTTGCGAGAAGAAGGAGCAACCATAATTTTCTCGACTCACCGGATGGAAAGCGTAGAAGAATTATGTGATCATATTGCGTTGATTCACAAATCCAATAAACTGATTGAAGGAAAACTGGATGATGTAAAAAGACAATTTAAAACTAATAGTTTTGAAGTTGGTATTTTATCTGAGAATGTAGAAGGTTTGATGTACGCTATTACACAAAAATTCACTGTTGGTCCAGCTAATTTTAAATCATTGAACAACGAATTAAAACTGGAAATCCAACTCGGAAATTCGACGCCAAATGAATTATTAAATATTCTTACACAACGCGGTCAGGTAACGCATTTTGTCGAAAAAATTCCAAGTGTCAATGATATTTTCATTCAAACAGTAACACAATAGCTGGTTAGACTTCTTTAATTAGAAGACTTTTTAAAGTCTTCTAATCTAATCGTTCTAAAAAAATCTAACTAATCGAAAAATTTAAGCAGTCTAAAAAATGAGCATCATATCATTAATTATAAAAAGAGAGTTTATTGCCAAAGTGCGGAATAAATCTTTTATTGTTATGACTTTTTTAAGTCCGTTATTATTTGTGGGAATAGCCGTTTTTGTGGCCTATTTAAGTTCCATGAAAGCCGATACCAAACGAATCGCTATTCATGATGAATCGGGTATGTTTGTAAAGGAATTTACTTCGCAAAACAATAAAAACAAAGCGTACAAATACCTTGATCTGACTGTAATAGATTTAAAATTTCTTAAAGACAGTATTACTAATGAAAGCTATGAAGGATTGTTATATATCCCAAAAACGAGTAATGCCAAGGATTTCGAAAGTAAAATCCAGTTTATTTCAAACAGCAGTCCTAGTATTTCATTCATTGAAAATGTTCAGGATGTAATTGCAAATAAGCTGACCAAAAACAATTTAGAAAAAGCGCATTTAGATACACTGGCCATTAAAAATGCGCAATCTAAAGTGAATATCAGCTTGACAAAAGCATCTGGTGAAGAAAGCGTCAAAGGACTTAATGAAATCAAAATCGGGATTGGCGGCGCATTTGGATATCTTATTATGATGTTCATAATCATCTACGGAAACATGGTGATGAGGAGCGTCATCGAGGAAAAAACCAGCCGAATAGTAGAAATTATAATCTCATCGGTTAAACCATTTCAATTGATGATGGGAAAAATAATAGGAACTTCATTAGCAGGATTGCTGCAATTCTTTATTTGGGCAATAATCGGAATGTCATTACTGTTTGCGGCTTCTGTTTTTTTTGGAGTAAATGTTGGACCAACATCCAGAATTTCTCCGGAAATGATGCAAACCGCGCAGCAGGAAATGACTGGAACTGCCCAAATGTATATTAAAGAATTATGGAATTTACCCATTGCAAGTATTTTAGGTGGCTTTGTGGTTTATTTCATTGGCGGTTATTTTCTGTACAGCTCATTTTATGCGGCAATTGGCGCTGCAGTTGATAATCAAACGGATTCACAGCAATTTTTGCTACCTATCATCATGCCGTTAATGTTAAGCGTTTATGTCGGATTTTTTACCGTAATAAATGATCCGCACGGGACAATTGCAGTTGTTTTTTCAATGATTCCGCTCACCTCGCCAATCGTTATGCTGATGCGAATTCCGTTTGGCGTACCTTTGTGGCAAATCATAATATCAGTAACGTTATTATTCGGAAGCTTCTTTTTTGTAGTTTGGTTTGCCGCAAAAATATACCGAATCGGAATACTGATGTATGGCAAAAAACCAACTTGGAGTGAAATGTACCGCTGGTTGAAATACTAAAAAAAGGTTAATTCAGCTTTGTTAAAACTTAATTAATTTATGGAGCTATTTCCCGCTTTACGTTGTAATCTTTTTATTTTTAAAGAAAAAATAAAAAGGATTTCCACTTCAATCGGGGCTAGGGCATCAGTTTTCAAAAACGTTGTCTGTTAATTAGAAATGAAATTTTGTGCCTTCGTGGCAAAACAAAAATACAAATATGTCAAAAATACTAATCATAGAAGACGAAGCTGCAATTCGAAGAGTACTCACAAAAATACTTTCTGAAGAGAACGATACTTATCAAGTTGAAGAAGCCGAAGATGGTGCGATAGGTTATGAAAAAATAAAAAATAACGACTACGATCTCGTTTTGTGTGATATCAAAATGCCTAAAATGGATGGTGTTGAAGTTTTGGAAGCGGTCAAAAAAATCAAACCTGAAATTCCTATGGTGATGATTTCCGGTCATGGCGATATGGAAACAGCCATCAATACAATGCGGTTGGGTGCATTTGATTACATCTCGAAACCACCTGATTTAAACCGATTGTTGAATACGGTTCGCAACGCTTTGGATAAAAAACAGCTCGTAGTGGAGAATAAAATTTTAAAGAAAAAAGTCAGCAAGAACTACGAAATGATTGGCGAAAGCGAAGCTATTAATCATATCAAAGTAATGATAGAAAAAGTAGCACAAACCGAAGCCAGAGTTTTAATTACGGGACCAAACGGAACTGGAAAAGAGCTCGTAGCGCATCAATTACACGAAAAAAGTGAACGAGCTAATTTTCCTTTAATCGAAGTGAATTGCGCTGCTATTCCATCAGAATTAATAGAAAGCGAATTATTCGGTCACGTAAAAGGAGCGTTTACATCGGCAGTGAGAGACCGCGCAGGAAAATTTGAAGCCGCTGATAAAGGAACTATTTTCTTGGATGAAATTGGCGATATGAGTCTTTCGGCGCAAGCCAAAGTATTGCGCGCTTTACAAGAAAGTATGATTACCAGAGTGGGAGCGGATAAGGATATTAAAGTAGATGTTCGTGTCGTAGCGGCAACGAATAAAGATCTGAAGGTAGAAATTGCCGAAGGTCGTTTCCGTGAGGATTTATACCATCGTTTGGCCGTTATTTTAATAAAAGTTCCTGCTTTGAATGAAAGACGCGATGATATTCCGATGCTGATTTCGCATTTTTCTGATAAAATTGCCTCAGAGCAAGGGAACGCAGTGAAAAAATTCTCCACAGCAGCGATTAATTTATTGAAGGAATATGATTGGACAGGAAACATCCGTGAACTACGAAATGTAGTGGAGCGACTGATTATCCTTGGTGGAAGCGAAATTTCCGAGAATGATGTGAAGCTCTTTGCATCAAAATAAAATTAATTTAATGATTTGAAAATTTAATGATTTAAAGATTTGGCATTAGTTTTAATCTTTTTATTTTTCAATTTTTAATCTTTCAATCATAAGAAATGAAACTAAAAAAAATAAACGAAGATTTACAGCAAGCCCTGATTGAAAACGGTTTGACCGAGGCTAATGCGATGCAAAAAGAAACATTTTCGACACTGAAAAGTGGTTCGGACTGTATTATTATTGCACCAAAAGGAAGCGGGAAATCAACAACCATTGTTATGAATGTAATTCAGAGGTTGGCAGGCGCAACCGAAGAGTCACCTAGGGCTTTAATTATTGTTGAAGACAAAATCAAAGTGTTGGAAATGGAGTCACTTTTTGAAAAATACGGAAAGAATTCTAATTTAGAAGTCTATGGTGTTCATGATAAAGGAGATACGGAATATGATAAAAATTATATTTCCAGCGGAATTGACGTATTGATTGGAACTCCAAATAAGTTGAGTGAAATGTTTACCACAGCTGGATTTAATGTAAACCGATTGAAAATGTTTATTTTGGATGATGCAGACCCAATTTTAAAATTGCGTCATGAAACAAAAATTATGCGTATTTCGAATAGTATTGTCAGAACCCAACGTATAATTTTCTCTGAACAATTTACGGAACGAATAGAAGTCCTTGCAGAAAAAATGTTAGAGGAACCTTTTGAATTCGATTTTGATGGAGATGAAGACGAAGATGAAGACGAGGAAGCAGGCGATGATTTTGAGGAAGAAGAAGCTGATGAAGAAAACAGTAAAAAATAATTAAATAAGGAAAAGATGGGATTAATGAAAGTGTTTTCGGGAAGTGAAATTTTAGCAATGGCTTTACAGGAAAAAATCGAAGCGATTGGTGTAAATGTTGTTGTGAAAAACAATATACAATCAGCTCGATTGGGAGGTTTTGGGAATTCGGATTTAGCGGTTGAATTGTTCGTTCAGGAAACTGAGTTTTCAAAAGTAAATCCAGTTATCGAAGAATTTAGAATGAGTATTTAAAACATTCGCAACAAAAATTAAAATGAAATATAAAATGTTGGTTTTGGACATGGACGACACTTTGTTGACTGATGACCATACCATTTCAAACGAGAATAAAGAAATGTTGTTTAAGGCAAAAGAATTAGGTGTTCATATTGTTCTGGCATCTGGTAGACCAACCCCAGCGATGACAGCATATGCCAAAGAACTGCAATTGGATAATTCGTTCATGATATCGTACAATGGTGCTGTGATTACAGATTTGAAGGAAGATAAAGTTATTTTTGAACAAACATTATCCCAAGAGCAAATCCATGCATTGTACGATTACAGTTTAAAAAGTAATACCCACATTATTACTTATGTTGATGGTAAAATTGTAAGTGAAACAGATTCTGAATATATCGAAATCGAAAAAAACATCACCGGTTTAGCGCATAATAAAGTGGTAAGTTTTAAAGAGGAGGTTCAATCTTCAGCTGTAAAATGTATCTTATTAGAAGAGCCAAGTTATTTAAAAGAAGTAGAAAAAGATTTGAAAGCGACGATGCCACATCTTAGTGTTAGCATGTCAAAGCCTTTTTTTCTTGAAGTAGCACAAAACGGAATTGATAAAGGAGCTAGTATTAAATTTTTGGCGGAAAAACTAAATATCCTTCAATGTGAAATTATCGCCGTTGGAAACGCAGGAAATGATTTAACCATGATTGAATATGCCGGATTGGGCGTTTGGGTAGACAATGTTGATCCTGAATTGAGAGATAAAGGCGATGTTGTTGTTGCATCAAATAATGATCATGGTGTGGCCGAGGTTGTGAGACGATTTATTTTGAATTAAGATTTCTTCTTAGGTGATTTACAAGTTTTACAGAAATCAGAAAGTTCTTGAATTCTTATTAAAACATCATCGTTAAGTTTTATTAATATATCCTTTTTTTGTCCCAGATTAGTTTTTTTAGAGGCTTCTCCGTGTTCTTCTACATATTCTTTTTGGATAGCATCATAAAGCGGTTGAAGAAAACTAATATCTGAAAAAGTGCCTTTGTTAACGTATAAGTCTTTTCTAAGTTTTCGAGCATAAAGTTCTGATAAATCAAATTCATATTGAGCAAATTTCACCATACGTTCAGCAGTAATAGTATCAGTTGCTATTATGGAAGCCGATTCTTGTTTGAATGTAGAACTTACTTTGGAATTGAAGTTTTTTGTAAACACGAATTCAACGTTACTCATTTGTATGCTAAAATTTAGTCCAGAAGCAGTTTGTATGCTATTACTACTCACATTGCCAATTTGAGTTGCTTTTGATTTAAAATCGGAAAGTTGGATTTGATATTTTCCATCCCATTCAATGTTGTTCTGAGCATTTATTTGAACCGCAATAAAAAGGAATATAATTGAAATTGTTTTTTTCATTTTGACAGTATAAATTATTGGTCTAGAAGATGCTAAGATATAGAAATTATTGATTTCATTTTCCAGAATATTGTACGTAAATTTGCGTTCTCAGTTTTTTGACAACGATTTCATTAATTGAGTTATTTTATGGAAAATAGAAAAAAAGTTGCTTTTTATACGCTGGGTTGTAAACTGAATTTTTCGGAAACCTCTACCATTGCGCGCAATCTTCAAGAAGAGGGTTTTGATCGAGTAGATTTTGAGGAAGTAGCTGATATGTATGTGATTAATACGTGTTCCGTTACTGAAAATGCAGACAAGCAGTTCAAGCAAGTGGTGCGAAAAGCAATGAAATTGAATGACAAAGCATTTGTTGCGGCAGTTGGTTGTTATGCGCAATTGAAGCCAGAGGAATTAGCGAGTGTAGATGGAGTAGATTTAGTTCTTGGTGCAACTGAAAAATTTAAATTGGCAGATTATATCAATGATTTGTCTAAAAATGATTTTGGTGAAGTACATTCCTGCGAAATTGCTGAAGCGGATTTTTACGTTGGAAGTTATTCGATAGGGGACAGAACCCGCGCTTTTTTGAAAGTTCAGGATGGTTGTGATTACAAATGCACCTATTGTACAATTCCTTTAGCAAGAGGGATTTCTAGAAGTGATGAACTGGAAAATGTATTGAAAAACGCCTCAGAAATTTCGAAACAAAATATCAAGGAAATTGTGCTTACCGGAGTAAATATAGGCGATTACGGAAAAGGGGAATTCGGAAATAAAAAACACGAACATACTTTTCTGGAATTAGTTCAGGAATTAGACAAAATAGAAGGTATTGAAAGATTGCGAATTTCATCTATTGAACCAAATTTATTGAAAAATGAAACGATAGAATTTGTATCGAAAAGCAGGACTTTTGTACCGCATTTTCATATTCCGTTGCAATCTGGAAGCAATGATATTTTGAAATTAATGAAACGCCGTTACCAACGCGAAATATATACTGAAAGAGTAAATAAGATTCGGGAAGTAATGCCACACGCTTGTATTGGTGTGGATGTAATTGTTGGTTTTCCTGGCGAAACAGATGAACATTTCCTGGAAACCTACCATTTCTTGAATGACATGAATATTTCGTATTTACACGTATTCACGTATTCCGAACGTGATAATACGGAAGCTGCCACTATGGAAGGTGTTGTTTCAGGAAATGTTCGCGCTAAACGCAGCAAGATGTTACGCGGACTATCAGTAAAAAAACGTCGCGCTTTTTACGAAAGCCAATTGGGTAGTAATAGAACTGTTTTATTCGAAAGTGAAAATAAAGAAGGCTACATTCACGGGTTTACCGAAAACTATGTCAAAGTAAAAACGCCTTGGAATCCAGAATTAGTCAATACGTTGCACGACATTAAATTAACAAAAATTGATGAAGACGGAAGCGTACGAATGGAGTTCGTGAATATTGGGGTTTAAAAAGGTTATTTTTTTTCACCACAAAGAATGGGTTTTAATACGAATTTAGTCAATAATTTTTTCTTTTTTAATTAAAAGGAATTAATACAAACTGTATTTAACTCTTTTCAAATGCTTGCTCAAAGAATTCGAAATAGGCATTATGAGGTATAAAATCTGCTGAATGTGCAAAATCTGCGTGAAAAATTTTCAGCACGCAGATTTTGTAGATTTTTGCAGATTTTTTTTAGACAATTTGTTTTGTCATTTTCTTTATTTAAATGGCATTATGGATTCGTAGACCAAATACTGCTATTTTTGACAAATACGCGTCGGTTTAATTTGAGTTGCGCGATGATTAATTCGGCCATATCTTCAGCTTGCATAACTGTATCAGGATTTCCATCAGTCAATTTTAATTCTTTGGCCATATCAGTGGCAACCGTGCTTGGCGTTAATGCCGTTACCCGAATATTATGCTTACGCACTTCCTGCATCAAAGAATCGGTTAATCCTAAAACTGCAAATTTAGAAGCACTGTAAGCGCTCGTTAATGCATTTCCGCTTAATCCTGATGTTGAAGAAATATTGATGATGTCACCAGTTTGTCTTTCAATCATATTGGGCAAAACAGCGCGAGTCACATAATAAGTTCCCATTAAGTTTACCTGTATAATACGTTCCCAATCTGTGGGTTCTAATTCTAGGAATTTTCCAAAAGCAGCTATTCCAGCGTTGTTGATTAAAATATCAATGGTTCCAAATTCAGCCAATGCTTTTTCAACGGCGGTATTAACCGAGATGATATCAGCAACATCAGCGGTTAGTGCCAGTGCTTTTACTCTCAACGAACGTGCTTTTGCCGCAACACTGTCTATTTCTTCCTGTGTTCTGGCAATCAAAATTACATTTACGCCTTCTTTGGCTAATGCCAAAGCAATCGCTTTTCCAATTCCTTTTCCAGCGCCGGTAATTAGGGCATTTTTATTTTTTAAGTCTGTCATTTTTTTAATTATTTAATGCCTTTACAAGGCTGAGTTTACTGTAAAAGTAATACGTTTTACATTTTAAATCTATTTTGGTTTTCTATTTAATCTAAATTTAACGTTATGTTATTTAGGTCGAAAGAAACATCATTTTTTGTCCAAAGTCAGTTTGTAAATATCCGTTTCTAAAACCTCGGAATCTTTGTCTTCACAAAGCAAGAACTCGATTTTCTCTTTTGAATTGGCGTACAAAGTCAATCCTTCGAATTTATGGGTGCTGCTAATTTTTTTAGTGAAATCGATTTTCATGGTTTTCAGGTTAATGCTCCCAATCAGACTTCCTAGAACTTCGCCATCATCATACGTAGATTCGGTATCTTCGGCTGTCGCCAAAAAATAAATACTGTCATCGACTAAAATTCCGTCGGTAAAACTACTGCGTACTCCTTTTATTTTAGGAAGTATATAGGTGTTCGAAATAATAGTGAAATCGTTGGCGAGGTTTTTTCCTCTGATGGTGAAAAGGACATTTTTATTGGAAGTGCCGTTGCCGCGATTCAATAAAAACCACCTTTCGCCATTGTAGATGGCGCCTTCGATGTTGAAATCTTCAGGTTTAATTTCTCCAAAATTTTGCATTACGGCATACAAATCGGCGATGTCATTTGTGGCAATCACCTTTTTAGTGCTGGAGTTGACTTGTATCATTTTGTTTCTTTTTTGGGTAGAACCAGAACCAAAAACATAAAGACTATCTCCAAAATCGGTTAGGGCTTCAAAATCAGCTTTGTCTTTTTTTGGGGTGTTTTCAATGGGATTTTTAAGTAACGGATGGCGTTTTAAATCATGGGAATCCATTTGGTATTCGTAAAGAAAACCGCTGTTGTCACCTATAATTAGTAGCGAATTGTTTTTGTAAATTAGTCCGGATGCGGAACCAATGCCGATGATTTGAAACAGTAATTCGAGTGTGAATTTTTCCATAATATGTGTTTTGAAAAGCATTGCCTAGCCCAGATAATAGTGGAAATCCTTTCTAGTCCTGAACTTGTTTCAGGATCCTGAAACAAGTTCAGGACTAGAAAGATTGCAACGAATAGCTGGAAAATGCTCCTGAAATTCATCAGGATTAATCTTTATAATTTGTTATATTTGAGTTTACAAAGATAAATTATTTGTTATGAAGTCTATAAATCCCAATGATTTTAAAGTAATTGGCAAAATTGAATTAGCCAAAATCCCTACTAATTTGTTCAATGGAGCCAGTGATGATGCGAAAGAGGAAAAACTGGATAAAGTTCAGGCGAAATTAAGCGAGTTGCAGGATGTGATGTACGCGCACAATCGATACGGCGTTTTAATTTGTTTGCAAGGGATGGATACCTCGGGTAAGGATAGTCTGATTCGGGAAGTTTTTAAGGAATTTAATCCGCGCGGTGTAGAGGTGCACAGTTTTAAAACTCCCAATTCAACGGAATTGGAACACGATTATTTGTGGCGACATTATTTGGCTTTGCCAGAAAAAGGAAAATTTGCAGTATTTAACAGAACGCATTATGAGAATGTTTTGTACACCCGTGTGCATCCGGAATATATTTTGAATGAAAATTTGCCAGGAATTGAAAAGGTACAAGACATTACGCCACAGTTTTGGCAAAACCGTTTAGAGCAGATCAATAATTTTGAAAAGCACATCACGCAAAACGGAACTATTGTTTTGAAATTTTATTTTCATTTGAGTAAAGAAGAGCAACGCAAACGCTTGCTGCGAAGATTGGAAGAAGTGGAGCACCATTGGAAATTTTCACCCGGAGATTTGAAAGAACGCGAACATTGGGATGAATACATGCAGTATTATGAGGAAACGATTAATAAAACGGCTACCGAAAATGCGCCATGGTATATTATTCCTGCAGACGATAAGGAAATGGCGCGTTATGTTGTGGCCAAAATTATCTGGGAAGAAATGCAAAAATATACTGACATCAAAGAACCGAAATTAGACGAAAAGGTAAAAGCTAATTTTGAAATGTATAAAGACCTGTTGAAAAAAGAATAGACCAAAAAAAATGCGCTGAATTTCAGCGCATTTTTTTACAACATTATTTGTGCGTTTATAGTTTGAAACCATAAGCTAAACGAACACCTACTTGTCCAACTCCTCTACCAAGAGAACCGTTACTGTTTAAACGATCAAAATGATTATAATGTGTATAGTTCAAAGAAATATCTATGTATTTAGAAGCATAACCTATACTTGGAGATAATAATAAAGAAGTTTTGTCTCTGGTATTGTCTACATTACTTGCTGCAAATGCTGCACCAGCTTCTCCCATAACGTAAAATTGGTCTTCCCAAATAAAAGCTTTAAAACCCGCTTTGGCTGGGATGATACCTAAATCTTTTCCTTCTGTTTGGCCAGGAAACCCATCAGCTTTGCTTACAAATAAATTAGTGTAACCTGTAGTCAACGTTAAAGAGTATCTTTCTGATAAATCATATTGACCTCTAACATCAGCTCCTAGTGCCAATTTGTAAGGATCATTAACTGAATATCCTGCATTTGCACCAAATCCTAAACGGAATCCTTGATCGTAATTTGTTGCTTTGTTTGTTTCCTGAGCTTCCACATTGTTAGCAAACATTATTGAGATAGTAAGTGCTAATGCGAATTTAATTTTTCCTGCGATTTTCATAATTGTATTTTTTAATATTTTAGTTGTTTTAATGGGTTTTGTTTGGCGTAAAACAACAGTGCAAAAATAAGTTTAGTAGTTTTTAAAAAGTTATATAATTATGTCGATTTGTTATAGAATTCCTTGTTATATTGACTGAAAATTAAAAAAACAGCTGTTTAAAATGCAATTGTATCAACACAATTCAAAGCTTCTAATTATCTTTGTCCAAAAAAAGACAAAAAGTGAATTTATCTAAATACTTCAAAGAGTTTTCTTATAATATAACATTGGCTTATCCTGTAATTTTGGGAATGTTAGGGCATACGTTAATAGGTATTGTTGATAATTTCATGGTAGGAAAATTGGGGTCTACGGAGTTGGCGGCCGTTTCACTTGGTAATAGCTTCATTTTTATTGCTTTGTCCTTAGGGATAGGGTTTTCTACCGCAATTACTCCGTTAGTTGCTGAGGCTGATGCTGAAAAAAACGATCAAAAAATCCGTACCACTTTTCATCACGGACTGCTTTTATGTACGGTTTTAGGCGTGGCATTGTTTATTTTGACGGTGCTTTCAAAACAGATTATGTATTTGATGCACCAACCCAAAGAAGTCGCTGAAATGGCCGCTCCATATATTGATTGGGTTGCGTTTTCTTTGATTCCGGTGATTATCTATCAGGGATATAAACAATTTGCAGATGGTTTAACCAAAACAAAATATTCGATGTATGCTATTTTGATGGCAAACGTGGTACATATCTTCTTTAATTACGTACTGATTTATGGGATTTGGATTTTTCCAAAATTAGGAATTCTGGGGGCAGCATTAGGAACTGTTTTGTCCAGAATAATGATGGTAGTTTTTATGCATTACCTGATGAAACGAAACTCAGCTTTGAAAAAATATTTTAAAAACTTTAGCTTCAAAGAAATCCGAAAATCAATTTTGAAAAAAATCATTAATCTTGGTTTGCCGTCAGCAATGCAAATGTTATTTGAAGTAACGTTATTTACCGCTGCGATTTGGCTTTCCGGTTCTTTGGGTAAAAATAGCCAGGCTGCCAATCAGATTGCACTTATTTTAGCTTCCTCCACCTTTATGGTAGCTATGGGATTAAGTGTTACTGCAATGATCCGAGTGAGTCATACCAAAGGAATGAACGATTATAAAAATTTGATTGTTGTGGCAAGATCTATTTTTCTATTGGCGATTATACTTGAAACTTTCTTTGCGATAATATTTGTGGTGTTTCATAATTTTTTACCGCATTTATTCTTAAATATGAATGATTCAGCTCAAATGCTGGATAATGAAGAAATCATCATAATCACGTCAAAATTGCTATTGATTGCGGCTATCTTCCAAATATCGGATGGAATTCAAGTCGTAGTTTTGGGAGCGTTACGGGGTTTACAAGACGTAAAAATTCCCATGTACATAACCTTCGTTGCGTATTGGGTAATAGGTTTTCCTATTTCCTATTATTTAGGAAAATATACGGAACTCAAAGCCGTTGGAATCTGGATAGGCCTTCTGGCAGGGCTAACCGCCGCCGCTTTATTTTTGTATATTCGCTTTGCGAGACTTACTAAAAAGTTAGTTATACAAAATCATAAAGCATAAAATTTTTCGTACGCTGTAACTTCTCATTCGAATTTTCGTATAACAAGAATATTAACCAAACCAATAAAAAAATGTTACTATTAATTATTCTAGGAATACTATTTTTAATTTTAAGTTTCATCTTAAAAAGCAATCTAAATTCTTTCTCTAAGTTCTCAGGCAGTCTTAAAATCATTGGAGTACTTGTGGTTGTTTTAGGAATTTTCTCATCTATGTTCAAACAAATTGACGCTGGAAAAGTAGGAGTAAAGTCCCTTTATGGTAGCGTTCAAACCGACATTTTACAAAGTGGATTGAGTTTGATAAATCCGCTTATGGATGTGACAGAATTTGATATTCAAACCCAAAATTACACCATGTCTGCGGTTCATAACGAAGGCGCTCAATCTGGTGATGATGCCATTCGTGTGTTGTCAAATGATGGACTTGAAGTCGTTATCGATCTGACCGTTTTGTTTAGAGTATCGCCAGAAGCTACTCCAAAAATTCTAAAAGAAATTGGCGTGAACTACAGTGATAAAATTGTTCGTCCTGTTACCCGAACTCGTATTCGTGACAATGCTGTTTATTATGATGCCGTAGCTTTATATTCTACCAAAAGGAATGAATTTCAGCAGCGTATATTTAAAACAATTGAAGCCGATTTTAAATCAAGAGGTTTGATTTTAGAGCAATTATTGATACGCAATATAAACCTTCCAGCATCGGTAAAAGCTTCTATCGAAAGTAAAATTAATGCCGAGCAAGATGCCCAAAAAATGACATTTGTGCTTCAAAAAGAAAAACAAGAAGCAGAGCGTAAGCGAGTAGAAGCGCAAGGTATTGCTGATTATCAACGTATCATTTCAACAGGATTAACAGATAAGCAATTACAGTATGAGCAAATAAAAGCGCAGAAAGAACTTGCAGCGTCAACTAATACCAAGATTATTTTTATGAATGGCAGCCGAAACACACCCATAATTCTTTCGGACAAATAGTTTTTTTTCAATATTAAAATAACTCAATATCAAATCAATAAAACAATACTAAAATGGAATTACCAAAATTTTTACTGGGCGATAACACTGATTTTCCCGAAGATATTTTCATCATACACCTTGATTACCCTAGATTTATAATTAATCTCAAGGATGATGAGGTAGAGTTTATGGAAGAAGCTGAGGATCTTGACGAAGCAGAATTAAATGCAGAAATGGAAGGATTAATCGTTCTTGCCAATAAGTTTTATGACCGAGAAATCAAACTTTACGAAGAATAGTTGATTTCTTGTATTGCCCTTTTTAATGGGATGATAAAATATAATTACAAAACCTATTTAAAAAGGAAGATCGTAAAATAATATATTAGTCTTTTTTAAAATACTTTTCTAATAATTTTTGAGCGGCTACAAAGGGTGAAATTTCATCATTTTGTACCGCTTTTTTAGTTGAATCCAATGATTTTTGAATTTCCGGGTTATTGTAAAAATTGGTTTTCAATTGCTCGTTAATGGTCTCCAACATCCAATATTGATTTTGTTCTTTTCGCTTTTCAAAGAAATAATTATTGCCTTTTGTCAGTTCCAGAAATTTTTGAATGGTTTCCCAAACTTCAGGTATTCCTTCATGAGTTATGGCGCTACAGGCAGCAGTTGTAGGAGTCCAACCTGATTTTTTAGCAGGAAAAAGATGCAGAGCTCTATTAAATTCCAGTTTGGCAAGATGCGCTCTTTTGATATTGTCACCATCCGCTTTGTTGATGACAATAGCATCAGCCATTTCCATAATGCCGCGTTTAATGCCTTGCAATTCATCGCCTGCACCAGAAATTTTTAATAAAAGAAAAAAATCAACCATGCTGTGAACTGCGGTTTCACTTTGGCCCACACCAACGGTTTCTATGATGATGGTGTCAAAACCGGCGGCCTCACAAAGCGTAATGGTTTCACGGGTTTTTCGAGCAACACCACCTAATGTTTCCCCCGAAGCAGATGGTCGTATAAAAGCATTCTTGTCTTTAACCAATTCTTCCATTCGGGTTTTGTCACCCAAAATACTTCCATGTGAAATCGTGCTGCTAGGATCAACGGCAAGTACGGCTACTTTTTTTCCTAAACTAGTCAAGTATTTTCCAAAAGCTTCTATAAAGGTACTTTTTCCAACGCCTGGGACACCTGTAATTCCTATCCTGACAGATTTTTTAGCATAAGGCAAACAGGCATTTATTACTTCATTGGCTTTAGCCAAATGATTGACATTTGTACTTTCAACTAAAGTAATCGCACGGCTAAGCGCAGTAATATTTTCGGCTAAAATTCCTTTAAAAAGTTCTTTTGCCGAAGGTTGTATTTTTCTAAATTGCTGAATATGCCCAACAGCAACAGCGCTGATAATTTCTGGAGCAGAAATTCCGGGTTTTTCGTTTAAGGCGCTTGGATTTTGTTTTTTATTTGGCAAAATAATTTTTTAGAATAGTAAAAATAATAAAAACTATCTTGAATAGACGGTCATTCTCTTAAAATGTCACTTCATTTTGATGGCTCCTCTTTTGCGGAGGATATATCACAAATTTTAT
Organism: Flavobacterium sp. DSP2-3-1; assembly: GCF_049896865.1. Lineage (NCBI taxonomy): Bacteria > Pseudomonadati > Bacteroidota > Flavobacteriia > Flavobacteriales > Flavobacteriaceae > Flavobacterium > Flavobacterium sp. DSP2-3-1. The sequence continues at coordinate 151,546 of NZ_JAFCVD010000008.1, read as the reverse complement.
TTTTTTGAATTCATTTTATTTCTTATTAGTCAATATCTTTGTTGTATTATGACCAACTTCATCTTAATCTTTGTTTTCCTATTCCTTGGAATTGTATTCCAAAATATAAAAGGGTTTCCTGTAAGTATTTATAAGTTGTTAAACAAGATTGTTATTTACATCTGTCTTCCTGCTCTCGCCCTGTATTATATTCCAAAAATAAAATGGACTACTGAATTGTTATATCCAATTGGAGTTGCTTGGATTGGATTTGCAGTATCCTATATATTTTTTAGTTTCTTAGGCAGCAAATTTGGATGGTCTAAAAAACTTATTGGTTGTTTAATTTTAACAGCAGGTTTGGGTAATACTTCCTTTTTAGGTTTTCCAATAATTGAAGCATTGTACGGAGAAGAAGGTTTGAAAACGGCTATTTTAGTCGATCAACCGGGTTCTTTTGTGGTACTTTCCACATTAGGAATACTAGTAGCAACTTTATATTCCAGTGGCAATCCAAATGGTTTTCAGATTGCCAAGAAGATTCTGTTATTCCCTCCATTTATAACTTTTTTGATTGCCTGTTTGATGAATGTTTTCAATTTCGATTTCCATGAATATGTTCAGCTTTTATTGCAAAAACTGGGAAGTGGCGTGACACCTTTGGCATTGCTATCTGTTGGTTTGCAACTGCGTTTTGACCGGAAAAGTCAGCATTGGAAGTTTTTAGGATTGGGACTTTTGTATAAATTAATATTGACTCCAGCTCTCATTTACGTGTTGTATGTCGTAATTTTGCAACAACATTCTAAAATCATTCAAGTTGCCATATTGGAGTCAGCGATGGCACCCATGATTACTGCTTGTATTTTAGCTTCTACTCACGGTTTAAAGCCCCGTTTATGCAGTATGATGATTGGTTTTGGAATCCCATTATCGTTTATCACCTTATTATTTTGGTATTTTGTTGTTCAACATATTTAAACTGTTTAGAAACAATTTGAACCAATAATTAGTAATATAGTTTTTTAGAAATATGAATTCATCTCTTAATACTGTATCAAAAAATGATACAAGTCCGATTGCTCAGCAAACTGTTTACTCTATATTATTTTCCATTGCATTCGCCCATTTATTAAATGATTTATTACAGTCGGTTATACCGGCTGCGTATCCTATTTTAAAAGAAAATTTCAATTTAACTTTTACACAAATCGGATTAATTACCCTGGCGTATCAGTTAGCAGCTTCTATATTGCAGCCTTTAGTAGGTTTGTATACAGATAAAAGACCAAAGCCTTTTTCTCAAATTTTCGGAATGCTCTTTACTTTATCCGGAATCGTATGTTTATCGTATGCTTCCAGTTTTTCAATGATCATAGTTTCGGTTATTTTAGTTGGGATAGGTTCTTCCATTTTTCATCCTGAAGCGTCCCGAATCTCCTTTTTGGCATCTGGTGGAAAGCGTGGTTTGGCACAATCCATTTTCCAGCTGGGAGGGAATGCCGGAACTGCAATCGGACCTTTGTTAGTAGCCTTGATTGTTGTACCAAATTCACAATATTATATCATTTGGTTTGTGGTGGTAGCCATTATTGGATTGATTGTTTTGAGTAGAATTGCACTCTGGTATCAAAATCATTTGAGTTTAAGAAGTGCAAAAAAAGCCGTAATCGATCTGCCTAATTTGTCCCAAAAAACCATTATTATTTCAGTAACAATTTTGTTGGTTTTGATATTTTCAAAATTCTTTTACATGGCAAGTATGTCCAGTTATTTTACGTTTTACTTAATTGAAAAATTTGGATTATCGGTACAGGAAGCGCAATTTCATTTGGTTTTATTCTTGGCGTCTTGTGCCATTGGAACTTTGATCGGAGGGCCAATAGGCGATAAATTCGGAAGGAAATATGTGATTTGGTTTTCGGTTTTGGGAGCCGCACCTTTTACTTTATTGTTGCCCTATGTTGATCTGTTTTGGACAGGCGTTTTATCGATCTTAATTGGAATCATAATCTCCTCTGCTTTTCCGGCAATCTTGGTTTATGCACAAGAATTATTGCCTAAAAAACTCGGAATGGTTTCTGGTCTTTTCTATGGTTTTGCTTTTGGAATGGGCGGTTTGGGTTCCGCTTTATTGGGAAATCTTGCGGATCATACCAGCATAACTTACGTGTATTATCTTTGCGCCTATCTGCCTTTGATAGGGATTATAGCGCTCTTTCTACCTAATTTAAAGAAAAAATAAGACTTCTTTTCAGGAGCTTTCTCCTGCTCTGCACTGTATCTTTTGTTTTTTAAAGAAAAAAACAAAAGGATGCCGCTGCGATCAGGGCTATGGCGTTTGGTCTGCTAATAGTATTATTTTGGAAGTATCACTTTCTGGTTTTCAAAAAAAATTAATACAATTTTAAGATTATTTTTCTCCTTTATTGCTTTAATTTCAATAACTTACGGTGTTACTAATTAATAAAATAAATTACTATGGCAACATTACGATTAGGCGATATTGCTCCTGATTTTGAAGCAGAAACGTCACAAGGAAAAATAAATTTTCATGAATGGTTAGGAGATTCTTGGGGAATTCTATTCTCCCATCCGGCTGATTTTACACCAGTTTGTACTACTGAGTTAGGAACTGTTGCGAATTATTATCCTGAATTTGAAAAAAGAAATGTAAAAGTAATCGCTTTGAGCGTTGATGGTGTAGCTTCCCACATGGAGTGGATAAAAGACATCAATGAAACTCAAAATACAACTGTAAATTTCCCGATAATTGCTGATGAAGACAAGCATATCGCTGAATTGTATGATATGATTCATCCTAATGCAAATGAGAGTCTCACCGTTCGTTCTGTTTTTATTGTTGCACCAGATAAAAAAATAAAATTAACATTGACGTATCCTGCATCAACCGGTAGAAATTTTGACGAACTATTGCGTGTAATTGACAGTTTGCAATTGACAGCTAAATACAGCGTAGCCACACCCGCGAACTGGAAAGATGGAGATGCGGTAGTGATCTCGACCTCGGTAAAAGATGAAGATATTGCCGCTAAATTTCCAAAAGGCTACGAGAGGATAAAACCTTATTTAAGAATGACACCACAACCTAATAAATAGTAAATTCTTAGAACACTTTATGAATAGAAAAGCAGAATGAATTTATTTTTCATTCTGCTTTTTTTATGCATTTAGGAACAAGTAGCAACTAAAGTAAAACAGTGCAGTTTTTTAATGGAATCAATAACTTCTTCTACAATTCTTTTCAGAAATTAATCTCACTGTTGGAATTACTTTTGATTTGCTAAATAAGTAATGACTAATAATTTTAAAAAATTAAATTTTCAATTTTGTAATATTCTTAAAGTGCAAATGACATTGTTGAAATCAGAAATTAGTTCAGTAATAAAATAGACTGAATTGTTAGTTCTTATTGGAAATAAATAACCCTGAAATAATGATTGCCATGCTGATAATTTGCGTCGGTAAAATCGCTTGATTTAAAAAAAAATATGCCAAGATCCCGCTAAATACCGGAATCAAATAGTAAATTAAAGCTGTTTTTGATGTTCCAATTAATCGAATGGCTTCGTTCCATAAATAGTAAGAAATTAGTGAAGCGCAGATACCTACATAAGCAGTTACCAATACAGTTTTAGTGTCAAAAATTACTTTTTGATAATAGATGTGTTCATACATATAAAAAGGGAGCAGTACAATCGTACCAATAAAAAATACACTAAACAAAAATACTTTAGTCGTTAATTCCTCTGGTTTTTGTCGGACTAATATCGTGTAGTAGGCAAAAAAAAAGCAAGCCACAAGCATCAATAAATCCCCAATGGTGAAGTTGATGTGGAGTATTGCTTGCAACGAACCTTTGGAAATCAGTACTAGAACCCCAGTGATTATGGTTGCAATTCCCACTATTTTTATATTGGACACTTTCTCTTTAAAAATAATTCTGGAGAGTACCACAATAAATAACGGAATTGAAATTGCGATTAATGATAAATTGACTGCGCTTGTTGTTTTTCCTGCAAAGTAAATTAGCGTATTGAAAATTGTAATGCCTAAAACAGCGGTAATACAAAGATACCGAATATGTTTTTTTACAATTTTGAAACTTTTAATAGTACTTTTTATGGCAAATGGAGCTAAAACAATATAAGCAAGTGTCCATCTCCAAAAAGCCAATCCAACAGGAGGAATATGACCTTTTAAGCCACTGGCAATTACCATATTTACTGACCAAAGCATGGTCGCGAATAAGGCAAATAAAACTCCTTTCGTTGTATTGTTCATTAAACCAAATTATGAATTTTTGCATATTGTAATAACATAATCGTCTTTGCATCCTGCATTTGACCAGATTCAATCATAGAATAGGCTTTGTAAAATGCCATTTCCATCACATCTATATTTTCTTCTTCATGTGCTACTCCACCACCGTCACTCACTTTCATGGATTCGTCGTATTCGCCCACAAATAAATACAAGATTTCAGTAACGGCACCGGGAGACATGTAAGTTTCCATTACTTTTTTGACTTTAGAAATGCGGTATCCTGTTTCTTCTTCTGTTTCCCGAATGATGCATTGCTCGGGATTGTCCTGGTCCAGAAGTCCGGCACAAACCTCAATCATCATTCCGGTGTCGTTTCCGTTAAGGTACGTTGGTAAGCGAAACTGTCTCGTTAGAATAACTGTCTTTTGTTTTGTGTTATAAAGCAAAATAGCAGCGCCATTTCCTCTGTCATAGACTTCTCTTTTTTGTGTAATCCAAGAGTCATCTTTTTTTTGATAATCAAAAGTAACTTTGTTTAAGATGTACCAATTGTCGGAGAGCAATTCGGTTTTTTGTATTTTGATAGCTGGATTTTTCATTCGCTAGAATTGGGTTTTAAACTAAAAAAAACGCTCTGAATTTTCAGAGCGTTTCGTCGTAATCTTATTTAAGAATAGTTTGCTTTCTGTCTGGACCTACAGAAACTATTTTGATTGGAACTTCCACTTCTTTTTCAATAAATGCAATATAATCTTTCAACTCTATAGGCAATTCATCATAAGTTGTCATGCCTGTCAAATCTTGTTTCCATCCTTTGAAATCCTGATAAACTGGAGTTACATTTTCTGGCTCGATGTTGTAAGGAAAATGAGAAATATTCTCCCCTTTGTAATTATATTCGGTGCATACTTTCAACGTTTCAAATCCAGAAAGAACATCGCCTTTCATCATCATTAATTGCGTTACACCATTGACTTGAACAGCATATTTAAGCGCTACTAAGTCTAACCAACCACAACGTCTTTGTCTTCCGGTTACTGATCCAAATTCGTTTCCTACACTTGCCATTGTAGCGCCATCTTCGTCAAAAAGTTCTGTTGGGAACGGGCCACTTCCTACTCGTGTTACATATGCTTTAAAAATTCCGTATACTTCCTTGATTTTATTTGGAGCAATTCCTAAACCGGTACAAGCACCAGCAGCAGTGGTGTTAGAGGATGTTACAAATGGATAAGTTCCAAAATCAACGTCCAATAATGAACCTTGAGCGCCTTCACATAATATTGATTTACCAGCTTTTTGAGCTTGGTGTAAATATTCTTCGCTGTCGATAAAATCTAATTTTTTTAGTTCTTCGATAGCTTCAAAAAATTCTTTTTCTAATTCCTCCAAATTATATTGGATAGCAACATCGTAAAATTTGATCATTGCTTCATGTTTATCAGCCAAAGCTCTGTAACGATCTGCAAAATCTTCTAATTCAATATCACCCACACGAATTCCGTTTCTTCCGGTTTTGTCCATGTATGTTGGACCAATTCCTTTTAAAGTAGAACCAATTTTTGCTTTCCCTTTTGAAGCCTCAGAAGCGGCATCTAATAAACGATGTGTTGGTAAAATTAAATGCGCTTTTCTGGAAATGATTAATTTGTTCTTGATGTCTAAATTAAATTTCTCAAGACCTTCGATTTCTTTTTGAAAAACTACAGGATCAATTACAACTCCGTTTCCAATGATGTTTATAGCAGTTTTATGAAAAATACCGGAAGGAATAGTTCTAAGAACATGTTTTATTCCATCAAATTCTAAAGTATGTCCTGCGTTTGGACCTCCTTGAAAACGAGCAATAATATCATAATTTGAAGTTAGAACATCAACAATTTTTCCTTTTCCTTCATCTCCCCATTGTAATCCTAGTAATAAATCTACCGTCATTCTGAATGTTATTTGTAGTTAGTTTTTATGTTTACAGACGATCTTTTTCGTCCAAGTTGTTTTTTTGTTTTTTGATTCCATAGAGATACAACGAGTGGTTGGTGATTTCTATATCGAATATTTCTTCGATTGTTTTTTTGATACTTTGAATTCTAGGATCACAAAACTCAATTACTTCACCAGTATCAGTCATTATTATATGATCGTGCTGCTTGTCAAAATATGATTTTTCGTAATGAGCCTGATTTTGTCCAAATTGGTGTTTGCGCACCAAAGCACAGTCCAATAATAATTCAATAGTATTGTAAAGAGTTGCTCTACTCACACGATAGTTTTTGTTTTTCATTTTAATATAAAGATTCTCTACATCAAAATGTTCTTCGCTGTCGTAAATTTCCTGAAGGATAGCATAGCGTTCAGGAGTCTTTCTATGTCCTTTTTTTTCAAGATACATTGTAAAAACATTTTTTACAATTTCTTGGTTTTTGGTGTTATCGGTGGAAATGAGTGTCATATCTGGCAAAGATAAATTTTTTAGTTTAAAGTTTAAAGTTTCCGGTTTGTTTAGTTTCAAGTTTATTCGGATTCAAGTTGGAGAACCTATTTCAAAAAGAGAAACTTGAAACTTTTCTAAGTTTTATAAACTCTGGTAACCTTATCGATTCCGTCAATTTTTTTGATGTTATTGATCATTTTTTTCAAAATGGTATTGTTTTGAACAATCACGGCTACCTGACCATGAAAAATTCCTGCATCGGTACTCAAAGAAATACTTTGAATATTTACATGCATGTTATTCGAAATCACTTTTGTCAATTGGTTGGTAAGCCCTAAAACATCCATACCGGTAATGTTTATGATGGCTTTGAACTCTTCCTGAGAAGAATCAATCCATTTTGCTGACATGATTCGATACGCGTAATTTGACTGCATGCCAATGGCGTTTGGACAATCTTTCTTGTGCACTTTTATACCTTCATTAATAGTTACAAAACCAAAAACGTCATCACCCGGAATTGGGTTGCAGCACGGCGATAGTTTATAATCGAGTTTGTCATGTTCTTTACCAAAAACAAGCATATCATAACTGCTGCTTATAATTGGTTTGTGAATGTCATCATCAGAAGTGGTACTTGGCGAGCGTTTCATTTTATTTTTAAAAAAATTAATGAAAGTATTGCTCTTTTGAGCAGCGTAATCTTTGAGTTGCTGGTTTTCGATAGCGCCAATTCCCACTCTGTAAAATAAATCTAAGCTTGTTTTTAATTTGAAAAAGTTGACTAATTCGTTGATCACTTGTTCACTCAACGTTATTTTTAGATGCTTTAATTTTCGAGTCAACAGTTCTTTTCCTTCTTCACCAATTTTTTTGGTATTTTCGTTTAGAACGTTTTTTATCTTCGTTTTCGCTCTCGAAGTCGTTACGTAATCCAGCCAGTTGACGGTGGGTTTTTGATGTTGAGAAGTAATAATTTCTATTTGATCGCCACTTTTTAACACGAAATTCAAAGGAACTAATTTTCCATTGACACGCGTTCCTCTAGTTCGAATTCCTATTTCGGAGTGAATGCTAAACGCAAAATCTAGCGAAGTGGCGCCTTTTGGCAATGATTTTATTTCTCCTTTTGGCGTAAAAACAAAGATTTCTTTGGAATATAAATTCATTTTGAAATCTTCTACAAAATCTACCGCATTTGTTTCAGAATTTTCTAGAGCTTCTTTTAATAAATTTAACCAAACATCCAAACCACTTTCTTCGGTACCTCCGTTTTTGTATTTGTAATGTGCGGCATATCCTTTCTCAGCAATTTCATCCATACGTTCGCTTCGAACCTGTACTTCAACCCATCGACCTTTTGGTCCCATAACGGTAATGTGCAAGGCTTCGTAACCGGTTGATTTTGGTGATGAAATCCAGTCGCGCAATCGGCTTGGACTTGGTCTGTAATGATCCGTAACAATTGAATATATTTTCCACGCAACAAATTTTTCTTCATGTGGATTTGATTTGTATACAATACGCAACGCAAATTTATCGTATACTTCATCAAAACTCACGTTTTGCGCTTGCATCTTTCTGCGAATAGAATAGATCGATTTTGGGCGTCCTTTTATAATGTAATCAACTCCTTCAGCGTCTAATGAGCTTTTCAATACATCCGAAATGTCTTTTATGTAGGCATCCTGTTCCTCTTTAGTTTCTTTTATTTTGCTGACAATTTCATTGTATACTGCAGGTTCCGTATATTTTAAACCTAAGTCTTCCAGTTTGGTTTTAATGTTGTACAAGCCCAGTCGATGCGCCAATGGAGCGTAAATGTACAAGGTTTCCGATGCAATTTTCGTCTGCTTTTCTTCCTGCATTGAATCCATAGTTTGCATGTTGTGCAACCGATCGGCGAGTTTAATGAGGATAACGCGAACATCATCATTCAGGGTCAATATCATTTTACGAAAATTCTCCGCTTGCATGGACACATTCAAATCTCTTTGCACCATCGATATTTTTGTTAATCCTTCAACGATTTGAGCCACTTTGGGATTAAACAAACGTTCGATATCCTGAACTGTAGTTGGCGTATCCTCTACAACATCGTGCAGTAAAGCAGCAGCAATGGATGTAGCACCCAAACCTATTTCAGAAGCGACAATTTTTGCCACAGCAATCGGATGGAAAATATAAGCTTCACCGGATTTTCGTCGTTGTTCTTTGTGTGCTTCCACAGAAACATCAAATGCTTTTCGGATGAGTTTTTTATCATCATCACTTAATGTTTGGTAGCTTATACGAAGTAATTCTTTGTATTCTTGAGCAATTGCTTTATTTTCTTTTTCTATATCAATTTCTATCATAACGGCATGGTTCAATTCCTAAAAATAGAAATTAATTGGGAGATGTGCAAGTAAAAAAGGGCTTCGGTGTGTAAATAACAAAATTGACATTCAACATGATTATTGCACTTTACTAAAATCTAAGTCTTGAAAATCATAACTGAAATCAGTTAGCTCAGAAATGGGTTTCATGGTTAATCTTACTGCTTTTCCAGTGGCATCACATTCAAAAAACAAATGAGCATCCGCATGGAAATACGCATTGTCCCATTTGACAACATAATTAGTGTCCTTATACAAAAAAACTTCGCCAGCAAGCTGTGGAGACCGTTTCGAAGCAAAATACAATCGTCCTTTTCTCTCTGAAAGTACTACTTCACCAAACCAATTGTCTTGGTATGTTCCTGTATAGCTTTTAAAATCAATTTTGATTTTGTCTTTTTTATTCTTGGCTACGGTTGCCCAAACTTCACCAGTTACTTTGTCAGCAGAGTCTTCGTTTTCTTTTAGACTAGTACTGTAATTAGTCACATAATCCTCGGATTGAATTCCTAAATAACTGTCTTTTATAGTATTGGTAATTGCTCTGAAGGCGGCACCTGATTGCTGATTGGTCAATACAATAATTCCCAGATTCAGTTCCGGTAAAAGCGTGACTTGAGTAACGATTCCTTCTAAACCGCCAGTGTGCGTTACTTGTTTGTATCCTTTTACATCACTCAGGAACCAGCCCAGTCCATACCCACTGAAATGAGTATTGTAAGGAGGTCTTGTGACTGCAGGAATTATGGTTTGCAATTGCCACATTTCGGCATGTTCTTTTTTAGAAAATAATTGCTTGTTATCAGCACCATATTTCCCGTTGTTCATTTGCATAATGGTCCATTTACTCAAATCATTTACACTGGAGTAAATGCCGGCGGCCGCATCAAAAAGTTGGTTTTGGTAGCGTTTGATTACTTTTAGTTTACCGTCAATAGGAACGTGAGGTGCAATGATGTTTGTTGTGTCTTTTAAACGTAAAAAAGAAGCCACACTATGCTCCATTTTCAAGGGTTTCATCATGCGTTCTTCTACAAAATCACACCAACTCAAACCGCTCGCTGCGCGAATGACTTCTCCGGCAACTATATACAGTAAATTGTCATAATCATATTGTGTTCTAAATGCCGAAACCGGTTTTAAATACTGTAAATTCTGGATGATATCTTGTACCGTAAAGTTACTTCCGTCAGGCCAAATCATCAAATCTCCAGCGCCAAGTCCGAGTCCACTGCGATGTGTCAATAAATCCCGAATCGTAAACTCATTAGTTACATACTCATTATACATCTTGAAATTAGGAAGGTATTTGATGACTTTGTCGTCCCATTTTACTTTTCCTTCATCTACTAACATTGCCAAAGCGGCGCTTGTAAAGGCTTTACTATTGGATGCAATTCCAAAAAGCGTATTTGCATCCACTTTTTCATTCGTTAAAATTGATTTTACACCGTATCCTTTGGCGTGAATAATCTTTCCGTCTTTGACTATTGCCACTGCAATTCCGGGAACATTAAATGTTTTTAAAGTACGGTTAACTAGTTCATCCACTTGAGTCGAATTGATTTGTGCGAATGAAAGAGTGCTTGAAATCAATGCTATTGCAACGAATAATTTATTTTTCATATTATCTATGGTATTTAATAAAATGGTAAATTTTTAATATTTTTTGTTTGAAATCTGCAATCTAAAATCGTTAATCTACAATCAAATAATTAGAACCCTCTTTGTCTTTTGGCTTCAAAAATCAAAATGGCCGCGGCCACCGAAAGATTCATAGAATCAATTTGGCCTTGCATTGGGATAATAATGTTTTGGGTCGCTTCTTTTCGCCATTCTTCAGTCAATCCAGTAGCTTCCGTTCCCACGACTAATGCCGTTGGAGTCGTGTAATCCTGCGTATGATACGAAGTCGAATTTTGTAAAGTCGCACAATAAAAATTAATGTTTCTTTCTTTCAAAAAAGCAATAATTTCAGATGTTGTTCCAGTAGCAATTTGATTGGTGAACAAACAGCCCACGCTGGAACGCACAATATTTGGATTGTATAAATCACTTTTTGGATTGGCAATAATCACCGCATCAAGATTAGCAGCATCTGCAGTTCGCAATAAAGCGCCAATATTCCCTGGTTTTTCAGGTGCTTCAGCAATAAGAATTAGAGGGTTTTCGGATAATTTCAAATCGGATAATTGCATCGATTTGGTTTTGGCTACAGCCAAAATTCCTTCGGTAGTATCTCTGTAAGCCAGCTTTTGATAGACTTCTTTGTTGATTTCAATTAATTCTGCATTTTCTGATAATTCTTTAGCGTCAGTTTCCGAACAAATTTCAGGCAGAAACAATAGCGTTTCCATTTCGTAGCCACCTTTTACAGCAATCGAAATTTCGCGTTTTCCTTCCATTAAAAAAGTACCGGATTGTTTGCGTGCTTTTGATTTTTCCTGCAATTGCACTAAGGATTTTATGTATGGATTTTGTATCGAAGTGATTTGTTTCAAGACGTTCAACTATTTAATTAATAGCTACAAAGATACATAGAGAAAATCCAGTTTTCTAATCCGATTCGAATATTTTTCTGGGAGCAACATATTGATTAATAGAAGGTATTTCTAGCTCTTTTCACGAGTATTTTCGTTATTTTTGTCAAAATTGCAATTCTAATGTTTCACTTACTTGACATCATCGGTACGATGGCTTTTGCCATGTCAGGCGCATTGACCGCCATGAATAAAAAACTGGATCCTTTTGGGGTTTTTATTATCGCATTTGTAACTGCGGTTGGGGGCGGAACCCTCCGAGACATTATGATTGGCAGAACGCCAGTAGGATGGATGCTTGACTTAAAATATGTTTATGTAATCATTATTGGGTTTGTTTTGGCAATACTTTTCAGAAAAAAATTCGACAAATTACGAACTTCTTTGTTTTTATTTGACACGATTGGATTAGGTGTTTTTACTTTAATTGGTCTTGAAAAAGGAATTAATATTGGGCTTCATCCAGTTGTTTGTATTGCCCTAGGGACCATGACGGCCTGTTTTGGGGGTGTGATTCGTGATATTTTGTGCACCGAAATTCCGGTTATTTTCAGAAGAGAAATTTATGCCACGATTTGTATTTTGGGCGGGATTGTTTTTTTTCTGCTTCGAAAATTGAATTTAGATAATGATATTTTATACTTAACGACTTCAATTGTTATTATTTCGGTTCGTTTTATGGCCGTAAAATTCAAATGGTATTTGCCCACTTTAGAACATAAATAAAAATTGATTACTTTCACAAAGTCTAAAATTTAACAGTGAAAAATTATTCTGTCAGACCATATCGGGAAAGTGATTATGCAAACTGGAATGCCTTTATTGGTCAGGCCAAAAATGCTACTTTTTTATTTCACCGAGATTTTATGGAATACCACAAAGATCGATTTAAGGATTTTTCGTTGATGATTTTTAACAACGAAAAACTAATTGCTGTTTTGCCTGCAAACAGAGTTGGAGACATTGTTTATTCCCATCAAGGCTTGACGTATGGCGGTCTGGCTTATTCCACGAAATTAAACGGAGAAAAAGTAGAAAATATTTTGAATTCTCTTGTGTCTTTTTTTAAAGAAAATGACGTGCAATCGTTCTGTTTTAAACCAATTCCTTTATTTTATACATTAAAAGGCAATGCTGAAATGGATTTTTTTATGCTAAAAAAAGGAGCTTTTTTGGATAAAAAAGAAATGAATTTGGGCATCAATTTGTCCTTGCCTTTGACAATTTCGAAAAGTAAATTGAAGCATTTTAGAAAAATTGAAGAACTCGATTTAGAACTGGTGGAAGAACAGCAATTGGAATTATTTTGGAAATTGGTGTTAGAGCCAAGGTTGTTGGAAAAATATGACGCAAAACCAGTACATACACTAAAAGAAATTACAGCACTGAAAGAAAAATTCCCGAAAAATATCAAACAGTTTTCAGTGTATTTTGAAGACGTTATTATTGCCGGTGTAACAATTTTAGAGACGGAAACCGTTGTGAAATCGCAATATGGAGCCACCACTAAAAAAGGGGAGGAATTGCGCGCGTTGGATTTTTTATTCATTAATTTGATCCAAAAATACAAGAGCGAAGGCAAACTTTTTTTTGATATGGGAATCGTAAATGAAGACAATGAAAAAGGGTATCATGCCGGACTTTTAAAACAAAAGGAAGAATTGGGTTGCTCGGTTTATAGTCAGGATTTTTATAAAATGAATCTAATATGATACCATTTCTTGACTTAAAAAAAATAAATGAACCGTATGAAGCCGCTTTTCAGGAAAAATTGAAAGCAGTTTTAAATAATGGTTGGTATATTTTGGGGAATGAAGTCAAGGAATTTGAAATCAATTTTGCTAACTATTGCGGCACAAAGTACTGTGTAGGTGTGGGAAATGGTTTTGATGCTTTAGTTTTGATTTTCAAAGGATATATTCAATTGGGAAAATTGCAAAAAGGCGATGAAGTTATAGTTCCTGCGAACACTTATATTGCGAGTATTCTAGCTATTTTACAAGCTGATTTAATTCCTGTTTTGGTCGAGCCAAAGTTGGAAACCTACAACATCAATCCCAATTTAATTGCTGAAAAGATTACCTCAAAAACCAAGGCGATTCTGGTCGTTCATCTGTATGGACAATTGGCAGAAATGGATGCAATACATGAAATTGCTTTTGCAAATGATTTGCTGGTTGTTGAAGATGCGGCTCAGGCTCACGGCGCAATCAGAAATCAAGAATCAGCACCCCAGACCGCAGGTCGGACTGACGAAGTAATCAAAAATCAAAAATCAAGCGTAGCGTATAGTTTTTATCCAGGGAAAAATTTGGGCGCATTAGGCGATGGTGGCGCGGTTACAACAAATGATTCCGAATTAGCCAAAACCATTCAGTCACTGAGAAATTATGGTTCGGAAACCAAATATTACAATGATTATGTTGGTATAAATTCAAGGTTAGATGAACTGCAAGAGGCTTTCTTAAATGTGAAATTGCCGTTTTTAGATATTGAAAATGAAAAGCGGAGAATAATTGCTAAACGTTACTTATCTGAAATTAAAAATGATAAAATAATTTTACCTTTTTGGAATTTATCTAAAAACCATGTTTTTCATTTGTTTGTCATTCGAACACAAAACAGAATAAATTTACAAGAATATTTACATCAGAATAGTATTCAAACGGTCATACATTATCCCATTCCGCCGCACAATCAAAAAGCGTTATCAGCGTGGAATCATTTGACTTTTCCTGTTTCCCAAAAAATCCATGATGAAGTATTGAGTTTGCCCATAAGCCCAGTTTTGACAATGGGTGAAGTGAGTCATATTGTTGCAATTTTAAATCAATATTAAATGGGAATAATCAGTAGAATAAAACAATTTTGCTTTGTTACTTTGCGAATCAAAAAGTATGAATTCCTTTCGGATTGCAAAAGAGTTTCGGGGAAACCAAACCTTTTCTATCCATTGCTTTTGAAAGGAAACGGGAAAATTCATTTTGGGAACAATGTTCAAATTGGAGTAATTTCTTCCCCTTACTACTTTTCTGGCTACACCTATATTGAAGCTAGAAATGGATTTAGCGAGATCAATATTGGAAACAACGTTGCTATTAATAATGCTTTTTCGATTGTTTGTTTTTCTAAAGTTACCATCAAAGACAATGTTTTGATCGGAGGAAACTGTTCTATTATAGACAATGATGGACATGATTCGAACATTAATAAAAGAAATCAAGAAAATCCAAATTCTTTTCCAGTTTTTATTGGTGAAAATGTTTTCATTGGATCAAATGTTACTATTTTAAAAGGAGTTGAAATAGGGGATAATTCGGTAATAGGAAATGGTTCTGTAGTGACTAAAAATATTCCCAAAAATGTTATCGCCGCGGGAAATCCAGCAAAAGTAATAAGAGATTTATAATGTTGAAATTTATAAAACAAAACGCACTTTTAAAAGTAGTATCTTTTAATTCTGTTTCGGTAGCGGTGAGTTTTGTTTTGGGAATTATATCCACCAAGATCGTGTCAGTATATTTAGGAACTTCCGGAATGGCATTATTAGGGAGTTTTAGAAATTTCACAGCGATGATGAAGTCCGTTGCTACATTAGGCATCAACAATTCCTTCATAAAATTATTCGTTGAAAATAAAGACGATAAGAAAGAATTAGGCGTTATTTATGCTACTTTTTTATGGTTTTTCCTCATCGTTTCTGCACTTTTGGCTTTATTTATTTTAGCATTTGCTAATAGTATTTCCGAATTTTTATTCTTCACCAAATCGTTTGCTTACCACATTCGTTTTTTTGGATTGCTGCTGCCTTTAATCGTTATCAATACATTTTGGATGGCAATTTATAACGCTTTAGAAAAGTATAAAAAAATTGTTATCCTCCAGATTTTTTCGAATGTGCTGATTTTTGGTTTTACCACTTTTTTAATAGTGAACAAAGCTGTAAATGGAGGATTACTGGCAGTAGTTTTAGGCGAATTACTCATGGTATTAGTGACATTTATATTTGTTTTAAAAGATAAAAGCAGTTATTTCAAATTTAGTTTTCAAAAAATTTTAAAAAAGAAATACTTAAATGTCATTAAGAAATTTTCGTCGATGGCATTGTTAAGTGCTGTAATTGCTCCTGCAACATTAATGCTTATCCGGAATTTTATCATTGAAACGCATTCCATTCAAGATGCTGGAATTTGGGATGCAACCAATAAATTTTCCAGTTTTTATATGTTGGTTTTTAGTTCTGGATTATCACTGTATTACATGCCTAAATTAGCTTCTTTGACTACCGATGAAGATTTTATAATGGAATTGAAATCCTATTTTAAAATTTTTGTTCCGCTGTTTTTGATTGTATTGGTAGCTGTTTTTTTGTTGAAAGGAATTATATTGGATCTCGCTTTCACTGCTGCGTTTTCAAAAGTAAATGAGGTTTTGATTTGGCAGCTTTTAGGTGATTTTTTAAGGATAATGACATTGGCTTTTGGCTATCAAATCGTTGTTAAAGCACTTGTTAAAAAATATTTTATTCTTGAAATAGTTTTTAATGTATCGTATCTTTTATTGTCTTTTTATTTAGTGCCACTTTTTTCTATTGAAGGAGCTTTGCAGGCTTATTTTTGTGCGAATTTAATTCTGTTTATTTTAATTTTATGGATGTTTAGGAAACTGTTTTTAAATCCCAAGCTTCCAAATACTGACTTGCAATACTAATATATTCATGCTCTTTCTCAATAAAAGCTCTGGCACGTTTTCCAATAACGACAATGGATTCGGGGTTTTCAATTAAAAAGGAAAGCTCGTTTATTAAAGAATCAACATCTGGCAGCGCATTTATATTAATCCGTTCCTTTAGATTATAATGTTCCATGAATTTTTTTCCACCACCTGTAAAAACTACTTTTCCTTTTGCCATAGCTTCCAATGCGTTGTAGCCCTGATCATCAGCATAAATTTGATCCAAAACGATTTGTGCGGAATTGTATAAATTTATATATTCGGAGTAAGGAAGGTTTTCGGTGATAATTACAGCTACTTTTTCAGCATATTTTTCCTGAATAATTTTCAACGCTTTTTCAAAATAAGAAATTCCTTTTTTAATGTAACTGGCGCGATTTATACCAAGAAAAATAACGATTTTATGATTCATTTTTTGTTCTTGAAATTCAATCTTTCTTATGTTCACGGGATTTGGAATGAAATGAACAGAATAGCCCATTTTTTCCACCGGAATTTTATAATCTAAGTCGGAAGCAATTAGGTTTTGGCAGTTTTCGCATAACCAATCAAAGGTTTTTCGATAATTTTTGGTGGTGTACTTTAATGGATATTCAAAATGTTTTTTTAATGAATTATCTTTAAAATAAGGAGTCAGAATGCTGTAATCGGATTCTTTTTTTAGCAAATAATCGATAACCGGGGTTTCATCACCACAAATTAACAGGCTCCGATTTTTAATTTTTTTGAATATTTTTTTATAAAGAAATCGAGACAAAAAAGGGAATGTTTCAATAGCATCTGAATTAATCAGCTGTACGTGATCGAAGTTGTTTAATTGAGGCAATAGTAGATAAAAACGGAGACCTCTTTCGAATTTTTCTGAATCGATTCCAATGAGTTTATAAATGACATTTTTGATCTTTCGATGCAGCCAATAACCGGATAAAAAGGAGGAATGAAACGAATAATCAGAATCGTATTTTTTAAAATGGTCTCCTGATGACAATAAAATTACTTCATGCCCCAACACTACCAATCCTTCTTTTAAAGAATTATGCAATCGACTGTATTCGCCAATCAAAAGTATTTTCATTTACAAAGCTGAATTATTTATATTTGTGTAAATATAGTAACAAATTGATAAAAGAATTTAAAAAAGGAGATCTGGAAATAGTATTGGCTACAATGAATAGGGCTTCTTTGGATTTTTTGATTCCTATGTTTCCTTTCAGTCATTTTTCGGAATTTCCAATTTTAATTATCAATCAAACCTCAGAAAATACGCTTTTGGTTTCAGAATTTCCTTCCGTCAGAATTGTGAATTCATTTGAAAAAGGGTTGTCAAAAAGCAGGAATTTGGGTTTGCAAAATGCGCATGGAAAACTTGTTTTATTGGCCGATGACGATGAGGTTTTCAAGGAGAATTTTGAAAACACTATTCTGGAAGCGCACAACAATTATCCTGAGGCCGTCAGCATCTGTTTTGCAATTGAAGATTCAAATGGTTTGTTGTTTAAAAAATATCCTTCTAAGATAAAAATGCAACTAAATAATCTGGATGTTTTTAGTATTTTATCGATTGAAATAACTTTAAAAAGAACGATTTTTAATTCATTCAACAATAATTTTGACACTAACTTTGGGCTCGGAAGTTCCTTTATGATGGGAGAAGAAACTATTTTTTTATCCGATTTGAAAAAGAAAAAACAGAATATAATCATTGTACCAAAGGTCATTGCAATCCATTCGGCGGTTTCAACAGATGATAAATTAAATGTTCAACATCGATATTATATTCAAGGTGCTTTTTTTACACGAGTTTCAAAGAATAATTATCTAAATTGGATTTTCTTGAAACTTTTTTTTGATTTGAAACAGAATAGAATAAAAATAGATCAAGTTTTCGCTGCATTGAAAAGTGCAAGAAAAGGAAAAGAAGATTATCAACAAATTACTAAATGAAAACAACTCTTGACGCCATACAGCTCCTAAAAATACCCGTTGTAGAAGATACGCGAGGAAATTTAGCGTTCATTCAAAAGGATTTTTTGCCATTTGAGTTCAAGCGTGTGTATTATCTTTTTGATGTGCCAAGCAGCGCTTACAGAGGCGGACATTCACATATCCTTCAGCAAGAACTTTTAATTGCTTTGAGTGGAAGTTTTGAGGTTGTTCTTCAGGATGGTGATGTAAAAAAGTCATTTGTATTGAATAAGCCAAATGTTGGATTACTGATCCCAACGGGGATTTGGAGAGAATTACAAAATTTTTCGTCGGGAGCCGTTTGTTTAGTATTGGCATCGGATATCTTTGAAGAAGCCGACTACATTCGGGATTTTGATACATTTTTGGAGTCAAAAAAATGAAGCTTCTCTACATTGTTCCCAATATAAATAACGAAGGCGGAGTTGCCAGAGTACTTTCGGTGAAAACGAATTATCTAATAGAAAAATTTGGGTATGAAGTACATATTTTAACTCAAAATGAAGGCTTTTCTCCTTTGTTTTATTCTTTTAATTCTACTATTTTTTATCACGATTTGCTATTAAATGGTAGCTTTTTTCAGTTTTTTAATTCTTTTTCAAAAGGGTTAAAAAGTAAAATTAAAACCATTCGACCGGATGTTATCATTGTTTGCGATAACGGTTTAAAAGCCTATTTAGTTCCTGTTATTTTAAACACGAATACGCCGATTATTTTTGAGTGCCACAGTTCTAAATATATTGAAGAAAAAGAACCAACAAAATATTTTGTTTCAACAAAAATTAAAATACTTTTTAAAGAATTAGCTGCTAAAAGGTTTACCAAGTTTGTTGCCTTGTCAAAGGAGAGTTTGGAAGAATGGAATGTGAAAAATGGTATTGTAATTCCTAATCCATTATGGTTTGAACCAATTACTTCTTCAGATTTAAAATCTAAGAAAGTAATTGCTGTTGGACGTCATTCTTATGAAAAAGGATTGGACAGAATGTTACAAATTTGGCAAAAAGTGATTCAAAAACATTCCGATTGGACACTTGAAATTTATGGAAAATCAACTAAAAACGACAATTTAAGATTGTTGGCTGAGGATTTAAATATTTTAAATAATGTTGTTTTTTATGAACCGGTTCAGAATATTAATGAAAAATATTTAGACGCTTCATTTTATTTAATGACGTCTCGATTTGAAGGTTTTGGAATGGTCTTAATTGAGGCGATGGCTTCTGGATTGCCCTGTATAGCCTACGATTGTCCGTGCGGACCAAGAGGAATAATTTCTCAAAACAAAGACGGCTTTTTGATAGAAAATGGTAATGAGTCAGACTATGTTAAAGCGATTGAGACGTTAATAGAAAATGCGACATTAAGAAGAGAAATGGGAAAAAATGCAAAATTAGGCAGTGAAAAATATCATATCGATGGTATTATGGAAACTTGGAACCAATTATTTATTGGAATCAAAAAAAATTAATTTTTCTGATTTATTGAGCACAGATAACCCACTCGAAACCAATTAAAAAGAACCAAATTAGGATTGTGTCCAGTCAAATTTTGTACTAAATATTTTTCAAAAAGGGTATGAATTTTTGAAATGATAAAAGCGGATTTTGTTTTTTTTAAAAAGTGATACAATTGTAATAATCGCACAAACTCAATAGTGATTTTATTCTCTTTATATAACAAAATCAAATTTTCTAAAGACTCTTTGGTTTTATTCAGATAAACTAAATTAGTATCAATATCGCCATGTTCAACTGGATTTTCAATATGATTTATCTTCACTTGTAATAAACTCAATTGATAAGAAAGTAGGGTGTCATCATGACCGTATTTTTTTGTGTCTTTATCAAATTTTACTTTGTTGAAACAGTCTTTTTTAATGACGGTATTATTAAAAAGCACCGATTGATACGGTTTTTTCTTCCGGTTTTCAGAAGATTTGTGCTCAATAAATCTTCCGTATTTCCAACGTAGTTTTTGGTTATCGGAGGGACATTTTTCAGGATGCAACCTGCCGCCATAAACAACATCAAAATCTTGGAGATTGTCAATATATTTTTTTATGTAATTGTCATGAATAATTATAGAGTCCCCGTCGATAAAAAGCAAATAATCAAATTTTGCGTGCTCAGCGAGGGAGTTTCTGTTTTTACGATGTGCTAGATTTTCTTTTAAGGAGACAAAACTGCAATTTGGTAATGCATTTACATGCTCATTAAATGCATTCAAACTTGATTGTGAAGCGTCGTCTTGGCACAAAATTTCAAACGTTATTCCGCAATCTAAACATTGTTTGTATAACTCCGAAACCAGCGGATAAACATTGTAATTATAAACCGGAATTAGTATCGAAAGCATTACGCTGTTCGCTGCTGAATCACTTCAAAAATTTTGGAGTCTTCACATTTTAATGTTTTTGAAGGGAATTTCATTAACAGTGCATAATCGTGTGTTGCCATAATAATGGTTTTTCCATTGGCATTGATTTTTTTCAAGACTTCCAATACTTCGGCACTTGTTTGTGGATCTAAGTTTCCTGTTGGTTCATCCGCAAGGATTAATTCAGGATCGTTCAGCAAAGCGCGAGCGATGGCTACACGTTGTTGTTCTCCTCCAGAAAGTTGATGAGGCATTTTTTTGCCAAAATCTTTCATTCCCACTTTATTCAAAACTTCGTCGATCTTATTTTGCATTTCTACGTTGTCTGTCCAGCCAGTTGCTTTTAGAACAAACAACATATTGTCGTTTACCGTACGGTCCGGAAGTAATTTGAAATCCTGAAAAACGATTCCAATCTTTCTTCTTAAAAACGGAATGTCATCTTCCTTTAAGGTGGCTAAATCAAAATCTACTATGTGACCTTCTCCGTCAGTTAAAGGTAAATCACCATATAAAGTTTTCATTAAGCTACTTTTTCCGGAGCCTGTTTTTCCAATGATGTACAGGAATTCACCATGTTTTACCTCCAAGTTTACCTCTGTTAAAATAGTTTTTTCTTCTTGATAAATAGTTACATTTTTTAAAGACAGTACGGATTGTGACATAATTTGCATTTGTTTATTGGGTAAAAGTAAGAAGATAACGCTTCCATTCAAAATAAATTCTATTCTATTAGGTAGAATTTAAAAAATTACAAACATTACGAAAAACTGGCGCGGCTTGATTTGATTAATCATACGCAATGTCGCTTTAATTGCAAACTGTGAAAAAAAATCATAATAAAAGCCAAAACGGATTCGTTATAGAGTTCAGAATACAATACATTTGAATTATTAAAATAAAATCGCAATGCAAAAACTTTCCTGGGGCTATTTTTTATCCTTTTTTATTATAACGGCCAGTATTTCGGCACAAAAATCAACTATTTATACGCACGATTCTAAAGATTTTAATAAAGCGGTTTCTTTATTCAAAGATGAGCAATATGCCTCGGCGCAACTTATTTTTAATAAGGTAAAGGAAACTGCAGCTACTGAAGAATTGAAATCAGATTGTGCCTATTATGCCGCTAATTGCGCCATTCGAACCAATCAGTCCAATGCGGATGAATTGATGGAGCAATTTGTTTCAGATTATCCTACGAGCGTAAAGCAAAATCAGGCGTATATTGAGGTGGCACATTATCATTTTAACCAAGGAAATTATCCGCAAGCGTTACAATGGTTTGATAAAGTAGACGAAAGCAGTTTAAGCAGAAAAGACCAAGATAAATTCAATTTCCAGAAAGGTTATAGTTTTTTTAATGCCAAAAAGAAAAAGGAAGCTACAGTATATTTGAATAAGGTCGTTAATTCTGCCGAATATGGTTCTCAAGCCAAATATTATTTGGGATTTATGGCCTATGAAGGAGATGATTACAAGCAGGCAACGAAGTATTTTGACGAAGTTTCGGGCGAGGAGAAGTACAAAGAAAAGCTTTCCTATTATCAGGCAGATATGAATTTTAAGCTGGGGAATTTCCAAAAAGCAATTGATTTGGGGCAGAAAGCAATGGCTAAATCAACTCCTTTGGAAAAATCAGAACTTAATAAAATCATTGGTGAAAGTTATTTTAATTTAAAAAAATACGATACTTCAATTCCATATTTAGTAGATTATAAAGGAAAAAAAGGGAAATGGAATAATACTGATTTTTATCAATTGGGTTATGCGTATTACAAGCAAAAAGATTTCGAAAATGCGATTTCGCAGTTCAATAAAATCATTGGAGGGAAAGATTTAGTAGCACAAAATGCTTATTATCACTTGGGAGAAAGTTACCTGAATACTGATAAAAAGCAACAGGCCTTAAACGCATTCAAAAATGCTTCTGAAATGGATTTTGATGCAGCCATTCAAGAAGACGCCAGCTTGAATTATGCCAAATTAAGTTATGATTTAGGGAATTCGTATCAAAGTGTTCCTTCGGTTTTGCAGGCTTTTTTGAAAAAATATCCCGAGAATGAAAGCCGTTCTGAGGTGGAGAAATTATTGATAGATTCTTATATTTCCTCTAAAAACTATAAAGAAGCTTTAGTTTTATTAGAAAAAAATAAATTGCCAGAAAATAAATTAGCGTATCAAAAAGTGCTTTTTTATCGAGGTTTAGAATTATACACTGATGGAAATTATCCGGAAGCATTGAAGATGTTCACAAAATCTGTAAGCGAACAAAAAGATCCTGTTTTTACGGCTCGTGCTACTTTCTGGCAAGGCGAAACGGAATATGTCTTGAATGACTTTAAAGACGCTTTATTAAGTTTCAAGCAGTTCATTGGTTCAAACCAAGCAGCAACAACACCCGAATTTAAAAACAGTAATTACAATATTGCGTACACGTATTTCAAATTGAAAGAATACGATCAAGCAGGTGATTATTTCCAAAAACAAATAGAAAAAGCGCCTGGTGATAAAGTACGTTTAAATGATTCGTATTTGCGTTTAGCGGATTGCCGTTTTGTGACTTCAAAATACGGTCCCGCAATGGAGGCGTATACTAAAGTAATCGAATCTAAAAGTTTAGATGCGGATTATGCGTATTTTCAAAAAGCAATTTCCTATGGATTTATGGCTAAAAACGATAAGAAAATTGATGAGATAAATGCTTTCTTACAATTGTATCCAAAATCAGAATACAGAGACGACGCGCTTTTTGAATTGGCAAATACCTATGTTGCTGAGAATAAAAATGAACTTGCTGTAAAAACATACGACCGATTAAATACGGAATTTAAAAAAGGATCTTTCACTTCCAGATCTATTTTGCGTCAGGGATTGGTTTATTATAACACTGATAAAGACGAGCAGGCATTGTTGAAATTTAAAAAAGTTGCGGCTGATTTTCCTAGAACTCCGGAAGCTTTGGAAGCGGTTGCGACTGCTAGATTAATTTATGTCGACAATGGTAGAGTAGATGAATATGCAACTTGGGTTCGAACATTGGATTTTGTTGCGGTAACGGATGCAGAATTGGACAATGACACTTATGAAGCCGCTGAAAAACAATTTCAACAAAATAATGTTAAACAGGCAATTGCAGGATTTAGCGGTTATGTAAGCCAATTTCCTCGCGGGATTCATACTTTGAAAGCTAATTATTACCTCGCGCAATTGTATTATGCTGACGGGTCAGAAAGCAAATCGACACCTAATTATGAATATGTAGTTGCACAATCCAGAAGTGAATTTACTGAACAATCGTTGTCAAGATTGGCTCAAATATTCCTTAAAAACAAAGAGGATCAAAAAGCAATTCTGATTTTGACTCGTTTAGAAAATGAAGCAGATACTTCTCAGAACAAAACATTTGCACAATCGAACTTGATGAAATTGTATTATGATAAAAAAGATTATCCGAATTCAGTTATTTATGCCGAGAAGGTTTTGATGAATTCAAAAACAGATGATAATGTAAAAAGTGATGCACAAATTATCATTGCACGTGCGGCAATTGAAACGGGTGATGAAGCGAAGGCGAAAGTTGCTTATGCAAAACTAATGACGATTGCCAAAGGAGAATTAGCAGCTGAAGCATTGTATTATGATGCTTATTTTAAAAATAAAGACGAAAAATTTGAAGCTTCCAATACTGCAGTTCAAAAATTAGCGAAGAATTATTCCAGTTATAAATATTTTGGAGCCAAAGGATTAGTATTGATGGCGAAAAACTTTTACGGACTGAAAGACAGTTATCAGGCAACCTATATTTTAGAAAATGTAATTCAAAATTTTACTGATTTTCCAGATGTCGTTTCAGATGCACAAAGAGAATTGAACGCTATAAAGGCGGAAGAATCTAAAACAAATTCATCGATTACAAAGTAAGAAATCAAGGTTTAGAAGTTGGAAAACAACTTAAATCAAGCGTAAATTTTTAAATAATCGAAAGCCAAAAAAACAAATTGAATGAGTCTATCTTTTTATATCGTTGATGTTTTTGCAGAAAAAAAATATGCGGGGAACCAACTCGCAGTTTTTTCAGGTGCCGATTTGTTAACTGACAAACAGATGCAGGAAATTGCGCGAGAAATAAACTTTGCGGAAAGCACTTTTATAACCGAGCTTGATGCTGAAAACAATTCGGCAACCATCAAAATTTTTACTCCAGAGCACGAAATGAAGTTCGCCGGTCACCCAATTATTGGAACTTCATGGGTTTTGATGAATAAGATATTTGAGCAGCAACCGGAAAAGATTATTTTATCGGTTCCAATTGGTGAAATTCCAGTGTATCAATCGGAAGATTTGGTTTGGCTGCAGGCTGCACAACCGGAATTTTTGGATATTTTTTCAGCAGATGATTTTGAATCGTTTAGCAATTTAAGCAATAGTGACCTCGATGCTAAATTTCCCATTCAGGAGGTGACTACAGGAAGCGCTTTTGTAATTGTTCCTGTCAAAAATATAAAAGCATTGGAGAATTTGATTTTGGATAAGGATAAAATGAACGACTGGTTGGATGCACACTGCAAAACCAATCACAGAGCGTTGTATTTTTATTGTTTAGAAGATGCAAAACTCAGTAGCAGAATGCTGTGTATTGAAAATAATCAACTTATTGAAGATGCGGCAACGGGAAGTGCAAGCACTTGTTTACAGGCTTTTCTTTTAAAATATAATGAGCCGGAAATCCAAATTATCAATCATCAGGGTGATTTTATAAGAAGACCGTCCCAGATTTATTTTGATGGGAAATTGACGAATAATCATTTTGAGATAAAAATTGGTGGCAAAACGCAATTCATTGCAAAAGGCGAATGGGAGGTATAAATTGAAGATTAGAAAGGACGAATTACAAATTAAGAAGTAAAAAAATAAAACATGACATTTAAAGATAAAAAAATAACATCATTTATTAATAAGATAGAAACATTCATGGCAACCTGCCCTTCGGTGAGAGTTGCGGTTGGGATTTTGTTTCTTTTACTTTCTCAATTTTCGTTTGCACAAAAGAAAGAGCAAATAGGCACCGAAACAGTAAATGTTGTAAAACCGTATACGCCAAAAATTTCGGATGCTTTCAAAGTTAAAGAAATTCCAGAACTGGATGAGGAAGGAAATGCCAAAAAAGAAATTATAAAGTATTCCATTTTTTCTTTTCCGGTAGCTTCAACGTTTACCCCATCAAAAGGAAAAGCAGAAGGAGTAGAGAAAGAAAAACAAGCGCATTTATTTAAAAATTATGCCACTTTTGGTGTTGGGAATTACGGAACTTTTATTGGCGAATTATTCGTAAATCATGATCTTAATACTACGGATTATGTTGGCGGTATGTTTCGTCATCATTCGTCAGAAGGCGGAATCAAAAATGTAGCGTTAGAAGATCGTTTTTATGATACCGCTCTGAACTTGATGTACGGTTCAAATCAAAAAGACGTATCTTGGAATTTGGATTTAGGGTACCAAAACCAAATTTATAACTGGTATGGACTGCCTTCAGAATTTGGGAGTACTTTATCAGCTCAGGAGCAAGTGATGATGATTAATGCAATTGATCCGCAGCAAACATACAGAACCATATCGTTAGGCGGAAATGTAGCTTTTAACGAAAGTATTTTAAACAAAACAAGTCTTAAATACAACCATTTTTCGGATGCTTCCGGATCTTCTGAAAATCGATTTTATGCAAAGCCTACAATTGAATTTGACGTAATGGAAAGTGCTGTGAAAACGGATTTAATTGTAGATTATGTAGGAGGTAATTTCAAGAAAAATTATTTAAATACTAATACGGAAGCCATGAAATACGGCTTTACAAATTTCGGAATCTCACCAAGCTTTGTGATGCAAGAGAACGACTGGACGCTAAATATTGGTGCTGCATTTATATATAGCATGGACAATCAAAACAGCAGTAATTCCTTTTATATTTATCCAAAATTCAATGCTTCGTATAAAGTAGTTGGAGATTTGATGATTTTTTATGCTGGCGCCGAAGGGAACTTAAAACAAAATTCATATCAGGATTTTGTAGACGAAAATCCTTTTTTATCCCCTACATTGAGTATGACACCAACAGATCAGCAGTATGATGTTTTTGCCGGATTAAAAGGGAAATTGACCAATAATGTAAGTTATAATGTTAAAGCTTCGTACGTCAACGAAAGAAATAAAGCATTATTTAGAAGCAATGATTATAATGAAAATGCGGGTAATGAAGATTATGCGTTTGGAAATTCCTTTCAAGTGGTGTATGACGATATGAAAACATTGAGTTTTTACGGAGAACTAAAAGCCGATTTTTCTAAAAATGTGTCTTTTGGAATCAACGGAACTTTCCGTAGTTTTACGAATGATTTTCAGCAAGAAGCCTGGAACTTGCCGGCGATTAAAATAAATTCAAATCTTGATTTTAATATAACTGAAAAATGGTTTGCTGGTGCAAATGTGTTTTACGTTGGCGAGCGAAAAGATTTTCAGATAAATACTGATTTTGTATATGTAGTTCAGCCGGGTCCTTTTACTTTAAAATCGTATTTTGATGTAAATGCAAATGTTGGTTTCAAATACAGTGACCGATTGACTGCTTTTGCAAGAGCCAATAATATCACTAATAATGCCTACCAAAAATTGTTAAATTATCCAGTTCAAGGTTTTCAAGTGATTTTAGGCGTGAACTATAAATTTGATTTTTAATTTTTTACTTAACTACGAAGTAGACACAAAATCACAGAAACCGTAATAAAAAAAACTTGGAGAACATCGTAGTTTCTATGAGTACCTTTCGGTGATTTTTTGGTGAAGAATATTGATTTAATTTTTTGTAATATGAAAAGAATATTATTAATTTTTATTTTTTTGTTTTCATTAAATACCTTTTGTCAAACCATAGAAGGAACCGTTTTTGACGAAAACAAAATGCCAATGGTAGGAGCGTCGGTTTATTTGGATGGAACCACAATAGCTACTTTGACCAATGAAAATGGGAAATATTTTTTGAGTGTGAAGAGTAAAATTAATACCTCATTGATTATCCGGTCTATGGGTTATGAAACAGTAGGTATTGCCAACCCTTTTGAAAATAATAACAGAAAAATTTATTTAGTCGCGAAGCAAGTCGAACTTGATGAGGTTGTCATAAGAAAAGATTATTTTACAAGGAGCCAAAAAATGCAATTATTTAGAGATCAGTTTTTAGGAACTACAAAGGCTGGAAAATCATGTAAAATTAATAATGAAGAGGATATTGAATTTGAATATGATTATAAAACAAATACTTTATTTGCGAAATCAGATAAGCCATTAAAAATTGATAATCCATATTTAGGTTATCAAATTGAATTCGATTTGTATGAATTTTATGTTAAATTTCGTAAAAAGAGTATAAAAAATGAAGACGTAACTAAAAACTTATTTTTGGGAACAACATTATTTAATGAGATAAATAAAGAATCTAAAATAAAAAAAATCAGGGATAATGTATACAATGGCTCTTCGATGCATCTCTTTAAAAATCTTTCGGAAAATCGTTGGGGTAAAGATCTTTTTTTATTGTTCAAAGGAGGTTTTCAGGATATTCCAGAAAATTATTTTACAATTTCCAATGAAGGAAAGTTAAAGAAGATCAGTATTGCTTCGAATATTAAATATGAAGGCCTTTTAGCTGGCTCTAAACCTAGATTTTATGCCGATTTTAATTTTCTTTACAAGAAAACGAAACAATCAAAAGTGATTTTCTTAACAAATGTTTTTTATGTAGATGAGTATGGAAACAATTCAGATGCTGATAAGATTGAGTTTGGGGGAGATTTAGCGACGAGAAAATTGGGAGATATGTTACCAATGAATTATGTCCCTTAAATTTTCATTTTAAAAACAAACTAAAAATAATTCTAGAATAACCACCGGATGGTAAATATCCGCACTCCAAAAAAACCTATGACCTTCAAACAAAAAATACATATTCATTACCTGCAATTAGTTCAGGATCGAATCGACGTTTTCAAAGACATGATTGTGGCACTTACCGAAGATTCTAAAAATGACGCTAAAGGTTCTGCCGGAGACAAACACGAAACGGCTTTGTCTATGATGCACATTGAGCAGGAAAAACTTAATCGTAAATTGAGAGAAGTTCTAAATCAAAAAACAGTTTTGGATAAAATTGATGTTACTGTAACGGCCGAAACTATTATTGTGGGGAGCTTGGTTAAAGCAAATGGAATCTATTTATACCTGAGTGTGGCACTTCCAAAAATCAATGTCGAAGGAATCAATATTATCGCATTATCTCCACAATCACCTTTGGGAAATAAACTGATGGGAAATCAAGAAGGTTTTACTTTTGAGATTAATGGGACGAAGTATTTGGTGGAGAATATCGAATAAAACTCATCTCACCTACGTTTCTTTTTACAATCCACAACTTCAATTCTGTTTTTATTATCTTTTAATTACATTTTAAACACAAATATTCTTTTTTAGTTATTATTTATAACTAAAAATGGTATTTGTGTTTTTCAATTAGAACTATAATTCCATCTTTGCCCTATCAAAATAAACAGAACAATAAAAATATATAGTTATGTGTGGAATAGTATGTGCCTTTGATTTAAAACAAAAAGCAGAAGTTTTAAGACCGCAAGTATTAGAAATGTCTAAAATTATCCGTCATCGTGGACCAGACTGGAGTGGAGTTTTTAGTAATGAAAAAGCGATTTTGTCTCACGAACGTTTGGCGATTGTTGATCCGGCTTCAGGAAAGCAACCGTTGTTCAGTGAAGACAAGCAACTTGTTTTAGCGGCAAATGGTGAAATTTATAACCACAGAGCATTGCGTAAACAATTTGAAGGTAAATACAACTTTCAAACCGAAAGTGACTGCGAAGTAATTTTAGCACTTTACAAAGAAAAAGGGCCGCATTTTATAGATGAAATGAACGGGATTTTTGGATTTGCCATTTATGATGTCGAAAAAGATGAGTACTTTGTTGCTCGGGATCACATGGGAATTATTCCATTATACATAGGTTGGGATGAACACGGAACTTTTTACGTGGCTTCTGAATTGAAAGCGTTGGAGGGGTATTGTACTAAAATCCAATTGTTTCCTCCGGGTCATTATATGTCAAGTAAAGATGGCGAATTTGTACAATGGTACCAGAGAGAATGGGTTGATTATGATGCTGTAAAAGACAACGTAACCAGCATTGACGATATTAAAGTCGCTTTAGAAGCAGCGGTTCACAGACAATTGATGAGCGATGTGCCTTATGGAGTTTTACTTTCGGGAGGATTAGATTCTTCAATTACTTCGGCTGTAGCCAAAAAATATGCACAAAAACGTATTGAATCCGGAGATGTAGCCGATGCCTGGTATCCCCAATTACATTCGTTCTCGGTAGGATTAAATGGTTCTCCAGATCTAGCGGCTGCGCAAATAGTTGCGGATCATATTGGAACCATTCACCACGAAATTAAATTCACAATTCAAGAGGGGTTAGATGCAATTAAAGATGTAATTTATAACTTGGAAACGTATGATGTGACTACAATTAGGGCGTCGACACCAATGTGGTTGATGGCGAGAGTTATTAAATCTATGGGTATCAAGATGGTATTGTCAGGTGAAGGAGCAGATGAGCTTTTTGGAGGATATTTGTATTTTCATAAAGCGCCAAACGCGAGAGAATTCCACGAAGAAAATGTTCGTAAATTAGGAAAACTTCATATGTATGACTGTTTACGAGCGAACAAAAGTTTAGCAGCATGGGGAATTGAAGGACGTGTGCCATTTTTAGATAAAGAATTTATGGATGTGGCGATGAGAATCAATCCACAAGATAAAATGATTAATGCAGAACATCCGATGGAAAAATGGGTGGTTCGTAAAGCTTTTGAAGAGATGTTACCGCCAAGTGTAGCTTGGAGACAAAAAGAACAATTTAGTGACGGTGTAGGATACGGTTGGATTGATACTTTAAAAGAAGTTGTAGCTGTTGAAATTACCGATGAGCAATTAGCAAATGCAAAATATAAGTTCCCTTTACAAACGCCAACTTCTAAAGAAGAATATTACTATCGTTCTATTTTTCACGAGCATTTTCCGAGTGATGCAGCTGCTTTGTGTGTTCCGCAAGAAGCAAGCGTTGCGTGCAGTACAAAAATTGCATTGGAATGGGACGAGGCTTTCAAGAACATGAACGATCCGTCCGGAAGAGCAGTAGCGAGTGTACATGATGATGCGTATGTAAAAGTATAAATATAAGATAATTAAGATTTTTTAAATTCACAGAACGCTCTCCATTTCGAGAGCGTTTTTTTATGGAAACTAAATTTACGTAGAAATATATAATTTGAAAAAACGTTATAATTACGCATTGTCCAAAATAATTAGGCGAGTTTTTTTATATTAGCGCAACTAAAATGTTTATTATGAAATTTATTACACTATTCTTTGGCTTATTCTTATTGATTTCTTGTGATCAAAAAAGTAAAGTTTCTGTTGATACCATTATTACCGATGCAACGATTTACTCGGTCAATAACTCTTTTGAGACCGCTTCGGCTATGGCAATAGATAAGGGCAAAATTGTGGCTATTGGTACTAATCGTGAAATTACAAAACAATACGAATCTAAAAATACGATACAAGCGGAGGGAAAATTCATTTATCCTGGCTTAATTGATGCGCATTGCCATTTTTACAGCTATGGATTAAGTCTACAAGAAGCTGATTTGCGTGGAACTAAAAGTATGGACGAAATAATAACCCGTTTAAAAGCTTTTCAAAAAGATAAAAATCCAACATTTATTGTTGGGAATGGTTGGGATCAAAACGATTGGAAAGTTAAAAAGTATCCAACAAAAGCAGATTTAGATGCTGCATTTCCTGATATTCCTGTAGTCTTGAATAGAGTAGACGGGCATGCAATAATCGTCAACAGTAAAGCGTTAAAATTAGCCGGAATCACGAAAGATACGAAAGCTTTTGGCGGTCAGATTGAAATTGCAAACGGGGAACCAACAGGAATTTTAGTAGATAATCCAATGGAATTAGTGTTTAAGATAATTCCAAAACCAACTCGTAAGATACAAATTGCCGCCTTATTGGATGCCGAAAAAGTGATGTTTGATTACGGATTGACAACCGTGAATGATGCAGGATTGGATCCGGATATTATTCATTTGATGGATAGTTTGCAGAAAGCAAAATTGATGAAGCTAAATGTATATGCTATGGTGACAGCAAATCAAAAAAATATCGATTTATATTTAAATAAAGGAATTTATAAAACGGATAATCTAAATGTGCGTTCCTTTAAAATGTATGGCGATGGTGCTTTGGGTTCGCGTGGCGCTTGCATGCACAAACCGTATTCTGATAAGCCCGACCAATATGGTGCTTTGCTGGCACCAGTTCCAGAATTAAAAGAAGTAGCGAGACAAATTGCGGCTTCAAAGTTTCAGTTAAATACACATGCCATTGGCGATTCAGCAAATACGGTGATTTTGAAAATATACAAAGAAGTTTTGACAGGCACAAAAGACAGAAGATGGAAAATTGAGCATGCGCAAGTTCTGCGTGAAGCTGATTTTGACTATTTTAGATTCGGAATTATTCCTTCGGTTCAACCCACACATGCCACATCAGATATGTATTGGGCTGAAGACAGATTGGGGAAAGAAAGATTGAAAAATGCATATGCTTATAAAAAATTACTTCAAAAAGCGGGAATGATAGCTTTAGGAACGGATTTTCCTGTAGAAGAAGTGAATCCGATGCTAACTTTTCATGCTGCCGTAGCCAGAAAAGACAGTAAGGAGTATCCAAAAGATGGTTTTCAAATGGAAAATGCTTTGACCAGAGCCGAAACTTTAAGAGGAATGACCATTTGGGCCGCTTTTTCTAATTTCGAAGAAAAAGAAAAAGGAAGTTTGGAAGTTGGGAAATGGGCTGATTTTGTAATGTTTGACCAGGATTTAATGAAAGTGGAAGAAAATAAAATAGTGAAAATGAAACCAACGAACACGTATTTAAAAGGTCAGAAAGTCAAATAGTAGATTTGAATAAATCCAATGATTTACAATTGTCACAGGCTGTTTTGATTTAGTGTTGTTTGAATTACATTTTTAAGATAAAACGCATCTTTTTGTTTTAAATAGCAACTAAATATACGAATTATGTTTTGTATTTGTAACTGCTATCGCATATTTGTCAAGTTGAATTGGTGAAAAAAATAAAAATTTAATGTTATGTGCGGAATATTAGCCATTATCGGAAGAGGAAAAGATGAACAATTTTTTGGGGAACTTTCAAAAAGAATGACCCATCGTGGTCCGGATGAAAGTGACGTACATGTGACTGAAAAAGGACATATTTTAAGTCATGAAAGGCTGTCTATAATCGATTTACATTCCGGAAAACAACCGATACAAGGCACAAAAACGGCCTACATGGTACATAATGGCGAAATATACAATCATCAGGAATTAAGAGATGGTGTTTTGAACGGGCATACTTTTAGAACCAAATCAGATTCAGAGGTTATTGTGCATTTGTACGAGGAGTTTGGCTACGATTTTTGCAATCGTTTAGATGGAGACTGGGCTTTTGTAGTTGTTGATGGAGATGATTTTATTGCCAGCAGGGACCCGCTGGGAGTGAAACCATTGTATTATGGACTAGACGAAAGAGGAAGAATTTATTTCTCCTCTGAAATGAAACCTATTGCGGATCAGTGTAAAAACTTTTCTACTTTTCCTCCGGGACATTATTACACTCAAAAAACGGGTTTTGTTAAGTATTACAAACCAGAATACGAAGATTATTTAAAAGCCGACCAAGAGTTAGATTTAAAATTAATTAGAGAGACGTTGACCGAAGCGACTCGTAAACGGTTAATGAGCGATGTGCCAATTGGAGTGTTGCTTTCAGGAGGATTGGATTCTTCTTTGACATCAGCAATTGCCTCCAGATTATTGGCTGAAACCGGTAAAAAATTGCATTCCTTCTCAATAGGTTTAAATGCGGATGCTCCGGATGCGGCCGCTGCAAGAAAAGTGGCGGAATTTTTAGAAACGGAACATCATGAAGTTCATTTCACTGTCGAAGAAGGAATTAAAATTCTGGATAAATTAATCTGGCATCTTGAAACGTATGATGTGACATCAATAAGAGCAAGTACGCCCATGTATTTTTTATCAAAAGCGATTACGGATTTGGGAATAAAAGTGGTGCTTTCAGGAGAAGGAGCCGATGAGATTTTTGGAGGGTATTTGTATTTTAGAAATGCACCTTCAACTGAAGATTTTCAAAAGGAAACCATTGAAAGAGTACAGAAATTATTTACTGCCGATTTATTACGAGCCGATAAATCAACGATGGCTCATGGATTAGAGACTAGAGTTCCGTTTTTAGACAAAAAGTTTTTGGAAATCGCTGTTCGCATCAAAACAGAAGAAAAGATGCCTAAAACGTACGATGGAAAAGAAAAATATATTTTAAGAAAAGCATTTGATACTCCTGAAAACCCGTATCTCCCGGAAGAAGTTTTGTGGAGACAAAAAGAACAATTTTCAGATGGTGTGGGTTACCGGTGGATTGATGAATTGATTGATTATTGTGCGACACAAGTTACGGATGAGCAATTATCGGGCGCAGCGACTGAATTTACATACAATTCTCCTACAACTAAAGAAGCCTATTTATACAGGTCGATATTTAATAAATATTACCCACAAGTAAGTGCCGCACAAACGGTTAGGAAATGGATTCCAAAATGGCAAGAAAACCTAGATCCAAGCGGAAGAGCCAATGCAGCGCACGTTAAAGCCGATACCGAAATTGCTAAAACAGGAATTACGGTTTGAAACAATAATTTCAATATTTGTAAATGAAGAACGCTCTCAATTTTGAGAGCATTTTTTTTATAATTATATGAACAAATGTTAATAACTTAAGGGCTTAAAAAGGGATTTTAACGGTTATATAATTTGCGTTTTTATATATTTGCGTGTTATACAAAAATTACATTTTTTAGAATAAAATATATATGAGCGAAGAAATCAAGAAGGACAGTTATTCAGCAGATAGTATTCAGGCATTAGAAGGAATGGAGCACGTAAGAATGCGTCCTTCGATGTATATCGGAGATGTCGGTGTTCGAGGACTACATCATTTAGTATATGAGGTTGTAGATAACTCTATCGATGAGGCAATGGGAGGCCATTGTGATACCATAATAGTTGATATTAATGAAGATGGATCCGTTTCTGTTGAAGATAATGGACGCGGTATTCCGGTAGGGATTCACAAAAAAGAAGGTGTGTCGGCATTGGAGGTTGTAATGACCAAAATTGGTGCTGGAGGAAAATTTGATAAAGATTCTTATAAAGTTTCCGGAGGACTTCACGGTGTTGGGGTTTCTGTTGTAAACGCTTTATCGAATCATCTGAGAGCTACTGTTCACAGTAGTGATGGAAAAGTATATGAGCAAGAATATGAAAAAGGAAAGGCGTTGTATCCAGTTAAGCAAATTGGGGAAACTACTAAGAGAGGAACTATTGTAACTTTCTATCCGGATGAAACTATTTTTACGCAAACGACCGAGTTTTCATACGATACTTTGTCAGCGCGTATGCGCGAGTTGTCTTATTTAAATAAAGGAATTACAATTACCTTCACAGACAAAAGAGAATTAGATAAAGATGGAAATTTTGTTTCAGAAATTTTTCATTCAACTGAAGGTCTTAAAGAATATATCCGCTATTTAGATGGAAATCGTGAGCCAATCATAGCGCATGTTATTTCCATGGATAATGACAAAGGAGAAATTCCAGTTGAAGTGGCTTTAATTTACAACACCAGTTACACGGAAAATATTTTTTCTTATGTAAACAATATTAATACGCACGAGGGAGGAACACACTTGCAAGGTTTTAGAACTGGTTTAACCAGATCACTAAAAAAATATGCAGATGCTTCTGGAATGTTAGACAAATTGAAATTTGATATTTCCGGCGATGACTTCCGAGAGGGATTAACGGCTATTATTTCGGTAAAAGTTGCTGAACCACAATTTGAGGGACAGACTAAAACCAAACTTGGAAACAGAGAAGTTGTTTCTCCGGTAAGTCAAGCGGTCAGTGAAATGATTGAAAATTATTTGGAAGAAAATCCAAATGACGCCCGTATTATTGTTCAAAAAGTAATTCTTGCAGCACAAGCGCGTCACGCAGCCAAAAAAGCGCGTGAAATGGTACAACGCAAAACCGTAATGGGTGGCGGTGGATTACCAGGAAAATTATCAGACTGCTCAGAGCAAGATCCTGCAAAATGCGAAGTATACCTTGTCGAGGGAGATTCGGCGGGAGGAACCGCAAAACAAGGTCGTGATCGTGCTTTTCAAGCTATTTTACCGTTACGTGGTAAAATTTTGAACGTAGAAAAAGCAATGCATCACAAAGTTTTTGAAAATGAAGAGATTCGAAATATATTTACAGCACTGGGCGTTACAATAGGAACTGCTGAGGATAGTAAAGCATTAAATATTGAAAAGTTACGCTACCATAAAGTAATCATTATGTGTGATGCCGATGTCGATGGTAGTCACATTTCTACTTTAATCTTAACGTTCTTCTTTAGATTTATGAAAGAATTAATCGAAGAAGGGCACGTATATATTGCAGCACCACCTTTATATTTAGTCAAAAAAGGAAACAAGAAAGAATACGCTTGGAATGATTTACAACGTGATCAAGCAAATGAAAGAATGGGCGGAAGCGCAGGAATTCAACGCTATAAAGGTCTTGGAGAGATGAATGCAGAGCAATTATGGGAAACCACAATGGATCCAAGTTTTAGAACGTTGCGTCAGGTAACTATTGACAGTTTGGCGGAAGCCGATAGAGTTTTCTCTATGTTAATGGGTGATGAGGTGCCGCCAAGAAGAGAATTTATTGAGAAAAATGCAGTTTACGCAAATATCGATGCGTAAAGTAATGTAATCGTTCGTTTTTATTTGAACAGATTAACACAAAAACAAGTAACCAAATTAACAAATAACCGAATAAACTTTAAAATATGAAAGTTACCATTGTAGGAGCAGGAAATGTAGGAGCAACATGTGCGGACGTGATTTCTTATAGAGGAATCGCCAGCGAAGTAGTGTTATTGGATATTAGAGAAGGTTTTGCTGAAGGTAAAGCATTAGATATCATGCAATGTGCCACTAATACAGGTTTTAATACCAAAGTATCAGGTGTTACCAATGATTATTCTAAAACAGCAGGAAGTGAT
The DNA here is from genome assembly GCF_049896865.1 of Flavobacterium sp. DSP2-3-1. Lineage (NCBI taxonomy): Bacteria > Pseudomonadati > Bacteroidota > Flavobacteriia > Flavobacteriales > Flavobacteriaceae > Flavobacterium > Flavobacterium sp. DSP2-3-1. The sequence continues at coordinate 114,514 of NZ_JAFCVD010000008.1, read as the reverse complement.
GTAGTGGTAATTACATCAGGAATTCCAAGAAAACCAGGAATGACTCGTGAAGAATTAATAGGAATTAATGCAGGAATTGTGAAGACAGTTGCTGAAAATGTATTAAAGCATTCACCGGATACTATTATTGTAGTAGTTTCAAATCCTATGGATACCATGACATATTTGGCATTGAAATCTACTGGATTGCCAAAAAATAGAATTATTGGGATGGGTGGAGCTTTAGACAGTTCTCGTTTCAGAACATATTTATCTTTGGCTTTAGACAAACCTGCTAATGATATTTCAGCAATGGTTATTGGTGGGCACGGTGATACTACTATGATTCCTTTGACAAGATTAGCTTCTTACAACGGAATCCCAGTTTCACAATTTCTTTCGGAAGAACAATTGCAAAAAGTAGCTGCGGACACTATGGTAGGTGGAGCTACACTTACGGGACTTCTTGGAACATCGGCTTGGTATGCTCCGGGAGCTTCAGTTGCTTTTTTGGTGGATAGTATTTTGAATGACCAAAAGAAAATGATTGCTTGTTCTGTTTTCGTTGAAGGAGAATATGGTCAAAATGATATCTGTATTGGTGTTCCATGTATTATTGGTAAAAATGGAGTGGAAGAAATTCTTGACATTAAACTAAATGATGCTGAAAAAACCTTATTTGCTAAAAGTGCTGATGCCGTTAGACAAATGAATGACGCTTTAAAATCGATTTTGGTATAAAATTTACATAGAAAAAAGATAAGACTGCATCATTGCAGTCTTTTTCTTGAGATTAATCTATAAATAAATTGGTTAATCTTAACGTTAATTATATATTTGCTCGGTTTAAAAAAAATGAAGTAACTATTGAGATTCTTTTTTAAATTTAAAAATGGATGTAAAATGTTGTTTTACAAGGTTTAAAGCAAAAATAAATAAATAAAAAATAATTAATTTTTAGTAATAATGCAGAATAAAGGACTTATTAAATTTTTCGCAATTCTATTTGCATTGGTAAGTATTTACCAACTTTCTTTCACTTTTGTCGCAAGCAAAGTAAAAAACGATGCAAAATCTTTTGCTAATGGAAATGCTGACAAAGAAGTAAAATATTTAGATTCTATTGGTAAAGAAGAAGTATTTAATCTTGGGTTTACTAATTTTACTTTTAATGAAGTAAGTGATAAGCAGATCAATAAAGGTCTTGACTTAGAAGGTGGTATAAATGTTATACTTCAAATATCTGTTAAAGATATTTTAAAAGGATTATCTAATAATTCTAAAAATCCAGTTTTCAATAAGTCTTTGGCTGATGCGACTGCAGATTCACAAGGGAATAAATCGTATTTAGATAAGTTTTTTGATGCTTTTGATGCCAATTCACAAGGAACTGTAAAATTAGCTTCTCCTGATATTTTCGCAAACAGAAGTTTACAAGGTGAAGGTGGAGTAGATTTTCAAATGACGGATGCACAAGTAAAAAAGGTTATCTCCAGAAAAGTAGATGAGTCTGTAGAAAGTGCTTTTGGAGTTTTAAGAAAACGTATTGACCAGTTTGGTGTAACGCAGCCTAATATTCAAAAACTAGGAAATTCAGGTCAAATTCTTGTTGAACTTCCAGGTGCAAAAGATGTAGATCGTGCTAAAAAATTATTATCAAGCACAGCTCAATTACAGTTTTGGGAAACATACAAAATTGAAGAAATAGGTAACTTTTTAATGGCTGCTAATGAGTCATTGAAAAAAACTGAAATCAACACGACTGAAGTAAAACCAGTTGTCAAAGATTCTTTAAGTGCGTTACTTACTGATGCTAAAGATTCAACTGCTACTAAAAAAGGAGAAAATCCTTTATTTGATAAAATTATTGGTCAAGGCGGAGGTCCGGTTTTAGGACTTTTCTCTCCAAAAGATACTGCCGTTGTAAACGGATATTTGAAAAGAGCTAATGTTAGAATTTTATTAGCAGGTGACCAACGATATGCAAAATTTGTTTGGGGTAAACCAATGATAATTAAAGATGCTAAAGCAAAAGATATTGATGCTGTAGAATTATACGCTTTAAAAGGTAATAGAGATAATGTGCCTGCAATGAGTGGTGGCGTAATTACTGATGCAAGTGATACATTTGATCAAAGTGGTAAACCAGCTGTTTCTATGCAAATGAACGGTCAAGGTGCAAAAGCTTGGGAAGAACTAACTGGTAGAGCATATACTCAAAAAAGCAATATCGCTATTGTTCTTGATGATATCGTTTATTCCGCACCTGGAGTTTCTACAGGCCCAATCTCAGGTGGTAGATCTGAAATTTCAGGGGCTTTTGATGTAACAGAAACTAAAGATTTAGCAAATGTTTTAAGAGCGGGTAAACTTCCTGCAGCTGCAGATATTGTTCAGTCAGAAGTTGTAGGTCCATCCTTAGGTCAGGAAGCAATTGACAATGGTACTAACTCCGCTTTGATAGGATTACTTTTAGTATCGCTTTGGATGATGATCTATTATGGTAAAGCCGGATGGTATGCAAATGTTGCACTAGCGGTTAACTTATTATTCTTATTCGGAATTTTAGCAAGTCTTGGAGCAGTATTAACATTACCGGGTATTGCTGGTATCGTTCTTACGATGGGTACTGCAGTGGATGCAAATATCATTATTTACGAAAGAGCGAAAGAAGAATTACGTGCTGGTAAAACTCTGGAAGAAGCGGTTAAAACTTCATACAGCTGGAGAGGTGCGATGTCATCCATTACCGATGCGAATGTAACTCATATTTTAACTGGAGCTGTGTTATTTATTTTTGGTTCAGGACCAATTAAAGGTTTTGCAACGACATTATTAATTGGTATTATAACATCTTTATTTACTTCAATATTTATTGCAAGAATCTTCATTGATTGGAACATAAGCAAAAAGAATAATTTGACGTTTGTTACTAATTTTTCTAAGAACATGTTCAACAACTTTCATTTTGATTTCTTAGGAATGAAAAAATGGACTTATTTATTCTCTAGTATCGTTGTTATTATTAGTGTTATTTCATTAGGGACAAACGGTTTGGATGAGGGAGTTGATTTTGTAGGAGGAAGAACATTCCAAGTTCGTTTTGAAAAACCAATTGAAACAGAAACTGTAAAAGCAGAATTAGCAAAAGTTTTTGATGGTAATGCTGAAGTAAAAGTTTTTGGAGGTGATAATCAATTAAAAATCACAACAAAATACAAAGTTCAAGAACCAGGAATCAAAGCCGATGAAGAAGTGAATAAATTGTTGTTTACTGCTTTAAAAAAGCATTTTTCAGCAGATATGACTTATGATAAATTTATAAATGCATACGACGGAAAAAAGGTAGGAGTTTTACTAGCTTCTAAAGTTGGTCCGACTGTAGCGCAGGATATTAAAACTAATGCATATTGGGCAGTACTTGGAGCAATGGCAATAGTGTTTTTATACTTAATGATTAGTTACAGAAAGTGGCAATACAGTTTAGGAGCTATTGCAGCTATTGCGCATGATGTTATTTTTGTATTGGGAATTTATTCATTATGCTATAAATTCATGCCTTTTGGGATGGAAATCGATCAACATTTTATCGCTGCGATTCTAACTGTTATTGGATATTCTATGAACGATACTGTTATTGTATTTGACAGGGTTAGAGAGTTTTTAGCCGGTAAAACTAAAGGTACGTTCTCGGACATTGTAAATCAGTCAATTAATACAACGATGTCCAGAACAATCAATACTTCATTAACAATGATTGTTGTTTTGTTAATCATGTTTATTTTCGGTGGGGATTCAATCAGAGGATTTATATTTGCTATGTTAGTAGGTATTGTAGTGGGAACATATTCTTCATTGTTTATCGCAACACCGGTGTTGGTGGATACAATTTCAAAAGAAGATAAAAACAAGGTTGAAAGAGCACATTTAGAAGACTAAAATTTTTTTCTATACTTTATAAAAAGAGATTCAGCGAAAGTTGAATCTCTTTTTTTTGTTGTAAACCAAAGTGTGATTTTTAATTCGTAATTTAACAGTTGAATGTAAAGAGCGGAAGAGTTTTAAATCTAAATTCTATGAATAAAAAAGCACTTCTTATTGTAATTGTTATTTGCAGTTCAATCCCATTTTATGCGCAAGATAAAGGCAATAGAATTGAATTCGGCTTTGCTTACGGATCAGGAAATGAATTTAAAAATAGAAATTATACTTATACGAACCAATATTTCAAGTTGCAATTATATTACAAAATAAAGGATACAAAGCGCTTTAAATATGAATTAGTACTGCAACCAGAGCTTAATTTTGCAAAACACCAACTCTTAAATTTGTATTTCGTAGCACCTGACGAACCGGATTATGAAGCTAAACGCGAGATGTATACAAAGCTAAAAGATGTAAAAGAATATGTTTTTAATATTGGCTTTCTGGCAAGGAAACCAGTCTTTAAATCGGCCTCTATTTATCTATTAGGAAGTGTAGGACCAATGATTACAGATACGGAAACGGAGCGCTTGTCTAAAGGTTTTGCCTTCGCAGATGTCTTAGCCATAGGATTCACTTGCAAAGTTAACAGAATTACATTCGACATACGGCCAAATATTCGTCACATTTCTAACGCTGGTCTACAGAAAAAAAATTCCGGGTATAATACAAAAAACATTGATTTTGGATTTTTATTTTCCCTATAAAAAAAGCGTTAGCTACTTTGATGTCGCTAACGCTTTTTTTTCGAAACGAAATGATTTTTTAATTCGTTAATTCTTTTTGAGCTGTAAAAATGAAATACAGTCCTATAAGTATAAATGGAATACTGAGCCATTGTCCTGTTGAAAACAAGCCTAAAGCGCTTTCGAAACCACCCTGACTTTCTTTGACGGATTCCACTATGAAACGAACGGTAAATAAAAGAACGAGGAACATTCCAAAAATAAATCCAGTATATTTTCTTTTTTCGGTTTTCCAATACATAAAAAACAATATTGCAAAAACAAAAATATAACAAAATGCTTCGTATAACTGTGTAGGATGTCTCGCAGGAACCTGTTCCAGTAAAGTTGCGAATTTAGGCTCTGTTGCAATGGCTCTATAGGCGTCTTTAGGATTCGCTATTTGAGTAGCATTGACGGCATCCATCGGACTAAAATGATCTTTAATGAATTTTATTCCAAAGGAAGATGTGGTTTCATGACCAATAATTTCCGAATTAAAAAAGTTGCCTAATCTGACGAAAATGGCGCCACTCGCTACAGGAATAACAACACGGTCTAAAATCCATAACTGTGGTCTTTTCAATATATTTTTGCTATAAAAATACATGGCAATTATTATAGAAATAGCAGCGCCATGACTTGCTAAACCTTGATATCCTGTAAATTCAAAATTCGGACTAAATCGAAAAGGTAAAATAATTTCTAATAAATGATTGCGGTAATATTCCCAATCGTAAAAGAAAACGTGTCCCAAACGAGCACCAATTAAGGTTGCCAACACAGTCCAGATAAACAAAGAATCCAATTTCTCTATAGATTCACCTTCTCGTTCAAAGATGTGTTTCATGATGTACCAGCCTAATCCAAAAGCAATTACAAACATTAAGCTGTAATATCGAATGATAAAAAAGCCTAAATCGATTCCTTCTGATGGATTCCAAACGATGTTTAAAGCGTGTGTCATTTAGTGTTAAATTTATTTATTAGTCGTAAAAATAGAGTTTTTAAGTACATTTATGCTCAAAAAGGATAATGATTGTGATTGCATGTTTTTTTTGGAACAGGATCATAGCCCGTTTTCCCCCAAGGATGACAACTCAAAATGCGTTTTACTCCTAAAAATCCTCCGTAAAACAAACCGTGAATTTGTAAGGCTTGGATCATGTAGGATGAGCAAGTCGGTTCAAATCGGCAAGCGGAAGGTGTAAACGGAGAAATAGCAACTTGATAAAATCGAACTAATAGTATAAAAGGAAATATGAGGATTTTTGAAATCATATTTTATTAGTTTCAATTTAAAATTCTGCACTAATCATTATAAATGGATAACTGAAGACTAAATGCTAAATGTTGTTCCTTCTTTTCCGTCTTTTAACTGAATTCCTAAAGCAATTAATTGGTCTCTAATTTGATCGGACAAAGCAAAATTCTTGTTGTCTCTGGCCTGTTTTCTCATTTCGATAAGTATATTCACTGTCCCTTCTAACTTATCGTTACTGCTGTCCGAAACTTTTTCATCTTCTAAACCTAGAACGTCAAAAACAAATGCATGCATTGTTTTTGCAAAATAATTTAAGTCATCGGCATTCAAAGTTTCTTTTTCATCCTTTAATAAATTGACAAATCGAACGCCTTCAAACAACTGCGCGATCAAAATTGGCGTATTAAAGTCGTCATTCATCGCGTCATAACAGGACTGTTTCCAAGCAGCAATATTAACCGTGCTTTTTGTGCCAGCAGTGATCTCTTTTAATGAATTCATCGCTTCCATTAATCGTTTGTATCCTTTTTCGGCAGCAACAATGGCGTCATCAGAGAAATCAAGAATACTTCGGTAATGCGCCTGTAACATAAAAAATCGCGCAACCGATGCTGAGAAAGCTTTACTCAAAATCGTGTTTGCTCCCGTCAATATTTCTCTTGGTAAAATATTATTGCCCGTAGATTTAGCCATTTTTTTACCGTTCAAGGTGAGCATATTGGCATGTAGCCAATAATTAACTGGAGTTTGACCGGTACAGGCTTCGTTTTGTGCGATTTCGCACTCATGATGCGGGAATTTTAAATCCATTCCGCCACCATGAATGTCAAAATGATTGCCTAAATATTTAGTGCTCATTGCGGTACATTCTAAGTGCCATCCTGGAAATCCATCGCTCCAAGGCGAAGGCCAACGCATGATATGTTGGGTTTCCGCTTTTTTCCAAAGCGCAAAATCCTGTGGATTTCTCTTGTCACTTTGTCCGTCAAGATCACGGGTATTGGCAAGCATATCCTCAATATTCCGTCCGCTTAATCGTCCGTAATGATTGGTTTGATTAAATTTTACCACATCAAAATAAACGGATCCATTGGCTTCATAACCAATTCCTTTTTCAATGATAGTCTTTATAATTTCGATTTGTTCAATAATGTGACCCGTTGCCGTTGGTTCAATACTTGGTGGCAAAAAGTTAAATTCATTCAAAATGTCGTGAAAATCTACGGTATAACGCTGTACAACTTCCATCGGTTCCAGTTGTTCCAGACGCGCTTTTTTGGCAATTTTATCCTCGCCTTCATCCACATCATCCACAATATGGCCCACATCAGTAATGTTCCTAACATAGCGCACTTTGTAATCCAAATGTAGAAAATACCTGAAAATCACATCAAAAGACATAAAAGTACGCACGTTTCCAAGATGCACATTGCTGTAAACCGTTGGCCCACAAACATACATCCCAACATTTCCTTCGTGAATGGGTGTAAATGTTTCTTTTTCTCCCGAAAGAGAATTGTATATTTTAAGCGTTTGCGTATTGTATAAAGGCATTTTTTTATTTTTTTGAGCCATTTCCTGCTGTTTGCTGTATCTTTTCATGGCTAAAGAAGCCATAAAAAGGATGCCGCTTCCATCAGGGCTAGGAATTTATGGGTACTAAATAAATCGGGTTACTTAGAACTTTGTTTCTAATTTAATATAGTCCAGAAACTCTCTACGAGTTACACTATCTTTAAATTTTCCGCCAAATTCAGATGTCACAGTGCTACTTTCTATATCACTAATTCCTCTTGAATTTACGCAAAGGTGTTTGGCATCAATCACGCAAGCTACATTTTCGGTGCCTAAAGCAATTTGTAATTCCTGAACAATTTGCATCGTCAAACGCTCTTGAACCTGAGGTCTTTTGGCATAATATTGCACAATACGATTCATTTTAGATAAACCAATAACTCTTCCGTTAGAAATATAAGCCACATGCGCTCTTCCTATAATGGGTAATAAATGATGTTCACAGGTAGAATACACGATGATGTTTTTTTCAACTAACATTTCACCGTATTTGTAATTGTTGTCAAATGTGGAAGCTTTTGGCTTTTTTGCAGGATCCAAACCTCCAAAAATTTCCTTGACAAACATTTTAGCAACACGATTGGGTGTGCCTTTTAAACTATCATCGGTCAAGTCCATTCCAAGTGTAATCAGAATACTCTCGACGTCTTTTTTTATTTTTTCAATTTTTTCATCATCAGTAAGGTCAAAAGCATCGTCTCGTACTGGATTATTCGCGGATAAACTAACATGATTGTCTCCTAATTCGTCTTGCAATTCTTCGTTTTTTATCATTAAAAGCAACTATTATAGTGGGTATAAATATTTAAGGGGTAAAGATAAATAATAAAAAGTAAAGAATTTCTATCGCTCTTATTATTTAAGACTACTTTGTCGATTAATCAGGAGATTTTTTTTGTTTTTTGGACCTAAAAAGAAAGGCAATAACGGGTGTGTCATTGCCTTTTTATAAAATCCTTCCGTTTACTCAATGAGTAAAACTGAAGTATAATTTAATTACGCTTTTGTTTGGGCCGCATTGTAAACAGGAATTGCTGCTTTTAGTATGCGTACGGCACTTATTAAGTCTTCTTTTTTCAAAACATAAGCAATACGAACCTGATTTAATCCCACTCCAGGTGTCGAGTAAAACCCAGCTGCGGGTGCTACCATTACGGTTTCACCATCTAGGTCATAACTTTCTAAAAGCCACTTTGCAAATGCATCAGCGTTGTCCACCGGTAATTGCGCGATACAATAAAAAGCTCCTTTTGGTTTGCTTACAATAACACCGTCTATTTTATTTAACTCTTCAATCAGAGTGTCTCTTCGGTCTCTATATTCTGAAATTACTTCGTCAAAATAACTTTGCGGTGTGTCCAGAGCGGCTTCGCTTGCAATTTGTTCAATGGTTGGCGGGCTTAATCTTGCTTGTGCAAATTTCATTGCAGCAGCCATGACTTCCTTGTTTTTAGAAACAATACATCCTATTCTTGCGCCACACATACTGTATCTTTTAGAAACAGAATCAATCATAATGGCGTGTTCTTCAAGTCCGGGAACATTCATTACAGAATAATGTACATCTCCATCATAAGTGAATTCACGATATACTTCATCAGAGATTAAGAATAAGTCATGTTTTTTCACCAATGCTGCCAGTTTCATGATTTCTTCTTTGGAATATAAATATCCAGTTGGATTTCCTGGATTGCAAATAAGAATCGCTTTTGTTTTTGGAGTAATCAGTTTTTCAAAATCTTCTACAGCCGGAAGAGCAAAACCAGTTTCTATTGTCGAAATTACAGGGACAACAGTAACTCCTGAAGCCGTTGAAAATCCGTTATAATTTGCATAAAAAGGCTCGGGGATAATGATTTCATCGCCGTGATCCATAGTGCTTCCCATGGCAAACATAAGTGCCTCTGATCCACCGGTCGTAATTATAATGTCCTCGAGGTTTACCGAAATACCTTGATTGATATAATATGCCGATAATTTTTTTCTATAACTTTCGTTTCCGGCAGAATGACTGTATTCTAAAATAGTTAAATCAATATTTTTTACAGCATTCATGGCAACTTCTGGCGTTTTTATATCCGGTTGACCTATGTTTAAATGATATACTTTATTTCCTTTTTTCTTGGCAATTTCTGAATACGGAACCAATTTTCGTATTGGCGATTCTGGCATTTGTTTGCCTTTGTTTGATATTGTTGGCATAGTTTTAAATTATTGAATTGCAAATTTGCAATTTTTTTTCCGAATTTATTCTAATCAAAAGGTGTATATATTGTTAAATCTGCATTTTGATATTATTTATTTATTAATTTTATGGAAAAGAAAAAATAATGAAAAAACTGCTCTTTTTATTACTTATATACTGCTGTGTTTGTTCAGCTTATTCGCAACAAGGATTCCAGTTTGAAAAAGAAGCAAATAAGATAAGTGTTCCCTTCAAATTAATCAACAATTTGGTTTTTGTACCTATTAAAGTGAATGGGATAGAATTAAATTTTTTGCTGGACACTGGTGTAGTTGAAACTATATTGTTCAGTTTAGAAGATAAAAAAGAAGTCCGTTTTTTTAATATTGAAAAAATACTGTTAAAAGGATTAGGAAACCAAGAGGCTGTTGAAGGATTGAAATCGACAAATAATATTTTAGAATTTAGCAGTCTAAAGAATAGAAATCACATGCTTTATATTGTTTTAGACCCTGATTTTAATTTATCATCTCACATTGGTATTCCCGTAAACGGTATTATTGGATACCAGTTTTTTAGAAATAATTTAGTCAAAATTGATTACCGAAAAAGAAGAGTTGTCGTTTACAAAGACACGGCTAAAAATAGAGTTAAAATGGCTAAAAAATTTAGCTCCCTTCCTATTTCTATCGAAAATTCGAAACCATATTTAAAAAGCAGCGTTTATCAGAGTAATCGCGACGTAACAGTTAAATTATTGGTTGATATTGGTAACAGCGATGCAATTTGGTTGTTTCAAGATTGCTCAAAATGGATTAAAGTTCCAGAGAAAAATTTTGATGATTTTTTGGGCAGGGGTTTTAGTGGCGATGTTGAAGGCAAAAGAGCCCGAATTGAGAAATTTCAGATGGGGGATTTTATCTTCAATAATCCGGTTGTGGCTTTTCCAGACTCCATTTCAATTAGAAACGTTTCTATGGTGCCAGACAGAATGGGGTCAGTAGGTGGCGAAATCATGAGACGGTTTACGGTCATATTTGATTATAGGGAACAGCAACTTTATTTCAAAAAAAACAGTGATTATCAAGCTCCTTTTAGTTATAATAAAAGTGGTGTTGAAATACAGCACAATGGTTTGCAGTGGGTTCAGGAAACTGTGCGCATGGGAACAGTTCCGTTAAGTACGAGATATAATGAATCCGGCGGGGTTAGTGTAACTACTGATTTTAAATATAAATTTCAATTGAAACCTATTTATGAAATAGCTAACGTTAGGAAGAATTCGCCCGCGGCAAAAGTAGGATTGCAAAAAGGAGATATTATTATAAAAATTAATAACAACATTCCTTATCAATATTCTTTGCAAGAAATCAATTTTCTTTTTAAGTCGGTAGAGGATAAGTGGATTGATATTGAGATTGAACGGGAAAGCCAAATTTTAAAGTTTCGGTTTAAGCTGGACGATATCTTATGACTATAAAACGCTTTTGGAAAAATTATCCAAAAGCGTTTTTAATTTATTATTAAGTCTAAAATTAATTGGAAATCACTTCTCCTTTTATTTTCAGAGCAACTCTACCAGCTTCGTAATTCACTGCATTTGACTCAACTGTTATTGTTTTTCTGATGGGTCCAGGAGCCATGTTGTATTTTACAGTTATTTTCCCTGTTTTTCCAGGCATAATTGGTTCATCAGGTTTTGTAGGAACCGTGCAACCACAAGTAGACAGTACATTAGTAATAATTAATGGAGCATTACCTGTATTTGTAAAAATAAAATCACGAGAGCCATTTTCATTCTTGGTAACTTTTCCGTAATCAATCGTGTTGTCTTTCGCGGCAAACTCAATTTTAGGGCCATTTTGAGCAAAACCGATGCTGCTGATCAATGCGAATGCGAATAAAATTAAAGTTTTTTTCATTTTCATTTATTTAAAATCATTTAGTAAAATTAGTTTCTTTTAATTAATGCACAAATTTTTATTTCTCTTTTTATAATCTACTTAATTATTTACTTTTGTTCCGCAATTTAATTACAAATATTAGACCAAAATATAAAATGTACCTGTTGCTTTTGTTATCAGTTTAACATAGGCAACAAACACTTGAATTTAACGAGTAAACGAATCCACGATAAAATGACAATTCCTGCACAATTTGACGCTAAAACTATTGAAAATAAGTGGTACGACTACTGGATGAAAAATAATTATTTTCATTCGGAGCCAGATCACAGAAAACCATATACCATTGTGATTCCGCCACCAAATGTGACTGGAGTTTTGCACATGGGGCACATGTTAAACAATACGATTCAAGATGTGTTAATTAGAAGAGCGCGTCTTAAAGGTTTCAACGCATGCTGGGTTCCGGGAACGGATCACGCCTCAATTGCAACTGAAGCAAAAGTGGTTGCCAAATTAAAAGCGGAAGGAATTAATAAAAATGATTTGACTCGCGAAGAATTCTTGGCGCATGCCTGGGAATGGACGGATAAATATGGTGGTGTAATTTTGGATCAATTAAAAAAGCTGGGAGCTTCTTGTGACTGGGAACGAACCAAGTTTACGATGGATCCTGATATGTCAGCGTCGGTGATTCGTTCTTTTGTAGATTTATACAACAAAGGACTGATTTATAGAGGGTACCGAATGGTAAACTGGGATCCCGAAGCCAAAACGACTTTGTCTGATGAAGAAGTAATTTATGAAGAACAACAAGGAAAATTATATTTCTTAAAATATAAAATCGAAGGAAGTGAAGATTTCCTGACGATTGCAACCACACGTCCGGAAACTATTTTTGGAGATACTGCAATTTGTATTAATCCAAATGACGAACGATTTGCTCATTTGAAAGGCAAAAAAGCGATTGTACCCATTTGCGGAAGGGTAATTCCAATTATTGAAGATGAATATGTCGATATCGAATTTGGAACAGGCTGTTTGAAAGTAACTCCGGCGCACGATATGAATGACAAGGTATTGGGAGAAAAGCATAATTTGGAGATTATTGATATTTTCAATGAAGATGCTACTTTGAATAGTTTTGGATTGCATTACCAAGGAAAAGACCGTTTTGTGGTTCGTGAGGAAATTTCCAAAGAATTAGAAACAATTGGTGCTTTAGCAAAAACAGAAATTCACTTGAATAAAGTAGGAACTTCGGAAAGAACCAAGGCGGTTATCGAGCCTCGTTTGTCAGACCAATGGTTCTTGAAAATGGAAGATTTGGTAAAACCTGCTATTAAATCGGTATTAGAAGATGGTGAAATCAAATTGCATCCTGCTCGTTTTAATAATACGTACGCACACTGGTTGAACAACATTCGCGATTGGAATATCTCGCGTCAATTGTGGTGGGGACAACAAATACCTGCGTATTTCTATGGTGATGGAAAAGAAGATTTTGTGGTTGCCGAGAATATAGAAGATGCTTTAGAATTGGCAAAAGCCAAAACTTTAAACTTGAAACTTGAAACAAAAGATTTAAGACAAGACGTTGATGCTTTGGATACTTGGTTTTCCTCTTGGCTGTGGCCAATGTCTGTTTTTGGCGGAATCATGGATCCGGAAAGTGAAGATTTTAAATACTATTATCCAACGAATGATTTAGTTACCGGTCCGGATATTTTGTTTTTTTGGGTAGCGAGAATGATCATCGCAGGTTATGAATACACAGGCAAAAAACCATTTACAAATGTATATTTGACTGGTTTGGTTCGTGACAAACAAAGACGTAAAATGTCCAAATCATTAGGGAATTCTCCTGATCCGTTGGATTTAATCGAAAAATTTGGAGCTGATGGAGTTCGAGTAGGATTGCTTTTGAGCGCTTCCGCAGGAAACGATATTATGTTTGATGAAGAATTGTGCAATCAAGGAAAGGCGTTTACCAATAAAATCTGGAATGCGTTTAAACTAATAAAAGGTTGGGAAGTTTCGGATGCCATACCGCAACCAGAATCATCAAAAGTTGCGATTGAATGGTATGAAGCCAAATCGCAACAAACGCTTTTGGAAATCGAAGATAATTTTGAAAAATATAGAATTTCCGATGCGTTGATGGCAATTTATAAATTGGTTTGGGACGATTTCTGTTCATGGTTTCTTGAAATGATAAAACCAGCTTACCAACAGCCAATTGACAGCGTAACTTTGGCGAAAGCCATAGCAATGCTGGAAAATAACTTGAAATTATTGCATCCGTTTATGCCGTTCTTGACAGAGGAAATATGGCAAATTCTTGATCAAAGAACTATAGAAGAAGCATTAATCGTTTCAACTTGGCCGGAAATGAAACCGTTCAACGCCAGTTTAATTGCTGATTTTGAGAATACAATTGAAGTGATTTCTGGGATCAGAACAATTCGTAAAGATAAAAATATTCCTTTCAAAGATACAATCGAACTGAAAGTAGTAAATAATGACAAAGCTTCCACTTATTTTGATTCGGTAGTAACCAAATTAGGGAATATTACTTCATTAGAATATGTTTCAGATAAAGTGGACGGAGCATTATCTTTCCGTGTAAAATCAAATGAATATTTCATTCCAATAACCGGAAACATTGATATAAAAGCTGAGATTGCTAAACTTACGACAGAGTTGGAGTACACGCAAGGTTTCTTGAAATCGGTTCAAAACAAACTGGCAAATGAGAAATTTGTGGCTGGTGCGCCAGAGAAAGTATTGGCAAACGAAAGACAAAAAGAAGCCGACGCTTTGGCAAAAATTGAAACTATCGAACACAGTTTGGCGGGTTTGAAATAACTTCAAATTCTTCTAAAATATAGAATCCCATTTCCGGTCAAAAGGAGATGGGATTTTTTTATTAAAAAATTCAAAACTTTTTCTGCTTATCAAAAAAATGAAAGGGACAGAAAAACTTTGGATAAAATACAACCTAAGTAAGGTTTTAGAATTTATATTTCAAGCTTGTCAATACTTGACGTGGAGCGATTGGATTTACACTGTAATTTTCGTGTAAGGTGTAATTCAACTCATTTGTCACATTAGATAGTTTGCACAAGATGGAGAATTTCTTCCATTCATAACCTGCAGAAACATCAATTGTTGTATACCCTTTTAATGGAATGTCACGGTCTTCAATAGTCACAGTATATGTTTTTGGAGCAGTTACTGGTTTGTTTTCTGTCCATACATAACGGTCATTCCAACCTCCTGTTCGGTCACCAATATAGTTCCCGATGGCTCCAAAAGTAAGCCCTTTCAGTGGCCCACCAGGCAATTTGTAGAAAAAACTCAAATTGGCTGTATGTTTTGGTGTTCTTGCTAAAATATCCCCTATTACAAGACTTCCGCTTGTCCCTGAAGATTTAGAAATTTTGGTTTCGTTAAAGCTATATCCGGCAATGATGTTCAAACCTAGTGTTGGTTTTGCAGTAACATCTATTTCAATTCCTTTTCCTTTTGTTCCCCCTACCAGTTCTTTTAAGTTCGTATTTACATTAGGTGTTACACCGTCAGCCGCAAACAAAACAGTTTGAGCTAAATTATTGTTTGAGATTTGATATGCTGTTACATTGGTGCTTAAAATACCTTTCCAAAAATCTTTTTTGATACCCACCTCGAATTGATCTATTATAGAAGGATTTAACGGTTGCAAATCTACCGTTGTTCCGCTGTTAGGAGTAAATGAGTTCGAGTAACTGGCGAACAAAGACAAATCTTTATTTGGTTGAATTACCAGTCCCGCTTTTGGGGAATAGGCTCTGTTTAAGTTTTTAGTTCCAGTTGTAGCGGTTGCATTTTCAAGAGTTGCTGTAATGGTGTCAACTCCATTCACTTTCCCTATCACTTCTTTGGAGGTTGCGACCTCACTTTCTTGCCATGACCAACGCAGTCCGGCCAAAACCTTAACATAATCAGTGATCGAAATTAAATCTTGCGCATATACTCCAAAACGTTGTGTATCTGTAGTAGCCAGTTGGGTTCTTCTAGTTGAATATGGCGAGGTGAGGCTTTGTGTGCTATAATCGTAATTGAATAGATTTATGGCAGTTGCTTCAGTGGTTAAAGCCTTCGTACCATTTGGATTGGCATAGAAGCCAAAAGTATAACTTGGTGCCATAGAATTTTCATAATCAACTCCTGTAAATATTTGGTGTTTGATGCTTCCAGTGTTGAAGGTTCCTTGTAAATTCAATTGATCTCCAAATATTTTTTCAGAAGCATCAGCTTGTGTCAAGCCACGTTTCCAATTTCCATTGGCGTCAATCGAGTTTAACTGTGCAGTCGATTTTTGAGTTCTGTTGTAAGACTGAAAAGAAGAATTAAAACTTAATTTCCAGTTGTTGTTGAAATCATGATTGACCAATACTGAAGCACTGGATGATTTTGTTTTACCTGTTGACCAAAGCGCTCCATAATACGTGTTTCGGGGCAAATCTAAAATTGTTTTACCAATTATTCCAGTCCCAAAATCAGGTGTCCAATCGGCACTTAGATAGTCACCTTGTAACGTAATTTGAGTTTTATCGCTTACTTTAAAAAGAAATGAAGGATTTATATAAATACGCTCATTTTTGACATAATCTCTAAAGCTTCCTGAGTTTTCGTACGACGCATTAAATCGATAAGCGATATGTTTATTTAAAGGTCCGTAGAAATCAATCGATGGTTTATAGTAGGAATAACTCCCTGCTTGCATTGTAATTTCTCCACCACTTTTGAAAGAAGGCGTTTTTGTTACCAAATTTAAAATTCCACCCGGAGCAACGTTTCCGTACAATAAGGCAGAACCACCTTTAAGAAACTCCACTTTCTCTAAACCTGAAACTTCCGGAATAGAACCTGCATTATAACGGAAACCATTTTTAAACATATTGTTGGCTGACATATCATACCCTCTTGAGAAAAACGATTCCTGAGCGCCACCACGTGCGGAACCTACATAAATACCATTAGCATTTTTGATAACTTCACTTAGACGAATGGCTTGCTGTTGCTCGATTATTTCAGCTCCAATAACCTGAACACTTTGCGGAGTGTCCATTGGTTTTAATCCTGATCTTAATGCTGAAACTACCTTTTTCTCTTTGTTGGCCGTAACAATAACTTCTTTAAGAATTCCACCTTTTTTGTTTTTTATCGTATCCGTTATTGATTCGAAAGGGTCATCAAAATTTTTATCTTCAGATGCATTTACTGATTCTTGCGCAAAACACGATAGACTAAATAAAAGGGTTAATGTGGGAAGGAAAATATATTTCATGATTGTTTATTTGGAATAATTAAAAATAATAATGCAAATATAAAACCCAAGTGTGGTTTTGCAAAACTTATTTAGATTAAATATGAATAATATTTATATTTAATTTTAAGGTGTTGTTTTGTAGGTATTTATATTTTTAAAAAATTAAATAATTCTTAATAAAATTCATTTTTTAAACCTTAAAAGTAATATTTGACGGTTGTGCCTGCGGTTAATTGTGTCTGAAAGAGCTGCAAATGTCTTATGTTAATTTATGTTAAGACAAATTCGAACGATAAGTAGTGCCGAGGAACAAATCCAATAAGTAACATAAAAGCTAAACTAATAAAGAGTTTAGGTTATTTAAATAGTAAAGCTTAAAATGAAAATGATCAAAAATAAAGCGACAAAAGAATCGATTTTTTAGAGAATTATTTTTTGAATTTAAATAGTCTGGGTAAATAATCAGGAATGGTTTATGAGTAAAAATTATTTTTCATACACAATTGGATGTGGTACTTATGCTTTGTAGTACACTATTTAATTTCTAAGAACTTGGTCTTAAATTTCTTGATTCGGAAGTTTTTTGATTTCACTACTTTTCCATTATCTGTAATCATGACGCACCTATAATTAGGGTATTTGTTGAGCAAAAGCAGTCCTGTTGTTTTCCCTAAAACCATCAATGAAGTGCTTAAACCGTTTGCCATTTCAGCATTTGGACCAAAAACCGTCACACTGCATAAGCCTGTAGCGGGATATCCCGTTGCTGGATTGATGATATGTGAATAGCGTCTTCCGTCAAAAACAACAAATTTTTCGTAGCTGCCTGATGTCGTTACGGCATCTTGTTCTAATGGTACAACAGCTAAAATTGTTTCAGGATGAAAAGGATTCGTAATACCGATATTCCAAGCTTTTCCATTAGGCTGTTTTCCCCAAGTGCTCATATCTCCTGATCCGTTTATAATTCCGGCTTGAATGCCTTTTGCAAGCATCATATCCCGGCATTTATCGGTAGCATATCCTTCTCCTAATGCGCCAAATCCAATTTTCATCCCTTTTAGTTTTAGAAAAATGGTGGATTGGACGCTATCCAAAATTATATTTTTGTAGCCTACTTTTTCAACCGATTTTTGAATGGCTTCCGCCGAAGGCATCTCAGTCATGGAGCCGTCGAACTTCCAGATTTTATCCATTGCCGCAAAGCTGATGTCAAAACCGCCATTAGTCACTTCAGAAAACCGAATCGCTCTTTGCGTCAATTCAAAAACTTCCCTGTCCACTTTCACCGGCCGAATACCCGCATTTTGGTTCACTTCTGCTACCTGCGAGTCCGGTTTCCAGTCGGAAATCAAATTTTCGATTCGTGTAATTTCTGCAATAACAGCATCTATGTTTTGTTCTGCTGACAATGAATCCTTCGCTACAATGGTAATGTCAAATCGACCGCCCATAAGTAAGGTGGTTCTTTTTCGTCCGATTTGTGCATGACTTCCTTGACTCAAAAAAAGTATCGCAATCAGCAAAAAGAAGTATTTTCTAGACATAAAATTCAATGTTAAAATTATTTGGGCGTGACCCTGCGTAAAAACTTCGGGTCGTGCTGTACGTTCCCGCTTTTTTTTGAGTGGCTGAAAAAAGCCTCTCAAAAAAAGAGCTTCACTGCCATCACTCACGCGGAGCAATTCTACAAAAACGGCAGTAGTTATTGTAAATTCAATTTAGTTTCGGCTCCCTTTCCTTTCAAGAAGGCTGGGGAGAGGATTTAATAACAATCCGTCAGCACTTGTCTATTAGCCTTATAATCTGCAATTCTCAAAGTTGCTTTCGCAAGACAGAGTGCATCAAGAGCCGCTTCCACGTCCTTTTGCATCGCAAGAGAACCGCAAATCATTACAACGCCTCCCTGTGACAGTAAATCCATAAAAAAATCAGCATCTCGTTTGATTAGATCCATTACATAGTGATGGTTTACTTCGCGGGATAACGCCACATGAAAACTTTTAAGTTGCTGTTTTTGAATCATTTCAGCAGCAAATTTTTCATATACTATTACAGTTTCAGTTGCTTTTCGAAAGCCACAATACAAATGAATTTCAATTTTTTTCTTATTTTGTTCTATCATTCCCAGAAAAGGAGCAATGCCGGTTCCATTTGAAATCAGTGCTACTTTAGATGCTTTTTTCGGGAAGTGAAATGATAGATTTTTAATAATTCGTGCCTTGAAAACAGATCCCTTTTTAACGCCATATAAATAGCCTGAACCCAAACCAGAAGGATGCAGCTTTACCACTAATTGTATGTTGCCGTTATGATTTCCAATAGAGTAGAGACGTTCTTGATTGTCGTTTGAAGGATAAATAGCCAGTAAATCCCCAGAAGTAAATTTAGCATTCTTATTAGAACGTAATGTAAGTAAAAAAGTATGTTCCGTATCAGAAATGGCAGTTTTATCAAGTACGGTCAGCTTTTGCAAATCTTTTGGAACTTTACTATATAAAGATGGAGTTGCCGAAAGTGGAATTCCTGTTTTGGCACTCCATAATTTAATCCACTTTACAAATTCTTCCGCTGATTTGTCATTTACGGTTTGTAATTTTAATAAGCGTTCAGTCCAATTTTGTTTTTCCAAAACGGTATCAATTTCACGGGCAAAACCGCAAAAATCAGGATACGCTTTCGACCCAAAACCAACGACCGCAAAATTGATTTTTTGATTTTGTTCAGTTTTATTGACCAGTGCTATAAATTTACCCGCATTAGAAGGCGCATCGCCCAGTCCGTGGGTTGAAGTAAATACGATAAGATGTTCTGCTTTTGGATAGACTGAATAATTATTTATTTCGGTAAGAAAAACTTTTTTTCCGTTGGCAAGCAATTGTTTCTGAATGGCATTGGCAAAAAGTAACGTACTTCCATTTTCGGAACCTACCAGTAAAATGAATGTGCTGTCTTCAGCTTTGTATTTATTTTTAATTCGGCTCGCTCTTCGTTTTAGCGTCATGGCAAAACCGGAGTAGATAAAAAATAAAATGTTTAAACTCGCTATTGATAAAATTATCGCCCATAAAATGCTGCCGCGACCGGTATGCAAATTAAGACTCAAGTCTGACACTAAAGTTTGCAACGGAAAAGGAATTTCACGCGCTATTGCGCCAGTAATTTGGTTGACTTCTATATTTCGGTCATGCAATGTAATGCTATAATATTCCTCAGGATCATCTGAAAAAGGGAATTCAATTTTTTTAACATCAGCCAGAAGCGTGTTTTTAAAAACTGAAATAGTAGTTTCTTTTTTTGAAATAGACGTAATTGTTGCTATTCCGGTTTTTTCTTCTAAATCTGTTTTTTCGAGGAAAAAATTAAACTTTTCCAAGGTTAAATACGTACCCGAAAGTGCAATTATCAGAATTGGAATCAGTGATAATCGACCTAAAAAAATATGGTAATATTGTACAAAATTTTCCTTTACAATTTTAGAAAATAAACTGCGAAGACTTCTTTGACGGTTGAGTATCAAAACAAAACCCGAAATGGAAATCAATGCTAACAAAAAGGCAATAAAACCAACAAAAAAACGGCCGGTTTCTTTAAGGAATAAAGAACGATGGAGCGCTGTTGTCCATTGGATAAACTCACTTTTTTTGATGGGTTCTCCTAGTATTTTTCCAGTTGTTGGGTCGATGTAAGCATTAACATCATTGTCTTTCCAGTCAATACCTTGCAGCGTCACAAAGTGATTGTGGTCAACATTCAATTCCGTTATTTCAGGATACGCTTTTTTTAGTGCTGGTAAAGTTTCTTCGAGTGTTATTTTTTCAAAATTTTCTACTTTGTATGGCGGTGTTTTCTCCTGTATGGCATCTACGGCAAGTATGACACCAGTTGCGGACGCCAACACTAAAAATGCAGCAGAAAATACAGCCAAAGCCAAATGTAAGTAACGCCAAAAAGAAAGAGTCATTTTTAAAGTTGTATGTTTCCCCACCCCAACCCTCCCCGGAGGGAGGGAGTTGAAACTGGATAAAAATGTTGTTTAAATATTTTTGGTTGCTTTACCGCTGCGCTTGCGTGAGGGGTTGAAGTGGAGCTCTTTTTTATAAAGGCTTTTTTGTCTTTATAAAAAAAGCGGGAACGGAAGACCCGACCCGACCTTTTTTAGAGAGGGTCACGCCCAAACTACCTTTAGCAAACAATAGCTGTTTTTTAGATTTTATTTAATCTTACGTAGCGAATGTAACCTTTACCTTCAGTTTTTGCAGCAATTCCTTCAGTTGTGAGTGGAATTTCTAAATCAGCGGTATTATATTTATGATCTTCTACTGCTGTTTCAAATCGTAATTTAAATCCTTTATTGATTTTAGCATCTTCAATTTCTATTGTTGTGATGCTTCGGTCACCACCAGTTACAGAAGCTCCGGTTTTGGCGCTGATGTTTTCTGGTTTTTTAGCGTAAAATTTGTGCCACTCTTTAAGGGTTTTGTACCATTTTTTATCATCACCCATTACATATAACGTTTTTACATAATCGCCTTTAGCGTTTATAAGTGAAACTACAATATAAGCGCCTTCTCCCATGTAGTTTGACATTTGCAGCATGCATTTGTATTTACTGGTTTGTGCGGAGGCCTGAAAAGATAATAAGGATAATAGCAAAGCTGTTACACCTAATTTTAATATTGATTGCATACTATTGTTTTAAAAATTCTAGAGAAACGTTGTTTTTTGTTAAAGACTCATTTTCTTTTGCTAAGGCGTAGGCGCTTTCGTCAAAATCAGTGGTGATTTCTTTTTTGGCACCAATAGACACTAGGTATTTTAAGATAGCATCGTCTTTAGCAATCATGGCTGCTTTGTGCAACGCAGTTAAACCATCTTTATTTTTTGCATTTACATCAATGTTCAAATTGGTGATTTTCTTTAATAATGCCAAATCGTTTTTGGCGATAGCAAAGTGGTAAAGCGTACTTCCGTCTTTTTGAGGAGCGACTAAGTTGAATCCTTGGTCTTGCAGCAATTTTATTTTAGCGTCAAAAGGATCTTGTGGTGGTCCATTTGCCACTTCTGGGCCACGACTCATTGGTCTGTAGGATTGTATTAAGTAGTATCCCAAATTGTTTTCGTCTTTATCTAAAACATTTACCGCAGCACTTTTGTTCAAAAGAAGTGCCACTGCTTCAGGGGTTCCTGACTTCACCGCCATCGTTAATGCCGATTCTCCTTTAATATTTTGCAAATTGTTGTTTTTTACAATTGGTAATAACAGTTCCATTGCAGCGATTTCTCTGGATGCAGCAGTAGCCATTAATGCTGTATTTCCGTCGTTATCAGCTTTGTTGGGATCTACTCCTTTGGCTAAAAAGTAATTGATGATTTCGTTTTGTTTGGATTTACCTGCAAGAAAATGAAGTACTGTCTCACCTGTTTTGCAGATTACTGTAGGATTTATTTTTAATTCCTCTACCAAATATTTATAGGTTTCAAGAGTATTTGCGTCTCTACGGGAACCTTGCGCGGCAATAATTAATGCATTATCATTGTATTTTACTCCTTTTTCTAATAGTGTTTTTAGAAGGGTAATATTTCCTGTTCTCGCCGCATAATTAAAGGTGGTATTACCATCGTCATCAACAGCAGCAAGAGACATTCCTTTAGTAATAAAATAGTTAGAAAGTGTCAGACTTTTGTCCGACGGTATCGCCAACAGCAATAGGTTTACACCGTCTTTATATTTCTTGTTCGGGTTTATTCCGGCTTTAAATAATGCTTCAAAAACAGCAATATTGTTTTGACCATTCGTAGCTGCAAATGTAATTGGTGTATAGCCTTGACTGTCTTCTAGGTTAATATCGGAACCTTTGGCTATTAGATATTCTACGATTGCTGCATTTCCTTTATTTGCTGCCCAGTGTAAATAAATACGATTGTCGTGTGTTGATTTATTGACTTCATTCCCGGGTTGTTCCAGTAAGAATTTAATTGTAGTCACAGGAGCATCATTGTTGATAGCCATAACTGTTACATCAAAAGCATTGGCGGTTGATGCTGACGGGCTGTTTCCTTTTGCTATTTCCGCTTTAACTGTATTTACATCCGGATGTGTTTTCCAGAATGACTGCTCCAAAAGTGTATTTTTTTGTTGCGCATTCATAAACAAAGTAGTGGCTAAGACAAAAGAAATAAAAAGATTCTTTTTCATACGTATATTATTAGGATTGATCTTTTTTGTAACATCTTATTTAGAATAAATAAGAATAAATTGACGCAAATATACAACCCATTTAAATAATACAAAAATTATTTAGAATAAATATGAATAGCATTAGAGTATTTTTAGATAGAGTGCTAAAATTCAGTTTGTAGTACTACTTAAATCTACGTATTTATCTGTAAAGTTTTTAGTCACGTTATGTCTATTGTAGTTTATTTGATTTTTTTCATCGAAAACTGTTCTGAACTAGGTTTTCCTTGTTGAATTCCTGAAATATTAGCCACTAGACTGTCTTTTGTAATTTGGGTATAAATGATTTTTTTCGGATAATCGTGTTTTGGGTTTTCAAAAACCATTTGCTTTTCTGTTCCGGTTGTTAATTTGAAAGTAACCGCTTTGTCGTTATTTTGTCCTTTAACGGCAGCGGAATACGTTAACTTATCTCCTTTTTGTTGCAAGGTTATCGATTCAAAATGCAAGGTATCTTTTTCTTTGATGAAGTATGACTGCCCTTGAAACGTACTGTCGTTTACTTTTTCCCAAGTTTCGGTTAGATTGCCTTCAACTGATTTACTTTCCCAATTTCCCAAAAGCCAATTTGCGGCTTTGATTTTTTCTTTTTCATTTGCATCCGAATTTTTACAGGAAACAAAGGCTAACAAAAGCAGTGCAAGAGTCGTTTTTTGAAACATAAGTTTAGATTTTTCGTATTTAATTAGATTAAGCTAAATTATGAAAAAATAGAATAGGTGTATTTTATTTTTGGTTCTGGAATATTACAGCTAACGCTTTAAAAAAAACATGGCCACGCTTACACAAATTTGCACGAAAAATTATCTGTTTAAATTTCACAAATTCGCCTTTAAAACGAATGTAATTCGTTATAATTCCTGAAATTCGTGACAGTAAATGATAATGAAGTTTACCTATTTCGGTATTATACACATTTTTTCAAAATAGTGTATACCAATTCTTTGGTGGGTTTTTGATCTTTAAGTTGGGTTCTCACCGTATCAAAAGTGACTTTAAAATCACATCCCAATTTATAATGACTACAACCATAAGCAGTTTTTCCTTTCAGAACCGTTCCTTTTTTACATTTCGGACAGGCTAATTCGTCCGGATTGGCTTTAGCCAAAGTTTTCTTTGGTTCTAATTTGAGTTTGAAATTTTCGTCAAAACGAAGCAAACCTTCCAGAGTACCAGCATCTGTTTTAAAGTCTTTCAGGTTTACGGTAGAACCTTTTTGAAGCAACCGCAAATATTGATTCTCGGATATTTTTTTCTCTGCAAACGTATAAGGCAATAAAAAGGTGCAACCTACTTTATAATCGGAACATCCATACGAAGATTTTCCTTTTATTAGTGTCCCTTTTTTACATTTTGGACAGGCTTCCGCCAAAATTCCGACTGCTTTCTTTTTCTCTACTTTACCTACCTCTTTTTGGATACTTCCTGCATGCGAAATATTCGCGCGTCTGGTTTCACTGCGTACTTCATACACCAAAGTTTCCACCATTCGTTTCATATTATTGATAAACGAACCGGCGGTAAAGGTTCCTTTTTCAATATCTTTCAATTGCTTTTCCCAAGAACCCGTGAGTTCAGGCGACTTTACCAAATCATTTTGAATGGTATCAATCAATTGAATTCCTGTAGGTGTTGGCAATACTTGTTTTTTGTTTCGAATGATGTATTGGCGTTTAAACAGCGTTTCAATAATATTGGCTCGTGTGGATGGACGTCCGATACCGTTTTCTTTCATTAGTTCGCGTAAATCTTCATCATCCACTTGTTTGCCCGCGGTTTCCATTGCGCGCAATAAGGTAGCTTCCGTAAACTGATTCGGCGGCTTGGTTTCCTTTTCTAAAAACGAGGGTTCGTGTGGACCTTTTTCGCCTACAATAAAACTGGGTAATATATCAGCTTCTTTTTCTTTTGCGTTTGGGTCTTCAAAAACTATTCGAAAACCTTTTTTTAGGATTTCTTTTCCCGTCGTTTTGAAAGTTACATCGGCTGCTTTCCCGATTACTGTGGTATTGGCTACCAAACAATCGTCGTAAAACACGGCAATAAAACGCTTGGTAATTATGTCATACACTTGTTGCTGATTGTATTGCAAATTGCTTTGAATCCCCGTTGGAATAATCGCGTGGTGATCCGTAACTTTTTTATCATTGAAAACCTTGGTTGATTTTTTAATTTTTTTTTCCAAAAGCGGTTGCGTCAACGAGGCATAATTGGTTAAGTTTTTTAGTATGCCGGGAACTTTTGGATAGATATCGTTTGGCAAAAACGTGGTATCGACTCTAGGATACGTGACTACTTTTTGTTCGTATAAAGTCTGTACAATTTTAAGTGTTTCATCTGCGGTAAAGCCAAATTTCGTATTGCAATACACTTGTAAGCCTGTTAAATCAAAGAGTTTTGGTGCAAATTCATTGCCGTTCTTTTTTTCGACAGAGACAATTTCGAACTCGCTTTCCTTGACTTTGTTGGCTAGGATTTCGCCATCTTCTTTTTTCAAAAAACGTCCTTCCTCATAGCTGAACAGCGTCTCTCTATACAAGGTTTGCAACTCCCAATAGGGTTGCGGCTTGAAATTCTCAATTTCTTTGAATCGGTCCACGACCATGGCAAGAGTAGGGGTTTGCACCCTTCCAATAGATAAAACTTGCTTGTATCCGCCGTGTTTTACGGTGTACAAACGCGTGGCATTCATACCGAGTAACCAGTCGCCAATGGCTCTGGAAAATCCGGCATAGTACAAGTTATCGTAGTTGGCGGATGGTTTCAAGTTCTCAAAACCTTCTTTTATAGCCTCGGTGGTAAGGGATGAAATCCATAAGCGTTGTACTTCGCCTTTATAATTGGCTTCGTTCATCACCCAGCGCTGAATGAGTTCTCCTTCTTGCCCGGCATCCCCGCAGTTGATTACCAACTCAGCTTTGTCAAACAGGCTTTTTATGATTCGGAATTGCTTTTGGATTCCCGAATTTTCGACCACTTTGGTTTCAAATTTGTCGGGCAGCATGGGCAGGTTATTCAAATCCCAACTTTTCCAGTGGGGTTTGTAATCGTTCGGTTCTTTTAACGTACATAAATGCCCAAAAGTATACGTTACCTGATAGCCATTGCCTTCGTAATACCCGTCGTGCTTGGTATTAGCTCCCAAAACGGATGCGATTTCGCGCGCTACACTCGGTTTTTCGGCAATACAGACCTTCATTTTCTCTTTCTAATTTAAGAGCGCAAATTAGGAATTTAGAAATTGGTATTAAAAAGAAAGTGGTAGGAGTTATGAACGGGTAAGTTGTATTTTTTTAGGAGCAGAACGAATGGTGTTTTCAATAACGAACCGTCCTGCTGTCCGCTGTATTCCCGATTAATAAAATCTACGGCTGAAAAAGCCTTGTTTTTCTAAATCGGGAGATGCTGCTTCCATCAGGGCTATCAACTACGTTTTATTTTTATAATAACGAAAGAAATATTTTTTTAGTAAAGATTCGCGCGAACGTCCCGCTAAACCGAATTTCAATCAATAATGTATTTAAATCCGTTTATTTTCATGAGCGGGAAGCTTGCGTTAAACTAGAGAAATTATTTCGAGGAACGAAGTAATCGCATTCAGTTTATCAGTTCTTTTACTTTATCATTTTTGTGGTGAACGCCAAGAAATGGAATTATACACCAAAGTTATAATCCGTAGTTATATTTTGAAAACATCCAGTCTTTGTATCCACGGAATTTCTGACTCAACAAAAGTAAGTCTGGTCTTGATGATTCGGTCACTCTTATCTCTGGGATTTTTAGTTACAAATCTCGCCTTGGATTTATTGAAATCCAACGTATTTTTTACATCAAAGTCTTCTTGTTTGTTCGAAGAAAAAGTAATCACATTGTCTTTCGCAGTCCATTTTCCTTTTCCATATCTATTTACTTCAGGTGGAACTCCGTTTTTAATTTTAGAATAGGAATGAAATAGGAATGTTCCATCTTGATTTAAGGTTAATTTGTATTCAATTAAATGATCTGCTTCTTTGTTAAAGGTGCGATTGTAATCGCCAGCAAATGCATTCGATTGCGCGAATACTGTCAGGTTGAATATTAAAAGTAAAGTGGTAAGTAGTAATTTCATTGGTTTGGTTTGTTTAATGTGTTAGTATTTTTTTGTTGCTTTTGCGTTTATTTGTGAGCAATTGGATTAAGTCATCGCGAAAAACGAAGCAATTCCATCCAGTTCGTCTATTATTTTATTTGCTTTTCGTTGTGGGCACAGTTTGTAAAACTGCGCTAACAATTGTGGATACCAGAGCGATCGGGTTAAAAAATGTACATGGTAATGATGGAGCAAGATCGTATGGTCTCACCATTATGTAAATGCAGGGAGCAATAGCAATTTTCGCAGTCAACTAAAAAAGAATACTGAAACTAATGTAAGAAATGCAATCTACACCCGCATTATGCAAAATGCACCTAAAGAAGTCAAAAAAAGACTCATACAACTTGTAATAAAAAATAGTTATAAAAAGAAAAACGCTTATAAAGGATGTTTAAAATCCTGTTATAAGCGTTTTTTTATTGTCTGAAAAATGACGCTAATCAAAAAAAAGCGATATTTTTCAGTGGCTTTCGAAATCGGGTAGCCTATTTTTTTTATTTTTATTTCTTACAATTATTATGGCTTAGTTACGTCATTCATTTGCAGTGTTACTGCAGTTTGTGCTAACAATCTTCCATTTATTGTTGCATGAGTCTGTAAATTGATCCCGGTCATTCCTAATATATTTCCTTCAAAATGACTAGTTGTTCCACATGTTACGGCATCGGAAACTACCCAAAAAATATTTTTGGCTTGTACTCCTCCTGTTAATGTCATTCTAACTGCTGAACTCAATTTCAGAGTACCTGCTACTTGGAAAATAAAAACATCAGTTGAATTACCAGAAAGAGTTATATCCGTTGGAATAGTAAGCGCAGTTGTCCATTTATACAAGCCAGGTGTCAGCGTCTTTCCGCCAATATTTCCGGCACCTAAATTCAGAAAATTAGGGTTAATTCGTCCTGCTGCATCAGTATAAGCGGTTTGCATATCTCCAACAGCAACTGTTAATCTTGTAGCATTAGGTACACTACACGGAAGCGGACCGGCAGCATCAACGGTGTATATTGTTCCTACTACTTCTGTACATCTAACCAATACTGCAGCACCAGTTATTGGACTTGAACCAATATCACCCGTAATAGCTGATTTATACACATTTGTAATTCCTGTTTTTGATAAAATTGCAAAATCTCCTGCAATGCCAAGATTTACTGGTTTCTGTGAACCAATTTTTGTTGGTATGTTATAAGTTTCATTTACCGCAAATATAGTAGAAGTTGAACCATCTGATTTTGCAACAGCAGAGGAATTAGAAGTTGAATTCTCAACATTATCATTAGTACAACTGGTCAAAAATACTACCGATAACATAGCGAGGGTAGATAGTGTGTTTTTTAATTTCATAACTATTTATTTACTTTGTGACTTATTTGACACTCGATAAATGTAAAGATATTACTATAGAATAAGTTATGAAATTGTAGTATTTAGTTATAAGATTGTCGTTTTGGAAAGTTTTTTAGATATCATAGTATTTTGTGCTAACTAAAAATTACCAACATGTACTATAAATGAGTAGTTTACAATAGGGTTAAATAGTGGTAATTATTGTAAGCTTAGTTTTCCTAAAATAACTAATTACTACATTTCCTTATTTATTTTTTGATACCAAAAAATTAAATTTATTTTACCACTTGTACTTTATGTAAAAGGCCAATAATCTTGCCATACAATGGTGTTTCATCAACAGGTTTTGAAATACAATTTTTTATTGCTTTTGATTTGTATTTTTTCAAACCCACTTAAGTAAAATCAGCAGTTAAGGCAATAACAAGAATTCTTGATTTTATTGTTTTAACAATATATTTTGTAACTTCAAATCCACTTTTTACAGACATTCGCAAATCCACTGGAATACTATCATATATTTCGGCCTGAAGCGCTTCGAACGCTATTTTTCCGCTTTCGGTAATATCACGTTTAAGTCCAAAAGCATCCCATTCAGCTGGTCTATTATTTTATTTGCTTCTCGTTGTGGGCACAGTTTGCAAAACTTCGTTAACGACTGTGGATATCTGAGCGATCGGGAGCTTATTGTCATTCGGTAAGTGCTTTTTTATTGTCATTTATAAATTGTTCAAATGTTGTTGGTTGTCTGTTGGTGATTTTCTCGACCCAGTTCGTAGTCTCAGGTTCTTTTTGAAATCTTGGGAAATAGTGAAGCATAATCATCACAAGAATAAACATCGTTGGTGTTTTTTCTTTTCTTTTTGTCAGGAAGAAACTTATGAGGTTTGGCGATATATATTGAATTTCAATTCCTAAAATGTCACTTAATATTCTTGCCATTTCCAAAAACGTCAACTTTACTTTACATGTTAATTCATACGATTTATTGATATGCTTCGATATGTTTGTCAAGATAGTTGCAGAAACTGCACCAATGTCACGAACGTCAACTAGCGTAAATTTTGCGTTACCAGCAGGTAGATAAATTCTTTTTTTATTCACTAAGTCGTCATGCAAAGTAGTAGTAAAGTTTTGCATAAAATAAGCAGGTCGTAGGAACGTGTATGGTATTTTGCTGTCAACAATTAGTTTCTCAATTTTGTGGTGGGGTATCATTTTACTTTTCTCAACGCCCTGAACTGATAAGAATACAATATGTTTAACTCCGTTTTTTTTACAAGTGTCAACGAGAGGTTTAAAATATTTTTCTACTTCTGAAATTTGTGGCGGTCTTAATAAAAAAAGGATTTCACAGCCGTCCAAAGCGGTTTTGTATGTCTCAACATCGGTAAAGTCAAACAGAGAAAAATTTACCTTGTAATTGGATAATTTAAGTCTGTCTTCATATAAGTTTCTAAATCCAGCATAAATTTCAAGCTGATGGTCAATTTTTTGCAATGACTTTATCACTTCTGTCCCAACATTTCCTGTCGCCCCAGTAATTAAAACTTTTGTCATACTATTTATGTAAAATGTTTGTCATTGTTGTGTCGTCGTTAGAATTGGCTAAAACGTTTCACAGCTTGGCGATGTGGCGGAGTGATGGAGCCGAAACTTTCGATTAAACACTGACTTTGCAAGTACAAAACCAATTTCAAATTAAACCCAAACCCCGCTATATTGAAAAATTGCTGTTGATTAATCGGTTTAATTCATTGTACTGAACGAAGCAATCCCATCCAATTTGTCTATTATTTTATTTGCTTCTCGTTGTGGGCACAGTTTGCAAAACTGTGCTAACTACTGCGGATACCCGAGCGATCTGGGTAAAAAAAATGGGTCCGAAAAATCAAACCCATTCTATCTCATATATTGAAACTATAAACGATTTTTTCAAATCAGTAAACTTTGTATTCGGTACAAATGCTGGATTTGTTAAGAAACTTTTTTTACTATTTGGCTAATTTTATTTTGTTTAAAGTAAAAGTCAAATTTGAAATATCAGCTGTAACCTCATTTATTCTTGAGTTAGTAAAATACAAGTAGTTGTTGTAGATACTAAATGTATCTGCCCATTTTATTTTATCACCTTCTACCAAAGTGTGAATACTGCCATCTGGTTTTCGATACTGGATTTTATTATTTTCTAAATCGGCAAAATATAAATTGCCGTTGTCGTCAAATAGCATGCCGTCAGGTGCGGCGGTTTTTGCCTCAAATCGAACGCTTTCTTCAATGCTTTTTTCATCTTCAGAGTTAAGCATATTGGTTGCAATTGAATAGAGGCTGTATCCTGTAAGGGCATGAAAATAAAGTCGGTCGTTTTCAGTGTCTAGTGCTATTCCATCAGAATGAATGGTATTTTCCCATTTTTTGTCTCCAAATGTTAAAAAGCCTTGTTCAGCAGTTGTTGATTTATGATTGTCTAAAACTCTTCTAGAACGACCGGATTTAATGTCTATAATGACAATACCAGAGTTTCCAGAATCAGTAAGATAGATTTTTTGAGTTTTTTTATCTATCCTAAGATCGTTGATATAAGAATCAGGGTGGTAGCTGTTTTTATCTAGAACATAGGTTTTAATTAATTTATCAGTTGTTAGATCAAAAACAAAAAGACGAGGCGCATCCAGTACATTTTCGAATAATTGACTTCTGGTGTCTAAAACATACAATTGGTTTTCAAAGGCAACTACTGATTGCACTCCAACAAATTTATTGGCCACAACTGGCTGTCCAATCTCCCAAGAATTCCAGTTTTCATCCGGATAGCTTTCTTGAACGGTAGTATTAGTTATTTCCACGACGGAATCATCAACTCCTTTTCTCCATCTCGGAAAGTTTACAAAAATACGCCCGGCATCAGTAAGTGTGACTCCAGTAACTTGTTGCCCTTTGAACGCAGCTACTTCGATCACTTGATTTGCTGTGCTGTCAACTTGTTGATTTTTAACTTCGGCCGCTTTTTTGCTAGTTGTTTCTTTACAAGAAATAAATAATGTAAATATTGAAAATATAATAAGGATCTTTTTCATTTTAGTTGGTTTTATTTGTGGGCGATTGAATTAAGGAATTGCGTGGAACGAAGCATTGCCACAAAGTTAGACTATTATTTTAGTTGATTCTCGTTATGAGCATAGTTTGCAAAAACTGCGCTAATGATTGTGGATATCCGAGCGATCGGGTTTATTTGCTGCTCGTTGTGTAAACAGTTTGCAAAAATACGGCAATGATTTTAGACATCGAAGTGATCGGGTTTCTTTCCGAGCACTTTGTTTGAGTCATTGCGAGGAACGAAGCAATCCCATGCAGTTTGTCTATTATTTTATTTGCTTCCGTTGTGGGCACAGTTTGCAAAACTGCGCTAACCATTATGCATATCAGAGCGATCGGGTTATTTTTTAATTATTTTGTTCGGAATGTTATATCTTTGGTTTTTCAAAATTGCTATAATCGCATCTGAAATTTCAAAAACTTTTCCATTATAATTATTATCTAATAGAATAATCGTAAACTTTTCATCAATATCTGAAACTAAAATAGCTTCATGATTTCCAGCTCTTCCATCGTGTAAATGCTCTATTAAATTTTCGTTTTTAAATTTTGCTTGCCCCAATGCTGATTGAGTTTCTGGCAAATTAAATTGTTGTCCTATTTCATAAAGTGATTTTTTACTAACTACTTTATCATTGTGAAGACAATTTGTCCATTTTAATAAATCAATAGTTGTCAAGTAAGTTCCTCCTGTTATTGGTAAATCTGTTTTGTCTGGAACTAAATTATTATTAAATCCTTTGGCTATATTTTCTTCGCCTTTTAAAGGAGTCAATTCAGCCGAATCCATTTTACAAGGCTTGAAAATGAATTTTTCTGCATATGCTTTAAAAGGCATTTTGGTTAATCGTTCAACAATAAATTGTCTTAAAAATATATTGTTGTTATTATAATCGTAATCTGTACCAGACTTAAAATCAAGGGTGTCAATGAGTATTAAACCATCATAAAGATCTTTGTCATTTTTAATACTTTTCCAATTTACATTAGGTATTCCACTTGTGTATTGTAATAAATCTTTAATTTCAACTTCATTTGCCCATTTTGGTAATTCGGGAATAAATTTAGAAACCTTATCATTCAGTTGCAGTTTACCTTGTTCTTTTAACTGCATTAAAGCAACCGCACTGAATTCCTTTGTTATTGAACCAATATTAAATCTGTAGTCAGTGGTTAATTTATTAGTTTTAGTGGCATCTGTAAATCCAAATGATGCGTTATATATTATTTTATTATTTTTTGAAACAAGTACATTTCCGTTAAAAATTCCAATCTGATTTGACCATTTCATTAAAGAGTCAATTTGTTTTATTTGTTTCGTTTGAGCAAAAACAATATTTGTCAAAAGTAATAGAACTATGAAATGTAAGGATAGTAGTTTAATATATTGCATAATTTGATTTGCTATTGTCTGTGTGGTTTTTAGGTTAAATGTCGTCTAACGTTTTGCCACTTTGAGATGGCTGGAAGTTCGTAACCGCTTAATTTTCGGTTTAACGACAAACTTGATGCGAAATGGTAATTCCACTAAATTCCAGCTAGCTCAAAATGTCGGTTGGCAGTAGTTTTTATTCTCCGTTTGATAATAATCTTATTCCTTGCATTTCTTTAAGCAATTTTTTATTTTCAATCTTATTATTTTCTATTACTATTAATTTAGGCATAACTTTCATACCAATTAAGTCATCAGTTCTTGTTTTTATTAGATGAACATATTCGGTTCCTTCAGATTCACTAATAATTCCTTCTTCAACTTTTTTTAGTATTTCTGCTCTTATTGATAAGCTCTCAAGTAGTGCTTTATTATTTTGCTCATTTTTATATTGTCTATGATTGGTTGCGAAATCCCAAACTTCTTTGAAAATTAAGAATAATGATTTAGCAGTTTCAATTCCTGTTTTTATTCCTATGTTGGTATCGCTACCACTATCTAATAAGATAATTTCAGATTTTTGACTTTCAGCTTTATTTATTTTATTTATTGTCTCAATAAGTTCTGTTAAACAAGTTAATATTTTTATATATTTAAAAGTTTCTAAAGACTCTTCTTCAATTACAATTTGAAAAATATTTACACCTTCTTCTAACGATTCTTCATATGTTTCATTTAATAGATCATTTAGCAATAATTCTTTAGATAATTTATATGTTTTTACTAATGTGTTATGAAAATTATATAGAGATAAATTATTTGCATGTCCAAAGACACTTCCTGCTTGTGAATGAGTTAGACTTCTTGTTAAGGCCGTTAAATTCCAGTCAGAATACATTTCTTCACAGTTGAATATTTCTAGAATTTTAAAAATATTATCTTCATTTTTTATTTTCTCATAGTTGCTTTTTGAAGAAAACAATAATGGAATTATGCTGTCATATTTATAAGCTTGATTTGGATTATCAAAACCAGTCTCAAAATGATGTAGTATCTCTACTGATTTTAAATTTTCGATTATAATTTCAAGGTTTTTTACAAAGTCTAATTTTTGCATAATATTTCAAGGTTCTTTATATTTAAATATATGTTGATTTTCCGTCATTTGGGTAAAATTACTGCCAACTGGTTTATAGGTCTGATAAAATAAGACCTGTCATCCCAAACTTAAAGAGATACATCTGATAGTGATCAGAATATATTTATTTTCAAATATATAAATTTCTACCGAAAATACTGATAAAATATATCAAGTTTAAATCTCTTTTTAAAAGTAACTTCTTTTTTTTAGCAATGTTACGGGAAACCGCCCCCGTCGTAATTTTTTAGCACAATTTATAGCCCTGAGTACTTCACTTCACTTTTATTTTAATTGGATTCAAAAAACTTTGTTTGAACTGGCATCGTTTTTCTGTCTTTTTTTGCCAGAAAAAGATAAAGTGAATAGCGGGAAATAGCTCATAATTGTCACACAATTCGTTCCTCATAATTCGCTATGACAATCTCAATTGTGAACCTTGCAAACTGAATACTTTTTTCGTAATTTTGCAGCCTAAATAAAGGAATAAGAAAATGTTAGATAGACTTCAAATAGTAAAGCAACGTTTCGATGAGATTTCGGATTTGATTATTCAGCCGGATGTAATCTCGGATCAGAAGCGTTATGTGCAATTGAATCAAGAGTACAAAAGTTTAAAAGCTTTGGCTGAAAAGCGCGATGAATATGTTATTTTGATGGCAAATATCGAAGAAGCAAACGAAATAATTGCCGATAACAGTGATGCAGATATGACCGAAATGGCCAAAATGCAACTGGAAGAAGCCAAGGATAGATTGCCGGAACTGGAGGAAGAAATCAAATTTATGTTGATTCCAAAAGATCCCGAAGATGCGAAAAATGTGATGGTAGAAATTCGTGCCGGAACGGGTGGGGATGAAGCGAGTATTTTTGCCGGGGATTTGTTCCGTATGTACACGAAATACTGTGAAAACAGAGGTTGGAGAACATCTGTGGTGGATATGAATGAAGGAACTTCGGGTGGTTTCAAAGAGGTGATTTTTGAAGTTACCGGTGAAGATGTTTACGGAACCTTGAAGTTTGAAGCGGGTGTTCACCGTGTGCAGCGTGTACCGCAAACGGAAACGCAAGGACGTGTTCACACTTCGGCGGCGACTGTTATGGTATTGCCGGAAGCAGAGGAATTTGACGTGCAGATTGATATGAATGATGTTCGTGTGGATTTCTTCTGTTCGTCAGGACCAGGTGGACAATCGGTAAATACAACCAAATCAGCGGTTCGTTTAACGCACATTCCAACAGGATTAGTGGCGCAATGTCAGGATCAAAAATCGCAACACAAGAATAAAGACAAGGCATTTGGTGTTTTGCGTTCCCGTTTGTACGAACAGGAATTAGCCAAAAAACAAGCCGAAGATGCTACAACGCGTACGTCTCAAGTAAGTTCTGGTGACCGTTCGGCAAAAATACGTACGTATAATTACGCGCAAGGTCGTGTAACGGATCACCGTGTGGGATTGACGTTGTACGATTTGGGAAATATCATGAATGGTGACATTCAGAAAATTGTTGATGAGTTGGCTTTAGTCAACAACATGGAAAAACTGAAAGAAGCCAGCGAGGTTTACTAAGCAATCAAGATACTTTTAAATACAAAAAACCAGCGAAAAATAATTTTTCGCTGGTTTTTTTATACCAATAAGTAACCAAATTTATTTTGCTGAAATATGTACTGCTTTAATTACTTCTTTTTGCTGCAGAATCGAATTTCTGAAAGTTTCGTATTTAGCGGTCGCTGAATCAATTTTGGCGTCAAAAGCCGAAGTATCATCTAAATTGTCAATCGTACAATTGAGTTCATTGGATTGTTTTTCGAAATACTTTTCAATATTGGACCAATTCGCTGCCGCATCAGCAGTAGTTTTGTGCGTAACAGAATCAACAAAACGAACGTAATTATCGGTAACTATTTCAGCCTTTTTTTCGGTTTCAGTTTTACACGAAGTAAAGAAAATCGTCAGTAAAAAAAATCCTAATAGTGGTATTGAATTTTTCATTTTGGGTTTAAGTTATAGTTTGAAACCGTATGCCAATCGCAGTGAAATTTGTCCTAAACCCTCTTTGACAACGTTGTTTTTAATCACCGGAAAGTCATTGAAATGCTCGTATCGCAAACTGATGTCGATTTTATCCGTAGCATATCCAATGGCTGGGCTTAACAACAAAGAGGTGTCGTTGTATCCGTTTGTCACTGCAAAAGCCGCACCTACTTCTCCCATCAGATACAACTGGTCTTTGAGTACAAATGCTTTGAAACCGGCTTTTGCAGGGATGTAACCCAAATCATTAGTATCGCCAGATGCAAACATATTGCTGAATCCTGTGGTAAATGTTACGGAATATTTTTTGGACAAATCATATTGAAGTCTGGCATCGGCACCCAAATTGAAATCGTATGGATTATCCAGTGGAAGTCCACCGTTGATTCCAAATCCAAGACGAAATCCCTGATTGTAATTTTTTGCTTCTTGCGCGGTAGTGGTTGCTATTCCTAAAATTATAGCTAACGTGGTAATAACCGTTTTAATATTGAATGTGTTTTTCATAATACAGTGTTTAAATCAATTTTTGAAATAAAATAAATAAGTTTTCAGTGTTGTAAAAAGTTCGTTTGAAACGACTTTGGACTTAAATTGTGTGCTTATTAATACTTTTTAAATTATCCGTATTTGCGATTTCTTCTTTTAAGATGTCTGAAGCATTTCCAAGCAATTGTTCGGAATCCTTTTTGAGATGATTGATAGTTTGGGCGATTTTTTCAGTCCATTTTCCGGAAGAATCTTTTAGCGAATTTGCTACATCACTGCTTTTATCAGTAATTTTTTTTCTGGTTTCGCACCCTTTTGCCGGGGCAAATAGTATTCCTAGAACCGTTCCTATTGCTAAACCGCCAAGTATTCCTGATGCTAAATTGTTATTTTTCATGATTTTTTTTTTTAAAAATTTGAATTTATATCCACTTATCATTCGCGGTGTAATGGCTATTAATGCTATTGCCAAAAAACAGCAATGATGCTTCCTACGCTCTAAATGAAAAATCCCAACGTTTAAATAATTACAAGCACCACCGCGACTGCATTAATTAAATTTGACATGATGTACTTATTTCATTAAAATTTTATCGCTTCGTACACACTCCATACGCTGTTTTTAGAATCTGGAAAAGTAAAGGTTTGTCCAATAACTGTTCTTTGTTTTCCCACCTTGTTTAAACCGTAATTGTATCTGGCGCCTATTCCAAAACTGTCAAAATCAAATGCAATTCCAGCGGCTAAACCATGATCAAACTTATTTAAATCATCTTCATCGATATTGTCTTTTGTGTTGTGGGAGCCGTTTAAAGATTCATTTGTAATTTTGGAATCTACCAGAAAAGCGGCATACAGAACGAAGTGAACGTTGAAATTGTCTGTTAGATTTGCTTTTAATAACAAAGAAACTTCAAGATAGTTCAGCCTGAATTTCCCTGTTCCTTGCGCAAAAGCATTGTCGTATTGTAATTCGGTTCCTTTAGTCGTAAAACTTGCCTCTGGTTGCAAAGCCAAGCTGGAAGTTATAGGCGATTCCGCAAACAATCCTAAATTAAACCCATCGGTAGATTTTCATCATCAACATCTTTAGTATACAAGTTAGAGGTGTTGAGACCATCTTTTAAATCTATAGAAGACTGCTTTTTTGTTCTTGAATTAAATTTGTTAATGCTGCAGTTAATAAAACAACCGCTGATACTTTTTTTAAATTTTTCATTCTGAATACTTTTTAGATTGTTATTTTAGTTTTACAAAGATGCAATGCCTCTGCTGATTGGGCGTTACATCAATTTCGAATTTTATTACAGAATTTAAATATGGGCTTGTAAAACTTTGGATAAAAAATGACCGTCAAAAAAGGTTACGGTTTGTCTATTTTTTTTAAATAACCTTGCAAATGAAGCGAATTTGAATAACACATAAAATATAGTTTTTATGAATTTCACTTAAGAAGTTTTACTTTATTACAGTAAAGCACAGCTTTATGACTCAAGAATTTGGGCCGTTTGAATCTTAATTTTCTATTTATCGAAGCGTTTGTTTTAAATTTTTTTGGAACTTTTAATTTTAAGTAGTTGTAACCAATAGGTTAACCAATACTATTTTTTTGCAAAAACAGTCCTCACTGTAAAAGCGAGTGCCTCCAGAAAGAGACTAACATTAATTGTAAAATAAAGTATAGATTGTCTTTTAAATTACGCCGGCAGATAAATGATAAACGTTGCGCCTTCATCAGGAATTCCTTTCGCAACAATAAATCCTTTGTGGTTTTCTACTATTTTTTTGCAAATAGCGAGACCAATTCCGGTTCCCTCGTACTCGTTTTTGTTGTGAAGTCTATTAAAGAGGATGAAAATCTTTTTGGCATATTCCTGCTCAAAACCAATTCCGTTGTCTTCAATACTAATTTTGTAATATTTAGAGTTGCTATTCGGCAGCAGGTCTTCTTCGTTGTGAGTGATTATCGAAGCATTAATTTTGATGATTGGAGCAGTTTTGGCTTTGCTGTATTTCAAAGAATTGCTTATTAAATTGATAAACAACTGCTGAATTTGAAATGGAATTACGTTCAAGGTTGGTAATTCATTACTTTCTACAATTGCTTTTTTATCTTCCATAATTTGAGCTAATTCCTGCTTTGCATTTTCAAGTAAAACATTCAAATCAACTTCTTTAAAAACTTTTTCACCTTTATTAGTTCTCGAAAATTGCAATAAATCATGAATAAGAACCCGCATTCTGTTGGCAGAGGATTGAATGCTAGACACGTATTGCTGTCCGGATTTTGATAAATTGCTGTAATCTTTAATCACTAGTCGCGAAAGGAAAGTTTCAATTTTTCGCAATGGTTCTTGTAAATCATGACTCGCAATGTAATTGAAAGCAGTTAATTCTTTGTTATTGTTTTCTAATTCCCTGTTCCGCTCTTCAATAAGGTTTTGCGCCTGCACTTCTTCCGTAACATCGCTTGTGGTGCCTATAAAAGTTTTGTCGCCGGAAGCAATTGTGACAATTCGTCCTACCGTTCTGAAATATCTTATTTTGTCATCTTTTTTAATAATTCTGTACGTGAAAGGAGCAAGATCATTTTGGGTATGAATGCTTTTGGTCTTTTCGATTACAAATTCTAAATCCTCAGGATGAATAAAGTTTAAAAACACCTCTAAACTCGCTTCAAAAGATTGCGGCTCGCACCCCAATAACCGATATTCATTGTCAGAGAAAGTATAGGTATTCGTTTCAAAATTTAACTGCCAACTTCCACAACCACCAACTATTTCTGCGAGATTATTGGCTTCATTAGCAACAGATAACGTATTGATTGTATTTTTCAACAATACTAAATCCCTGTTCATTTTTATGAAAGCAATCGTAATTAAAACCAAGGTTACAATTAGCGTTAAATAAATGAGCAGCGGAGTATAATTCATAGTCGATTCATACTCCTGTTGTCTGTTTTTTAAAAGTCTGTGTTGGGTAATCATCATGTCTTCTATTTTGATGCGAATAGAATCCATTGTTTGTTTACCGATAATTAAGTTGTTTTTAAGAATTTCTTGATCGTAAATCCCCTGTTCCTTTAGATAGAGAGATTTTGAAAGATAATTTTGTCTTTTGTTAATGAAAAACAACAGCTTTTTTAAATTGCTTTGTTGTGTTCTGCTATTTGCCGTTAGTTTGGAAACTCTTTTAAACGATTTTCTTACTAAAATCTTTGATTTATAATATGGTTCCAGAAAGCTTTTATCACTACTCAAAATGTATCCTCTTTGTCCGGTTTCGGCATCTTTTATATAGGAAATTAAACGTTCAAGTTCAGCATTCACCTCATGACTGTTGCTCACCCAAGCGGACGATTTTTTTAGAACCGTAATGTGCTTAAAAGTAATGCCTCCAATAAAAAATATAATCGCGACCGAAATAACAAAAATAATTTTTAAAAAAACAGGTGACTTCTGAAGTTGAGTATATCTCATTTTACATTCGCATTAAAAAATTGTCTTTGTTTAAGCCGGATGTGTGGTATTGCCAATTTATGGTCACAACTTCTGCAAGTATTTTTTTTAAATCCTCAAAATCATTTGGTTTTTTAATGTAAATATTGGCGCCATTTATAAAGGTTTCTTCAATATGTTCTTCCGATGATGAGGTCGAATAAATCGCAATGGCTATATCACTTAGTTTTTCATTTTTTTTGATTTCCAATAAACATTCTACGCCATTCTTTTTTGGCATGTTTAAATCTAAAAATAATACGCTGGGCAAAACAGAATCCTCATTATTTAGATAATTCATCAGCGCGACACCATCATTAAAAGTACTCACTTTTGTATTTATTTTTAATTCATCAAAGGCATCTGTAAAAAACAGTCTGTCATCTTCGTCATCGTCCGCAAGGCAAATATTTATAAATTCAGTATTCATATAAATGTGTTTTAGCTGTTGTTTTTGTTAGATAATTCCCTTCTTTTCGAAATGATTCGTTGAAAAGCGGAAGGCGTCATTCCGGTCGTATGCTTAAATTGTGTGCTCAAATGTGCTACGCTCGAATAATTCAACTGAATGGAAATTTCAGTTAAATTAAGTGGTGTGCTGATCATTAATTGTTTGGATAATTCTATTTTTTGAATAATAATAAAATTTTCAATAGAAGTGTACGTAACTTCTGAAAAAACATTAGACAAATACGCGTAACTGAGATTTAACTTATCCGCAATGTACACGGAGCTTTTTATGTTCAAAGGTTTGTCGCTATTTACCATTTCAACAATAGCGTCTTTTATTTTTTGAACTAATACTCTTTTTTGATTTTCAACGATTTCTATTCCATATTCTTTGAAAATAGCTGTGATTTCATCCAATTTCCCAGAAGGTATTTTTTCTAAAAAATTAAACTCACCAAACCCGATAATATTAAATTTATACCCCAATTCGGATAATTTTTCCTGAACAATTTTTTTTGTCAGTTGAGCATAATCAAATTTTAAATATACTTTCATAAAGACTTTTGTTTAATAGTAAAGATATAAAAAGCTTGCTTTTAAATTCATTTTTGAATCATTCTTAAAAACTTTTTTTCGAATTTAAAACGGAGCGATTAGCGACTTTTACCCAAGTTTTAATTAATTACGTAAGGTTTAGGTTTTCATTATTAAGATTTTAAAAATAAAAAAAAATTATGATTTGGCACTTCAATAAAATTTTAAATGCTCAACAATCGTTAATTTTACAATTTTTTTAACAGTTCGTATACGCTTTAAATGTTTTTTTGTTTGAATTTCCTCGGAATTTCACCTGTTATTATTACTTATTTAGCAGGTTACATCTTAATTTTAAACTCGGTTTTTGCTTTTATCAATTTCTGTTAATAACGCTCTTTTTGAATCTAAATTAATCTCTGTTTTCTGTCATTGCAATTTTTTAAGTACCGTAATTCTATAATTTGATTTCACCATATAAATTCGAATTTTATTACAGGATTGTAACTGATTTTGATTCTATGTTTGTAATTTTGCCGCACAACTATATAAAAATGACAACGCAACAACTTATCCAACAAATTCAACAGAAAAAATCGTTCCTATGCATTGGTTTAGACGTTGATTTAAACAAAATTCCGAGGCATTTATTAGATTTAGAAGACCCGATTTTCGAGTTTAATCGAGCGATAATTGATGCCACGCATGATTTGACAATATCCTACAAACCCAATACCGCTTTCTATGAAGCTAACGGAATTAAAGGATGGATGTCGTTGCAAAAAACAATTGAATACATCAACTCAACCTATCCGGGTATTTTTACGATCGCAGATGCGAAACGAGGTGACATTGGAAATACGTCATCAATGTATGCCAAAGCTTTTTTCGAAGATTTGAATTTCGACAGCGTTACGGTTGCGCCTTACATGGGGAAAGATTCGGTTGAACCCTTTTTAGCTTTCAAAAATAAACATACGATTATGTTGGCTTTGACTTCAAATGAAGGTGCATTTGATTTTCAGACTTTAAACGTTTCCGATACTTCAGGTGGAAAAGAACTGTATAAAAAAGTATTAGAAACTTCTAAAACGTGGAAAAACAGCGAAAACCTGATGTACGTCGTAGGCGCTACCAAAGCGGAATATTTCACTGAAATCCGCAAAATTGTCCCTGACAGTTTCTTGTTAGTTCCGGGAGTTGGCGCGCAAGGAGGTAGCCTCTCGGAAGTTTGTAAATACGGAATGAACGAGAATATTGGATTGCTGATCAATTCCTCCCGAGCAATTATTTATGCCTCAAACGGAATTGATTTTGCCGAAAAAGCAAGAATAGAGGCGTTAAAGATGCAACAGGAAATGGCAGCAATATTAAACACAGTTCAATAAAAATAAACACGAATTGGTACGAATTCAGTTAGACGCAGATTTCATAAGTTAACACAGATTTATTTATCAAGATTTGTAAATTTTTTTCAAAAAAAGTCAGTGAATATCTGCATGTTCGTCTCAATCTTTGTGAAATAATACTATGAAAACTTTAATAGATCAAATCGGAATAACACATTCTTTTGAAACGTCGCCAAAACGCATCCTTTCACTGGTTCCTTCACAAACGGAATTGCTTTATGATTTAGGTTTAGAAGACCGAATTATAGGAATTACAAAATTTTGTGTGCATCCGTATCATTTTATATCAACGAAGAAAATTGTTGGCGGAACCAAAAAAGTACATTACGAAAAAATCAGATTGCTGCAACCGGATATTATCATTTGTAATAAAGAGGAAAACACCGCTGAAATTGTGGAAGAATTGCGAAAAATTTGTCCTGTTTGGGTGACAAATATCATTACTATTGAAGATAATTTTCAAATGATAACCGACTTTGGTCAGCTTTTTAATTGCAGAACAGAAGCCCAGAAATGGAACGACAAATTGGCTTTTGCCTTGAGCGATTTTAAAAACTTCATCAAAGATAAACCGGAACAAAAAGTAGCATACTTCATTTGGAAAAACCCTTTTATGGTCGCAGGTTCGGATAATTTTATCACGGAATTATTAAAACTAAACCACTTTCAAAACATTTATGCTGACAATTCCGAGACTTCGGGACGTTATCCCGAAATTGAACTCAAAAAAATGCGCTTGCAAGGTGATCCTGATTTGGTTTTCCTATCGTCAGAGCCGTATCCTTTTAAGGAAGAAGATGCTTTTGAGATAGGTCGTTTCACGCACCACGCAAAAACTGTATTTGTAGATGGCGAAATGTTTTCTTGGTATGGAAGCCGATTGCTAAAAGCTTTTGATTATTTTAAAAAAATGCATCAAAAATTATAATTCGCATTCGTCTAAAATCAATTTTTCTGTTGTCACGATTAACTTTACTGTAGTCTTTTCGACGTTGAAATTTTGTTCGGAGAGTATTTGGTATTCTCTTTTTAACTTTTCGATTTCATCTTTTTCTATCAGTAATCCTTTCATGGGTATAATTTTTTGCAAATTTACGGCATACAATCTTTAAATTGGCATTATTTTTTGTTAAGATTGAGATTTAAAATTAAAGTTATATTTTTACAAAAAAAACACGTGATTAATTATACCATTTACGAAAATAAAAACACCGACCAGTGGGTAACTTTTGTTCATGGTGCCGGAGGAAGTTCTTCTATCTGGTTCAAGCAAATTCGCGATTTCAAAAAACAGTATAATGTATTGTTGTTAGATTTGCGAGGTCACGGAGAATCAAAACCTACTTTAAAAACAGCTTTCAAACAGAAATATACTTTTTCGGCTTTGGCCAATGATATTTTGGAAGTTTTAGACTTTATTAAAATCAAAAAATCACATTTTGTTGGAATTTCTTTGGGTACCATACTCATCAGACAGTTGGCAGAAATGTACCCAGAAAGGGTACAAAGCATGATTTTGGGAGGTGCAATCCTAAAGATGAATTTCCGTTCCCAGGTATTGATGCGTTTGGGAAATATGTTTAAATACGTTTTGCCTTACCTCGTTTTGTATAAGTTTTTTGCTTTTGTGATTATGCCCAAAAAAAGTCACAAACAATCGCGCTTGCTTTTTATTAACGAGGCCAAAAAATTATATCAAAAGGAATTTATAAAATGGTTTAAACTCACTGCCGAAATAAATCCGGTATTGAAATGGTTTCGTCAGGTTGAATTGAATATTCCTACTCTTTATGTGATGGGCGAAGAAGATTATATGTTTTTGCCATCA
Organism: Flavobacterium sp. DSP2-3-1; assembly: GCF_049896865.1. Taxonomy (NCBI): domain Bacteria; kingdom Pseudomonadati; phylum Bacteroidota; class Flavobacteriia; order Flavobacteriales; family Flavobacteriaceae; genus Flavobacterium; species Flavobacterium sp. DSP2-3-1. The sequence goes on along the minus strand of NZ_JAFCVD010000008.1, from coordinate 70,009 downwards.
GTTCGTAAAGTTGTAGAGAATCATTATAAATCGTCCGAACTCTTTGTAATCGAAAAATGTGGACATGTAGTAAATGTGGAGCAACCTAATGCTTTTAATGATGCCGTCCTTTCCTTTATTAGCACAGCTAAATAAAAAAAGCCTGCATTTACATGCAGGCAATTCTTTAACTAACCAAAACCAAAATAATAAATAACCAGTTTATTACATTGCAAAGGTCACACTTCAGCAGTTGTTTTGCTGTTAAGATTTTGTTATTACTTTGTTGTACATACGTTAAGTTTTTACAGCTTTATTCCATTAGTACTCAGTAACTTTTCTTTATTGAAATAAGCCGTGTAAACACCCAACTTCACGTATTTCAATTCTATTTATTTTTGGTAAAAAAATGCTGCAGATTGTTTTTCAATACAGTTTTAGTACATACCGTCAATTTTATTTGTGTTTTACTCTTTGTTGTCAAGTGATGAAAAATATTAAATTATATTAATATGAAATCACATGAAATATTTACAACAGCGTCCCGAAGTCCTTCAGTAGAAAACGAAAATTCTCAATCTGTAGGTTCCCGCGAACCTTCATTATTGCAGGATTATATTCCACGAGAAAATGATATATTTCAACAGAAAACGAATTCAAAAACGTCTATTGAATATAAAAGGTTCTGACATATTTGGAGGATTTAAAGTAACACACGATAATATCAGATTTACAACAGCTAAAAACTTTTATGAAATCGCAAAAGAAACTAAAGTAATAATGCCTTTTGATTTTATGCCCACTTAATAATCACCTCGTCCTTTAAACCTGGGATCATCTTTTTTGATAAATTCAGTTTTTCGTTTTGATACTTCCGTTTTTGGCAAACTTGCTTCTTCAGTTTTGCTTGAAGGCTCGATGAGTTCGTTTAATTCTTTGATTTCGGCATCTGTTAAATCGCGATAACGACCAACAGGAATGTCAAGCGAAATATTGATAATTCGGATGCGTTTAAGTGCCGTAACATCGTACCTCAAATATTCTGTCATTCTACGGATTTGACGGTTTAGACCTTGTGTCAGAATAATTTTGAAAGTGAATTTACTGATTTGTTCTACTTTACATTTTCGGGTTTAATTAATTTATATGTTTAAACAAATAATTAAATATTATAAAAATGAAAATTACAAACAGGGACATAAAAATACTTTGCTTAGGATTTGCTACCCTTTTTATCATGCAAACAATTTACGACTGGGTTTTTACTATTGGCGAGATTCAAAGGGGTTGGGAATAAGGCTCTAAATAGAATTTGAGAAAACGAATCTTTTTCTTTAAATAGAAGAGAGTTTCATTTTATAAAATTAAATAAGTTTTTATTTTGATATTAGGAAATAAGTAGTAACTTTGTAATTCAAAGTACTTTATTTATGAGTCAAAAACTTCAAGAAGATTTATCGCATATTCGTTCCATGATGGAGCGCTCTTCCAGATTTATTTCGTTAAGTGGCCTTTCAGGAGTATTCGCTGGCTTATTTGCATTAGCCGGGTCAATTTATACTTATCAATTATTTAAAAATAATGGTATTGAATATTTTGATGGTGCACAAAAGATATACAGCTATGATTTAATAATCGAATTAGTTTTTATTGCTTTCGCAGTTTTGATCTTAGCACTGGGATCCGGTATATTTTTTACTTTGAGAAAAAGTAAAAAGTTTGATTTACCGGTTTGGACTAATGCAACAAAAAAAATGTTACTTATTCTAGCGATTCCTTTGTTGGTTGGAGGTGTATTTTGTATGGCACTCTTATACCACCAGTTATTTGCTCTGATTGCTCCTGTTACTTTATTGTTTTATGGTTTAGCACTTATTAATGCTGGGAAATATACTTTTTCGGACATTAGATATTTGGGTGCATTTGAAATTGTTTTAGGATGCATTTCCCTTTTTTATCTTGGTTTTGGTCTTGTTTTTTGGGCAATAGGATTTGGAATTTTACACATCCTGTACGGAATAATTGTGTTCAAAAAATACAAATAGAAATGGGAATCATTGACAAATTAAATAAAGATTTCGAAAGTCGGGTCAGATTAGGCATTATGTCTGTTTTGATGGTAAATGACTGGATTGATTTTACCGAAATGAAATCTTTATTGAATATCACTGATGGTAACTTAGCGAGTCATTCTTCGGCTTTGGATAAATCTGGATATATTGAAGTTAAAAAAGAGTTTGTTGGTAAAAAACCAAAAACTTCGTATCGCGTTACCAACATGGGCAGAGCTGCTTTTGTTTCCCACTTAAATAGTCTTGAAAAATTAATCAAATCTAAATAATCCTTTTTTTTAACTTTGTACTTTGAAATACAAAGTACTTTTAAATTTTTAACTATGAAAAAACTACATTTTATTTTGGGCAGCAGTTTGGTTTTTACACTGCTTTTTTACAACGAGGATTTGGGACTCAATTGGGCCATTTTTGGGATGCTACAAACTGCCTTGATATGTTATTTCTTTCATGAGAAATTTACTCGTAGATTACATTTGATTTTAGTGGTTACATCGGTACTGTCTTGCTTTGCGTTTGCCTGGTATGGTGATTTTCCGTCGTTTTTTGCCATGGCTTTGTCGGTAATCTTTTTACAATTCAAAACTCAGGAACCAAAACTTAAATTATTACAGGCTCTGCCTTTGGTGTTGATCAACGGAATCGCTTCGTTAGGTCGTATTTTGATATTCAGTCAATATTTTCCTAAGCGAAAAGTTAATAACGGTTTTGCTAAAAAACTGCTTGCGTATTTTATTATTCCAGTCGTATTTCTTGGGCTGTTTTTAATCGTATATTCTTTTGGAAGCGATCATTTTTCGTCTTTGTTTACTGGTTATTATTTAGATATTGATACGTGGCAAGCATTTGTGCTGATCGCTTTAGGATTTTTTATTTCGTTCAATTTCTGGAATTATTGGATTCCTATGGTTTGTTATGAAAAGAATGATTTACTAGACAATAATTTTAAAGAAGAAGTAAAAATGCAAAATAAAAATTCATTTTCGTTTCTGGATATTGATTTTGAAAGAAGAAGTGGCGAGATTACGTTGTTTCTTTTAAATGCGTTGCTTTTAATTTTCATCGCAACATATAATTACGAACAGTTTTTTGAAGTGGTCAAAAAATCTAACTTAAGTTCTGATACACACGAAAGAGTAACTGCCGTTATTTTTTCAATCATAATGGCGGTTGGTGTTATTTTATTCTATTTTAAAGGAGGGTTTAATTTTGATGAAAAAGCTAAAAATATTAAAAAATTTGCTAAGATTTGGATTCTGCTAAATGGAGTTTTAATCCTTAGTACTATTATCAAAAACTCAGAATACGTTTCGTTTTTCGGATTGACTTATAAAAGGTTAGGTGTTTATGCTTTCTTGATTTTAGCGATTGTTGGATTGGTTTTTGCTTTTTTAAAAATCATAAATCAAAAAACCAATGCCTATCTTTTCAATCAAATGATTTGGTATTTCTACGGAACGATTCTTTTATGCAGTTTTGTGAATTGGGGAAATATAATTACTCAATACAATATTTCAGTTAACAAAGGAGTTGAATCTACCTTTTTATCCGGATTGAACTTTAATGATGAAGTGCGTAGAGACTATTTTTTACAAAATAAATTAGATGGACAGTACATTGAAATTTCAAGAGAGAAGGAGATTATTCGAATGCAATCAAGGTCCTTTTTATCAAAAACTTTGTATTATAAATTTTTACCTAGTAAATAAAAACACAAATCCCATTCGTTTCTGAATGGGATTTGTATTTTTTAATAATCACCTCGTCCTTTAAACCTGGGATCATCTCTTTTGATAAATTCAGTTTTTCGTTTTGCAGGTTCTGCTTTTGGTAGACTCGCTTCTTCAGTTTTACTTGAAGGCTCAATCAGTTCGTTTAATTCTTTAATTTCGGCATCTGTTAAATCACGATAACGACCAACAGGAATGTCAAGCGAAATATTGATAATTCGGATGCGTTTAAGTGCCGTAACATCATACCCTAAATATTCTGTCATTCTACGGATTTGGCGATTTAGACCTTGTGTCAGAATGATTTTGAAAGTGAATTTACTGATTTGTTCCACTTTACAATTTCGGGTAATGGTGTCCAAAATTGGAATTCCATTTCCCATTCTTTCAATAAAACGATCAGTGATGGGTTTGTTTACAGTAACAGTATATTCTTTTTCGTGATTATTCCTGGCTCGTAATATTTTATTAACAATGTCACCGTCATTGGTCATGAAAATTAATCCTTCACTGGCTTTATCCAATCTTCCAATTGGAAAAATACGTTTTGGATAATTGATATAATCTACAATATTATTGCGAACATCTAAATTTGTGGTACATTCAATTCCGACAGGTTTGTAAAAAGCAAGATAAACGGGTTTTTCATTTTTCTCACGGATTAGTTTACCGTCAATACGCACTTCATCATCTGAAGAAACTTTCGTACCTAATTCCGGAACGATTCCATTGATGGTTACACGACCTTCTTCAACGATTTTATCGGCTTCGCGGCGGGAGCAATACCCAGTTTCTCCTATAAATTTGTTGAGGCGTTTTAGATTTTCTTCCATACTGCAAAAGTAATGAATTTGTTTGTTAGATTTTAGACTTCTTAGATTTTTGGATTGTGTGAAAGCTTAGTTTAAATGGAATATGTAAAATATTCTTTGATTTAAATCACAAGTTCCTGTCATCTAAGAAGTCTAAAAATTTAAGAAGTTTATTTTTCTTCAAATAAAAAACGAGACACTTTTTTATACAGCTCATCATCGTGCATGCTATGGCCTAGGCCTTTAGTCTCAATAAAAACGACGTTTTTCCAAGCTCCTGCAATTTTTTTTGCTTCTTCAAATAAAACTACAGAGTCGTCAATGTCATGGGCAATTAATCCTTTTATATTTAATTTTGAAGCGAATATTTTACCGGAAAACTGTTCCAGGCTAAGTTTGAAATTAGTAAGATAATGCGCTTCTAAAGACTTTGAAATTTTATTATTCAAGCTTAATAACGTTATATAGTTGTTGAGGATGATTTTGAAATCACTTGGAGCTCCTAGTATTACCATTTTTTTTAAAGCATCATTTTGATAAACGGATTGATAATACAAACAGGTTTTTCCGCCTATGGAATGTCCGATAAGATATTGTGGTTTGAATTTTTGCACAGCAACGTGAATAAATTCGGCATATTGAGGAATATTGAATTCTTTTCCGCTGGATAGGCCGTGAGCCGGTCCGTCGATGGCAATGATGGTGCTTCCTGATTTTTTGAGATATGGGAGTAAATTTTCCCAGCGAGAAGCGTTACTTTCCCAGCCATGCACCAAAAGAATTACTGTATCATTCCCTTTCCAAGTATAGGTATGAAAGGAATCTTCTTGAAGTTGGAACATTTCGGACTGTGCTTCTTGCAGAATTTCCGGAAGTTTGTCCTTTGATAATTTCCCTTCTCGGGGTTCACTAAAAAATCCATACGCCAGTTGCGATGCTTTTTTTGGAAATACAAAACTTAACATGTTAATGTATAAACCAATAGATTTAGTGAATATAAAAAAAAGCAATTTCTTCATAATAAAAAAGTCCCGATGTGTATCGGGACTTAAATGTAATTAGAATTTAGAAAATAATTGTTCCATTTTCTCTTTTTCTTCGTCGGCCAAAGAACTGTCGACTAATATTCTCCCGGAGTGCTCATCAGTAATGATTTTCTTTCTGGAAGCAATTTCTACTTGTGTCTGTGGAGGAATAGTGAAGAACGATCCTGCAGATGCCCCTCTTTCGATGGAAACTACTGCTAATCCGTTACGAACACTACTTCTGATTCTTGTGTAAGCCTTCAATAATCTTTCTTCAATTAAAGCTTGAAATTCTGCTGATTTCTCAGACAAGAATGCTTCTTCTTTAGCAGTTTCAGACATGATAGCGTCTAACTCTGATTTTTTGTGCTTTAAGTGATTTGATTTTGCTTCTAATCTTTCTTTAGAACTTGAAATTACTTCTTTCTTGTGTTCGATAGAAGCTTTCATTTCTTTAATTTGTTTTTCTGATAATTGAATTTCTAATTCTTGAAATTCAATTTCTTTAGTCAACGAATTAAATTCTCTGTTGTTGCGAACAGTTTCTTGTTGCTTAGTATATTTTTTGATAGCTTCTTTGTGCTCATCAATTGCATTCTTTTTTGATTTGATTAGATCCTCGATAACTTCAAGTTCTCCTTTCAATTTTTCTGAACGTGTGCTTAAACCAGCCACTTCATCTTCTAAATCTTCTACCTCTAAAGGAAGTTCTCCTCTTACGTTTCTGATTTCGTCAATTCTAGAGTCAATAAGTTGTAAATCGTAAATTGCTCTTAACTTGTCTTCAACACTTAATTCTTTCGTATTCGCCATATTCTATAAGTACTTAACTGGATTTGAATTTTCTTCTGATAAAATAACTGCAAAATTAAGGATTTTTTTTCGAAGATACTCTACAATATAATTTTTTGTATACCGTTCGCTCTCAAAATGTCCAATATCGGCCAAAAGTAACTTGTTTTCGGCTTCATAAAACTGATGGTATTTTAAATCGGCAGTTAAATAGGCATCAGCTCCGGCTTGAATTGCATTTTTTATCGCAAAACTTCCAGCTCCGCCAAGAACGGCCACTTTTTTAATTTCTTTGCCAGTAAAGCTGGAATGTCGAATTCCGCCACACTGCATTTTTTCTTTTGCGAAATGCAGAAACTCTTTTTCATTCATGGGATTTTTCAATTCGCCAATCATTCCCATGCCAATATTTTGATGTTGGTTTTGCAGTGCATATACTTCATACGCGACTTCTTCGTACGCGTGACTTTTAAATAATGCTTTCAGGATTTTATTTTCCAAATGTTTTTCGAAAGTGACTTCGATTTTGATTTCATCCCCCTGCACAAACTCAAATCGCTCTCCAACCTGAGGATTGCTATGCTCATTTCCCATGTAAGTTCCAATTCCTTTTGAATTAAAACTGCAGTTTTCATAGTTGCCAATATTGCCTGCGCCAGCATCAAATAAAGCATTCCGTACTTCTTCCGCATTTTCAGCAATGGTGTAGGTCACTAATTTCCGAATGAAATGTTGCTTCGGAATCAGGATTTTGGTATTTACCAAACCCAGTGCGTCACTGAATATTTTATTCACGCCTTCCTGATGATTGTCTAAAGCGGTGTGAACGGCATAAATTGCAATGTCATTTTTTATGGCTTTGATAACGGCTTTTTCTACATAGTTTTTTCCCGTTATTTTTTTTAAACCAGAAAATAATATGGGATGAAAACAAACTACCATATTGCAGTTTTTTGAAATCGCTTCATCAATTATATTTTCTAAAGCATCATGGCAAACCAAAATTCCGGTAGCTTTTATTTCCTGATCGCCAACCAATAATCCGACGTTGTCAAAATCTTCGGCATAGGCGAGTGGCGCCATTTCTTCGAGTACAGAAATTATTTCTTTAATTTTCATGTTTTTGACACAGATTTTACAGATTTACACAAATTTTATTTTACACAAACAATCATAGTTATTTTTAATTTGTGAAAACTGGTGAAATATGTGTTAGATTTTTATTTCAAAGATAATTTATTCTACTTTCGTAAAATGAATTTACTGCGAAAATTGTTGTTTCCGTTTGCCATGTTATATGGTACCATAACAAGAATGCGCAATTTTCTTTTCGATGCAGGAGTTTTAAAATCATACTCTTTTGACTTGCCTGTTATTGCTGTCGGAAATCTTAGCGTTGGCGGAACTGGAAAAACGCCCCAAATCGAATATTTGATTCGCTTGCTTTCGGATAAATATAAAATCGCCACTTTAAGCCGTGGATACAAAAGACAATCTACAGGTTTTGTTTTGGCGCAAGCAGGCACAAATGCAAAAATTCTGGGAGACGAACCCTTTCAATTTTTTCAAAAATTTCCTTCAATACAGGTTGCGGTTGATGCCGACAGAAAAAACGGAATAGAACAATTACGAGCTCTTCCTAAAAAGCCAGAAGTGATTTTGCTGGACGACGCTTTTCAACATCGGAAAGTTAAGGCAGGACTTTACATTTTACTCACGTCCTACGGCGATTTATATTCGGATGATTTTATGCTGCCAACCGGAAATTTACGCGAAAGCCGAAGTGGAACAAAGAGAGCTGATGTAATTGTTGTGACTAAGTGTCCTTTTAATCTTCCGCTCGACGAACAAAATAAGATTAAAAAGAGGTTAAAAGTTACTGCAAATCAAGAATTGTACTTTACTTTTATAGCTTACGAAGAATTTATTTATGGTGAGAACCGAAAAATAAATCTAAATGAAATTCAAGTTGCTGCTAAAGTATTGGTGGCAGGAATTGCAAAGCCAGAACCGTTTTTCGCCTATTTACAAGATACCAATGATGTGTGTTTGTCTTTTCCGGACCATCACAATTTTACAGAAAAAGACATTTTAGAAATCAAAAACGTAGCTCAAAACAACATTATTATCACTACCGAAAAAGATTATGTGCGTTTAAACGGAAGTTTGCCAGACGAACAACTTTTTTATTTACCAATACAAAGTTCTTTCGTTTCAAGAAGTGAAAATTTTGACAAAACAATTTTAAATTATGTGGGAAAAAGTACAACAAACAATAAGTTATATTAAGGAAAGAATTGATTTTAAGCCAGAATATGGCGTGATTTTAGGTTCGGGATTAGGAAGTTTTACGGATGAAGTGCAGGTAAAATTTACTTTGCCGTACAATGAAATTCCAAATTTTCCGGTGTCAACAGTGCAAGGGCACAAAGGTGCATTGGTTTTTGGAACAATAGGCGAGAAGAAAGTAGTTGCCATGCAAGGACGTTTTCATTATTATGAAGGTTATTCAATGACAGAAGTTACTTTCCCCGTGCGGGTAATGAAGTTTTTGGGTGTTGAAAAACTGGTGGTTTCTAATGCATCAGGCGGAGTGAATCCAAGTTACAAAGTAGGGTCTGTCGTAATGATTACGGATCATATTAATATGACCCCTGAACATCCCTTGCGTGGAAAAAATGACGAACGTTTTGGACCTCGTTTTGTAAATATGAGTGAACCATATTCTCGAAAAATGATTGCAAAAGTCACTGAATTAGCAAAGGAGCTTAATATAGAAGTTCATGAAGGAATTTATTTGGGTCTACAAGGACCAACTTTTGAAACTTTGGCCGAATACAGAATGGTAAAAATTTTGGGCGCGGATTGTGTGGGAATGTCAACCGTTCCTGAAGTAATTGTGGCACGTCATATGAACTTGGAAACATTTGGTATTTCAGTAATTACTGATATGGGTAACGAAGAAAGTATTGGAACCATTTCTCATGACGAAGTTTTAGAAGCTGCTAAAGAAGCCGAACCAAAAGTGCGAAGCCTTATTAGAGAATTGATTTTAAAGTATTAGTTTTAAATATATCCTGCAATCACGGTGTAAAATTCTTCTGGTATGAACGGTTTAGTAATAACATCGTTCATGCCAAAGGATAATAACATTTCGCGATTTTCATCTAATGATATTGCGGTAAGCGCAATAATAGGGGTGGTTGTATCGAATGTTCGAATCAGTTCTGTAGCAATAGTTCCGTTGATGCCGGGTAAATGAACGTCCATAAGAACGAGATCAAATTTGTTTTTTCGTACTAATTCAATAGCATCTTCACCATTATCAATTACTTCACAAATTATTTGTTTATTGAGAAGCATTTTCATGATAATCATTTGATTGATTCTATTGTCCTCCACTAACAGGATTTTTTTGTTTAACAATTTAGAATCGTAATCTATTTTTGAAGTTTTTTCCACAAGTAAAGTTTTTTCACTTGTTTTAAATGCCAATTCAAATGAAAATGTCGAGCCTAGGCCTACAGTACTTGTTAGTTTTATTTGTCCTCCAAGAATTGTAATTAATTTTTTTACGATCGTCAAGCCTAAACCTGTGCCGCCATATTTGCGATTGACTTCTGTAGAACCTTGAGAAAAGCTGTCAAAAACACTGACTAATTTATCTGGGGGTATCCCAATTCCGGTATCTGTTATTTCAAAATACAATGTCGCATTTTTATCTACTAAATTTGCGAGCTTGGCAAGTACCTTCACATCCCCATTTTTAGTAAATTTCAAGGCATTATTAATCAGATTCATTACGATCTGCGATAGTTTTGTAGGGTCTCCAATCAAATAGTCAGGAATAGCATGGTCTATTTTGAGTGTGAAATTATTGTTGTTTATTAAAGCCAATTCTTTTAAGGAATTTTGGATGTCTGTCAAAAGTTGTTTTAGATTAAAACTTGTAAATTCTATTTCAGCATTGTGCGATTCTATTTTGTTTATTTCTAAAATTTCATTAATGAATTTTGTTAAATAATCACCTGAGAACTTTAATGATGATAAATAATCCATTTGAGTTTTCTTAGGTTTTTCTTTCAATAATAAGTGGGTAATTCCGTTGATGGCATTAAGCGGTGTACGAAGTTCATGACTTACTGTCGAAAGAAATTCAGACCTGGCTTTTGATGCTTTTTCTGCTTTTTCTTTCGCAATTTCTAATTCTTTATTTTTTTCTTTTAGCAATAAATTTGACTGATTGCGGATGATATTGTTTTTATACAAAGACAAACTCAACAGGGATAAAATTGAAACCAACGCTACAGCCAGAATACTAATCAGTTTAGAAAACTTACTTGCTTTTGCCTGCTCTATGTTTTCATCATTGGTTTGTACAATTTCTTTTAACCGTTCGGATTCTTTAAAATTTGTATAGTCATCAATACCAAGTCTCTTATTGTTTAAAATGGCAATTCGTTCCTTTAGATTAAGATGCTGTTTCAAGTATAAATAGGCATTATTTTTATCTAACATTTTTTCATATACAGTACTCAAGGCAAGCAAAATATTAGATTTTTGTTCCAGATTCTCAGTTTTACTATTGAGGTCTAATGCTTTATTTAGATAATTTAAAGCTAAATTATTCCTGCTTTTAAACGCTTCAATTCTTCCTGTTTGGTACAAGGCTTCTGCTTTAGTATTTGATAAATTAGGACTGTCAGGTTTTGCAATGATAGTCTTAAAAACAGATAATGCTAAATCTAATTTATTTTTTGATTTGTAAATAAGTCCCGTTTGAAGCGTAAATAATTCAGCAGTGTCGGGAATATTTAATGTGGTGTAAATTGATTTTGCCTTATTGAAGTAAAGTATGGCTCTGTCAAAATTTGCTGTTGCCATAAAGCTCAAGCCAAGATGGTAATACATGTTAGCTTGATCTGAGCTAGGGTCTAAGTTGGCATATAATTCAGAGCTTTTTAATAACGATTCAACTGCATCGTTATATTTTCTTAAATCAATGTAAAGTTTTCCAAGATAAAAATTTTGATAGGCTTGGTCCTTGATGTTTTTATTTTTTTCTGAATATAGTATTGCCTTCTGCGTATTTAGTAAAGCATTTTTATAATCATTATCTTGAACGTATGAGTTGCTCAAGCTGCTGTAATAAGCGGTGCTATCTGTTTTCTCATTGGGTTGAGCGAACAGTAGCGTGTTTAAAAAAAGTACATAAACGAAAAAATATTTCATTCGTAGCCGATTTTTTTATTACTTGTTTTTCATATTAGTCAAAAGAATTAAATCAATTATTCGTGAGGAATATCCTATCTCATTGTCGTACCATCCCACCACTTTTACCATTTTATCGATAACAGAAGTAAGTTGTGCATCAAATATACATGAATTTTTATTGCCAATTACATCAACGGAAACAATAGGGTCTTCAGTGTAATCTAAAATGCCTTTTAAAGTAGTTTGTGCTGCCGATTTAAAAGCCGCGTTTATTTCATTTATGGTAACGGCACGTTTCACATTAAAAGTAATATCAGTCAAGGATCCATCAGGCACGGGAACACGAATACCGCAACCGCCGATTTTTCCTTCAAATTTCGGAAATATTTTCGTCAATGCTTTTGCCGCTCCAGTGGTTGTAGGAACAATGGACTGACTTGCACCGCGTGCCCTGCGTAAGTCTTTGTGCGGTTGATCATGTAAACTTTGGTCCGTCGTGTAAGAGTGAATCGTGGTGATATACGCTTGTTCTATACCGCAAAGTTCACTGATTACTTTAATCATTGGTGCGGCATTATTCGTCGTGCAGCTGGCATTTGAAATAATAGTTTCCGTACCGTCAAGTATAAAGTCATTTACACCGAGTACCACCGTTTTTATGGTGTCAACTTCTGATGGTGCGGAGAGAATTACTTTTTTGGCACCAGCAATAATATGGGAATTGAGTTCTTCAAAAGTTTTGTACTTCCCGGTAGATTCCACAACGTAATCAATGTCTAGACTTTTCCAATCCAGATTTGTAATATTTTTTTCATGAAAAAACAAAAAATGTTTTCCATCAACCAATATTCCTTTCTCATCATCGCTAACTGCAAAAGGTAAAACACCGTGTATACTATCGTATTTTATTAAATGGGCCATTGTTTTTTTGTCGGCGATATCATTTATGGCTATCACTTCTATTAAAGGATGGTTTAAAAGTAATCGGAATAAATTTCTACCAATTCTTCCAAAACCATTTATTGCAATTCTTATCATAAGTCTTAAAGTCTTAAAGTCAGAAAGTCAAAAAGTCAAAATACCAAGCCTTTCGACTTTATGACTTTACGAGATTCGACTACAATATATGTTTTTGTGCTTTGTAAGACGAACGAACTAAAGGTCCGCTTTCTACATGGCGGAAACCCAATTCTAGACCAAATTGCTCGTATTTTGCAAATTGTTCTGGTGTTATAAACTCTTTTACCGGCAAGTGTTTTTTACTGGGTTGCAAGTACTGACCAATAGTAACGATATCGACATTAACGTCACGCAAATCACGCATTGTTTGGTACACTTCTTCTTCTTGTTCGCCAAGACCAAGCATAATTCCCGACTTAGTTCTGTTGATTCCTTTTTCTTTCAAGTAACGTAACACTTCTAAACTTCGGTCGTATTTCGCCTGAATTCGTACTTCACGTGTCAATCTCCGAACTGTTTCCACATTATGCGAAACCACTTCCGGATTTGCTTCCACGATTCGATCAATGTTTCTTTCGATGCCTTGAAAATCAGGAATCAACGTTTCCAGTGTCGTATTTGGGTTCATTCTGCGAATGGCTTTTACGGTTTCAATCCAAATGATAGAACCACCATCTTTCAAATCATCTCTGTCAACGCTTGTGATTACGGCATGTTTGATATTCATAATTTTGATAGAACGCGCCACTTTTTCCGGTTCATCCCAATCTACGGTTTCCGGTCTTCCGGTTTTTACACCACAAAAACCGCAAGAACGCGTACACACATTTCCCAAAATCATGAATGTCGCTGTTCCTTCACCCCAGCATTCACCCATGTTCGGGCAACTTCCAGAAGTACAAATCGTGTTTAAACTATATTTATCTACTAAGCCGCGAAGCTCTGTATATTTTTTGCCTATTGGGAGCTTTACCTTCAACCATTTTGGTTTAGCGACGCTCAGTTCCGCTCCGCCCCGAATTCCTGTAAGTAAAGTATTTTCTAAAACAGTTTCCATATATCAATTTTCAGAGCACAAAGATAAGGAAAGTTGCTTGTTTGTGGATTCCTTTATTTATTTATTTGAATAAAGAGAAACGGATGCTTTAGGAGCACAATATGTACTTGTTCTTAGGGAATAGTCGTCCTGTTTTCCGCTAGATTCACGCTGATTGCGACGTTCCTCACAATGACAGCGCAGGATGCCGCTGCAATCAGGAGTTCGGACTTTTTATTGTTTTAGGATAGAATGTAAAAAAAATAAAAAGGTTAAAAAAAGAAAAGCTTCAAAATTACTTGAAGCTTTTCTTTTTTTTAATTCATCTCTACTGTAATCGGGAGATTATAGGCGGTCCGCACTGGTTTTCCAGCAATCATTCCGGGTACCCATTTCGTTTTAATGGATTTTAGAACTCGGACGGCCTCTTTTCCTAAACCATAGCCAGGATCTCTTTTTACCTGAATATCCGTCATGCTTCCGTCTCTTTCAATTACAAAAGAAACATACACTCGAATCGAACCACTGCCATCTATTTCTTGTTCTTCAAAATTATTTCCAACATAATTGTAAAACTTATTAATTCCGCCGGGAAATTCTGGTAGTTTATCTAATGCAACGCTATTGATGATGGTATTGCCTGTATCAACAACTGATGTGATTTCCGTTTCTGTTCCTGACGATGAAGTTGGATTGACTCCTACAATTCCTGTTCCTTTTGTAGTTGTATTTGTTACCGTCGTATTATCGGTAATTTTTGCAATGTCCTGATTGGCTTGTGAAGACTTAACGATCACAGGGTTTACCAGTTTGGCGCTTTTTGCGGGAGCATCAATAGTTTTAGTTTTTACGGCAGGAAGAGATTTTTTTTGCTCTAGCTGATTTGGAATTATGTCAGTAAGTCGCACTGTGATATTTGTAAATTCGGGAATGCCTATCGTATCAGTTTTACCAGGATTAAGATAGTTACTGACGACAGGAATACTTAAAACTCCGAAGACAAATAACACACCGGTAAAAAGTGCCGTTAATGCCGTTTTAGTACTTTCTTGGCGCAACTGATATGCACCATATTCTTTGTTTCTGTCTTGAAAAACAAGATTAATCCAGCCTGTTTCGTAAATGCTTAGTTTTGACATAATTTATGGTTTTAGAGGTTAAGTACAATTAAATCATAAGCGAAGAGTTTTTATTGGTAACGTGCAAAATAAAAGTATTAGTATATAAATTTAGTAATTATTTTTGATTTTAGTTAAATTATATTTATTAATTTAACTTTTATTCTATTTAATTATTGTATTAATCAATCTTAGAGTTGTGTATTCATAAAAAAACGCATTCAAATTAATGAATGCGCTTTATTGGGTTTAAAATAATTTATTTTTAAGATTTAAAAAGCATATTTAAATCCAATTTGTATTTGAAATGGATTTCCTGAAAGCGAAGGAAGTCCTGCATTGTTTACTCTGTAATTAAATTGTTGTTTAGCGCTGTCAAATCCGGGAACTGCAGCTGTTGTTCCCGATGCTGGTGTGCCTAAAGCATATAATGATTGACTTCCCAGAGATTTATTTACACCCCGTTCTTTATTAAATAAATTGGCAACATTAAATATATCAGCTGTAAATTCCAGAAATTGTTTTTTGTCTAATGCAATCTTTTTGCTGATTCTGACATCAACAAGGCCATAAAACTCATTTACACCGCCATTCCTTTCGGCTAATTTTCCAGAGTATTTATTGATATATTCTTTCAAACTTTGACTTGCATCAGGGTTGTCAAGAATGGTTTCTAATCCCGTTTTTATATTCTGAGGAACCGCTGGATCATTGATGTCAAAAATATACGCTAAGTCATTTGAAGCAGCGACAAAATCGGCATTTGTATTTCCTCCTGAAAGTAAGCTGTAGCGAGTGCCACCGATGCCAGAATAACGAACACCAACATTGAAACCATAAAAAGTAGGTAATGTTCCGTAAAACACTACTTTATGTCGAAAATGATTATCTGAATAACTCATTTTGCTCAAGTCTCTTGGATCATCTTTTACCGGTAAAACTAAAGTTGCTGTGTTGGCAACGTTTCCGTTATATGAAGTATTGTCTTTTGTGTCATTCAAGGTGTAGCTCGCAGAAATTTCCCCATCTTTAAAATAACGGTAAGTAGCATCTACAACCAGTGCAAATTGATTGACTTTACCTTCGCTGTTTAATTCTAAAACACGTCCTAATTTCTTGCTGATACGTCCTTGCATCCAGTCTCCCGCGCCATTTGCCGGAATTGAACTTGCAGGAACATATACACCACGATTTCCTTCATTGCCCAAAGTAAAAAATGGATCTGCTACCATATTTCGGTCTACATAAACATAGTTATTGCGTCCTAAAGTTGCATATCCTGCTATTCCTGCTTTTAATTTATCAGTGAAGAAATGGGAGTACGATATATTTGCTTTATAGACTACCGGTACTTTAGCATTTGTTCCTGTGAAATTAATAGTTGGTAATTGAAACGCATCCAAAGTGGGAATACTGGCATAATTATTTCGATAATTAATGAAATTTGGCATCGGAACATTTGGAGATCGTACATCGACAGTAGCGGTGTGATTTCCATCAAAATATAAATTATTGATGACCGCATAGTTATTTAAATCGGAAGCAAAAATTCCAGCTCCTAAACGAACATAATCTTTGTGGCCTTCATTCACATCCCAAGATAATTGCACTCGCGGTTGAAGAATAGCTGACTGAAGTTTGTTATCAGTACGAATGCCTAATTCATCAAAAACCAATTGATTGAATGTTGCCGTCGGGTATTTAGCATAATCAAATCGCAATCCTAAAGTTAGGTCTAATCCCAATGCAATTTTAGTTTGTAGCTGACCATAAATTCCGGCGTTTAATATATTTGAAGTTACGGTAGGATCAGCTACTAATGGTACTTCTCTATAATATCGATAAGGTGTTAAGTTGATAAAATTAGCAACACTATTAAAATGGAAACGACCATTTACTTCGCTACCATATAAAGATTTTGAATTGGTTTGCATTAAATCAAAACCAAAAGTATATTTAACTTTATCCGTGTTAAAGTATAAATTATCTACAATTTGAAAAACATTATTGGTGAATTTTTCTTGGGCAAACCGGTGTCCGCCAATTTGGATATTCGAAGTTCTTACTGCTCCATTAATAGTTGAAGCAACATTTTCTACAACAGCACGTGGAATATTGAACGAAGGCAATTGATCTCCTGGATTACTGTCTTGAAAAGTATATAAATGTTGCACTTTTAGTTCATTTGTAACTCTGGAATTTACTTTTGTTCGTAAAGAAGCTAAAATACTGTTGTCAACATTAAAATCGTCGCCATATGATTCATATAAATTGATGGTCGTATTATCTTGTAAGCCTAGTTTATTATTATCATAGGTAAAGTTATTACGTACCGTCAATAAATTATTACTGTCAATTTGCCAATCGATACGAGCAAAAGCGGCATCAGAATTACGTTTTTTGTCAAAAGTTCCATATTGTGGAGTGTTAGAAACGCCATATTTATTGCGGGCAATAGTTACAAAATTATCTAATGTGGCTCTTGTAACATTAAAACGTAATTCGTCTTCTGCGGATTGAACATCAGCTATAATTAATGGACGGGAATCTTGTTGGTGGTCCCACGCTACAAAAAAATGCAATTTATCTTTTATGATTGGTCCGCCAAAAGTGAAACCATATTGTGACGTAGAAAAATCATTTTGACGTCTGTTTCCTCTAATATCGTACGGGCTTGACAGCCAGTCTGCACGATTATAAGCAAACATACTTCCTGTAAAATCATTTGTCCCTGATTTAGTCACAGCACTTACTGTTCCACCGCCACTTCGACCGTAGCCTACATCATATTGATTGGTAACGACCTTGAATTCTCTTACGGCTTCAATCGATATGGAGTAAGGAGCACCACTTCGACTTGTTGTAGATCCTGCCGAAGTTGGGTTTTTAGCATTCATTCCGTCCAGCGTGTAATTAGTGGAAGAAGCTAATTGCCCTGAAATATTTCCACCTCTGCTCAAAGGCGATAAATCCATTAAGCTGGTAAAATTTCTTCCGTTTACCGGTAACGCATTAATCAGTTTTGCGGTTACTGCCGTCGCTGCTCCTAAGTTTCCTGTTTTATTTTTTAAACCTCTTCCTACAACTTCGACAACTTCTAAATTTTGCATGTCGTTTTGCATTACCATTTCAATATTTATTAAATCACCTTGATTTAAAGTGTAGCCGGAGCGCTTTTGTTCTCCGTGACCTAAAGCTGTAACGCTAATAGTATAAGGTCCGCCTAACGGTAATTCTTTGAAGGTAAAAGCGCCTTTGAAATTAGACAAGGAGTTGGTTTTAAATCCAGTTGACTCATTCCGAATTTGAACCATTGCATCTTTTATAGGTTCTGAATTACTGCCTAAAACGATACCTGATATGGACGCTTGAGTAGTTTGCGCAAAATTTTTATTGCCGACAAATACTGTCAGCACAATCGTAAATAAAAATAATTTGAGTTGTTTCATGAATACTATTTTTTTGTTTTTTAGTGCTGACAAAGGAATCGACTAATTGAAAAATGGTCGTTACTTTAACAATAATACTAGAATACTTTTATGTTAATGAAATCTAAAAAAGAGGTTAAAAAGAACCTTTTTTTGCGATTTTGTTAACAATTTGAATACTGAAATCATTGAATTTGTTTAAATAAAATAGTCTTAATTTAATCCTTCCTTAATATTTGAGACTGCCGCATAATCTATTTTTACTATAAAAACTTAAATGAAAATTATGAAATTCACTAAACTATTATTGGCATCATCAGTAGTCCTATTATTTTCAAATTGCACTTCAAATAAATTTGTTGTTTGTGGTCACAGAGGAGCAATGGGGCATGCCACAGAGAATACATTGGCATCAATAGAAAAAGGAATAGAGTTAAAAGCGGATATGTTAGAAATAGATGTTTTTAAAATAAAAACGGGAGAAATGGTTGTTTTTCATGATGATGATTTGGATCGAATCACAAACGCAAAAGGTAAAATTGAAGAATACACTTTCAATGAATTGAGAAAAGTTTTGGTTGCTGGAAAACATCAAATCCCAACTTTACAAGAAGTTATTGAGACCATTGATAAAAGAGTAGTGCTTAATATTGAGTTGAAAGGAACTAATACCGCAACGGATACGTACAGAATTATAGAAGAATATAAGAAAAAAGGATGGAGAAATAAAGATTTCTTTATTTCTAGTTTTCGAATAGGAGAATTGCAAAAAATGAGGTCTCTAAGTAATGAAATAGCTATTGGGTTGCTTACGTACAAAGATCCTATAGAGACTATTATAAAAACTGGAAAAGAGCTAAATGCGCAGGCAATAAACCCATATTTTAAAACTTTAACGGCTGAAAATGTAGCGATAATGAAAGCGAATAATTTTAAAATCTATCCTTGGACGGTGAATGAACTTGCGGATATTAAGAATTTACAAGGACTTAAAGTAAGCGGAATTATTACGGATTATCCGGAAAGAGTTATAAGGTAATTTTTTAGTAATCGGTATTCGCTTTTGATTTTAATCAAGTGGTCTAAAATTAATTTAGATCACTTTTTTTATTTTTAAAGGATTAAAAATCGATGCTATTTTATAAAAAGAAAACTACCTTTTGTTCTGAATAATTTCTGCCAGAAGTTTTTTGGCGCGAAGCAATTTAATCTTTACATTACTCAATGGTTCACCAATTTTATTGGCAATTTCCTGGTAACTCATTTCCTGAAAATAGCGCAACTGAATCACTTCTTGATAATGTGGTTTCAATTCTTTGATGAATTGCAATAACCGGGAAAGGTTTTGTTCAGTAATCAATTCATCTTCTGCAGATGGAGTAGTGTCAGCAATATTGTAGGCTTGCTGGTCTTCTTCATCAGTAATTTCTACAAAAAGACTTGATTTCTTTTTTCGCAATAAATCAATGTATACATTTTTTGCAATAGCAATAAGCCAAGTGTTAAATTGGAATTCCGAGTTGTAAGAAGCTATTTTATCAAATGCTTTCGAGAAAGTTTCTATAGTAACATCCTCTGCATTGGTTTCGTTTTCGGTACGTTTCAGCATAAAACCATACACTTCATTCCAATAATAATTCAATAGAAAAGTGAAGGCAACCTGATCGCCTTGTTTTGCTTTTTCTATTTGTTTGTTTATTTCCAATGTATTGGTTTTGAGAATATATTTGTTATAAAAATATTGATTTGTGTGAAGATAAGTACTACCTCGACGACAGGAAACCAGAATTTAATGTCATTTTCTTTAAGTTTACCTGCTGAAAAACCTACCACAATCCATGCCACAAGATAACGCAATGCTATTAAACTTAAAACTAATATCCATTGAAATTGAAAAGCCAACAGGATAATGGGCAATAAAATGAATAGTAATTGCGAACAATAGAATGCTCCCAATTGTAATTTATCGAATGGTTTATAATAATTTGCCGTCGCAATATGCCTTCTCTTTTGGGTCAACCAGTCTTTATAAGTAGTTTTTGGTTTAGAAAGCGTAAAACTTTCGAGTGTATAGGCAATAGTAGTGTTTTTAGCTTTTGCAGCTTGGTTTACAAATAAATCATCATCGCCAGAACGAATCTGCATGTGTTCAATGAATCCATTTACATTGAAAAATTCTTCTTTTTTGTAGGCTAAATTTCTTCCGACGCCCATGTAAGGATGTCCAATTTTTGCCCATGAAAAATATTGAATTGCGGTCAATAAAGTTTCAAAACGAATTATTTTATTCAGAAATGAATTAGGAATTTTTTCATATTTACCATAACCCAAAACAATTGTTTTTTGCATGGTAAATTGAGAACTCATTGCTGTTATCCATTCTTTTGAAGTGGGGTAACAATCAGCATCCGTGAACAATAAGTACTCTTTTCTGGCCGCTTTTATTCCCAATGTCAAAGCATATTTTTTGTTTCCCCAAAAGGCTTCATTGTTCTCGACTTTTACCAAACGAACATTAGGATATTGCTTTTCAAAACCTTCAAAAATATCCAAAGTACGATCACTTGACGCATCATCAATCAGTACAATTTCAAAATCAGGATAGTTTTGTTCCGCAAGTAGGGGAATAAAATTTGCGACATTTTCTTCTTCGTTTTTGGCACAAACAATTACCGTAATCGGGATTCTTTTAGGTGTAATTTTCTGCGCGTCAGCGAAAGCAAATTTTCGAAAAACACCTAAATAATACGAAATTTGAATGACAACAATAAAAATAAAAAAGTAAAGAATTAGTCTAAGCATTTGAGTTTTATGAGTTTTTAATATCGATGCCGAGGCCTCGAAACGGGAGAGTGCAAAGGTATGAATTGAATTCTAAATTGTTAAATACAATTCGTGAATTTCGAAAGAAATTATATTGGGCATTTCTTCATCTCATTTGCGATAGCGATGGACTGATTCGTGTTCGCTTTCTCTAACTCGGATATAATGTTTTGATGATTTTTTTTGTCTCTGTTTTGAGACAATTTTCTTGTGGCTTGGATTTCAGTAATTTCAATTTCAAATGCTACAATTCCACGAGATTGCATCATGGTTTTCGTAGATAAATTTTCTACACGAACCGGATTTTCAGATTTTTTTTCGGACTTATCAACTAGCTTTTTTAAGGATTCGATGACGGCTTCTCCTTCAATAATTTTGATTTTTCCATACACATGAACCGCAACATAGTTCCATGTTGGAACATTTTCGTGATCGTACCAAGAAGAAGAAATATAACTGTGAGGTCCGGAAAATACAGCTAGAATTTGGTCGTTGTCTGTAAAACCAATCCATTGTGGGTTTTCTTTAGAAATGTGCCCGCATAAAATGTCCTTGCCTTCATTATTGGTCTCCAGTTCCAAAGGAATATGTGTTGCGCACAATTTCCCATTGGTTTGATTGATGAGAATACCAAAACTATTCTCTTGCAGAAATTTTTTTATTTCTTCTTGATTCTCGTTTTTGTAGATTTCTGGAGTGTACATTTTTACTTTAAGAATTAGGATTTAGCAGTTTTGAAATGCTATTTTGGTATTAATAATCTGAAATCCATAAAAAATTCCGATTTTTGTAGAGCTGAACACTGCGACGGAACACTGCAAGCTGAAATCTATATCACATTAACTTCGGCTTCAATATGAATTCCAAACATTTTAAAAATAGTGTGCTGAATATCTTTAGAAACATTCAAAATTTCCTGACCGGTTGCATTACCGTAATTCACTAAAACCAAAGCTTGGTTTTTATGGATTCCGGCATCTCCAAAACGTTTTCCTTTGAAACCAGCTTGTTCAATTAGCCAGCCAGCGGGAACTTTTACTTCGGTTTCTGAAATGTCAAAATATTTCATTTCAGGAAATTGTTGATGAATTTTTTGGAAATCTGATTTCAGGAGAATTGGGTTTTTAAAGAAACTACCGCTGTTACCCAACTGTTTTGGATCGGGTAATTTGCTTTTCCGAATAGTAATTACGGCGTTACTAACATCCTTTAAAGTAGGATTAGTGATGTTGTTTCTGGCTAATTCAGCCGAAATATCTCCGTAAGAAGTATTAATTTTATGGTTCGTTTTTGTCAATTTAAAGACAACTGATGTAATAATATATTGGTTTTTTACTTTGTTTTTAAAAATGCTTTCTCGGTACCCAAAATGACATTCTTCCTTCGTAAACGTTTTCATTTCCTGACTTGCTATTGTCATTGCCTCACAGGAAACAAAAGTGTCTTTTATTTCGGTTCCATACGCTCCAATGTTTTGGACTGGCGTAGTTCCAATATTTCCCGGAATAAGTGACATATTCTCCAGTGCTCCAAAATTTTGGTTGATGGTCCAAAGCACAAATTCATGCCAGCTCTCTCCAGCTTGACATTCGACCCAGACAAAATCGTCGTTTTCTTTTATAATTTTCTTGCCTTTTAAATCGATATGAATTACTAGCGCATCAATGTCCTTTGTAAAAAGCATATTGCTTCCACCGCCTAAAATAAATTTTTGGATGGTTTTATTTTCTTCTAAAACATTTTTTAATTCCTGCACAGAATGTACTGCGACAAACTGTTTTGCTTTGGCTTCAATACCAAATGTATTGTATTTTTTTAAAGAGAAATTATGCTGTATTTCCATAAAAGAAAGTGCGTTTTGTATTGTTGAATTATGCATCAAAAGTAAGAATTAAAATTTAGTTGCATACGTTTTCATCCAGATATGCATCATAAACAATGGCATAATATAAGGAGTCATTCTAGTATCGCCTTTTTGTAAATTCAGTAATAATTTCTGGATATTAATGTGTTCGAAATAAGGGATTTGAAATAGATCACTTTTTGAAAAAGAGTCTAATTCGTCTTTAAAAGCCGGGCTTTTTGTAATGTAATCGCCCCAAGGCGCACTCAAACCTACTTTTCTAAAATTCAGAATTTCATTTGGTAAACGTTCTTCCATTGCTTTTTTCAGAATGAATTTCCATTTTTTTCCTGAGAAGAGCCACTTGTCATCCAATGATCCTAGCCCAATAATTAATCTCGGGTCCAGAAATGGTTCTCTACACTCAATGGATGCGCCCATTGTACAACGATCGTTTCTATCCAGCAGCGAGCATAAATAGGTATGTTGGTCAAAATAAAGTGCTTGTCTGCGTAAATTATCAGGATACAATGATTTTGCTTCTTCGTAGATTTTTCTCCTATATTCGTTTGTTGGAGGTGTATTTATGCCAAAAGTTTTTGCAATATCATTAGGGTAAATATTCGAGCCATTGTAAATAACCAAATCAGATTTTTTACTGATTTGAGCGTAACGACGCAGCTTTTCATACCTCGGTGTTTTAGAAAATAATTCGATGTTGCTGATGGTCGCAATTGAATTTAACAAAGACGGATATTTCAAAGCTTTGTAGCGTACATAACCGCCCATTAATTCATCGGCGCCTTCACCCGACAGCAATACTTTTACGGCAGGTTTTGCCATTTGTGCTACTGCTAAAATATGTGGTTCGCTTAAATGCATAATGGGTTCATCCTGAAAATAAGTTGAACTGATTAATTGATCATAAAGATTTTTATTTTCTAATTGCATTGTGTGAAATCCATAATTGAACTTCTCGGCCATCATTTTTGCTAAGTGCGCTTCGTTGTGTTCCTTTTCTTTGAAACCCATATTGAACGTCTGGATGTCTTTGTATTTTTGATGGTGCAATGACGCTAAAACCGAGGAAGAATCCAGTCCGCCGCTTAATAGTACACCGACAGGAACGTCGCTCACCATTCGCGTTTTAACAGAATCATCAAAGGTTTCCCGAAACCATTCAATAGGATTTTTTATTTTAGGCTGATTTTGAATTTCCTTTTTTAAATCCCACCATTTTTGGTTAGTGGTTTTTCCACCTTCATGAATGGTCATAATATGTCCAGGCAACACTTTTTTTATGTTCTGGTACAATGTGTTTTCGCCGGCTACAAATCGGTTAAAAATATATTCTTCCAGTCCGTCTTGCGCCATTTTAAGCGGAACTCCGGCCGTGAAAAGTGCTTTTTGCTCCGATGCAAAATAAAATGTTTCGTTATAAAAAGAATAATATAGCGGTTTAACGCCCATTCTGTCTCGAACAAGAGTCAGCTTTTTTTCTAATTTATCCCAAATAGCAAAAGCAAACATTCCATTGAGGCGGCCGAGCATTTTTAAGCCGTGCAATTCAAATAATTTCATTAAAACCTCCGTATCCGAAGTAGTTTTGATGTCAAAACCGCTGCTTTTCAACTCAGGGTAAAATTCTTTATAATTATAGATTTCGCCATTGTAAACCATAATGTATCTTCCGTCCTCTGAAAAGAAAGGTTGGTGTCCGGCTAAAGAAACATCCAGAATTGAAAGTCTTCGGTGTCCTAAACCAATATTACTTGCTATAAATAATCCTTTGTCATCCGGGCCGCGATGTTCCAGAGAATCCCGCATTTTTACAAGATTGCGTTCGTCTACTTTTTTTTGAGATTGTAAATGCAAGATTCCATTAATTCCACACATAATTAATTGGAGTGATTTGAGTTAATTAATTCGTGGTATTTTTGGGCAATAATCTTCATATTTGTAATGTAGTCAGCATTTTTTACAACAAATGTCCTGTTGTTAGAAACGGCTTGTGCCCTGTGATCTCTATTTTCAAAAGCCCAAATTAATTCCTCGGCAAGCTTTTCAGAATCGTCAACGGTAACTAATTGACCGTTTTTTCGATGCTCAATCCAACTTTGATTTCCTGTAATGTCACTCACTATTGGATAACAATTTGTAGCCATCGCTTCAAATAAGGATGCCGAAACGCCTTCTGTTATGGGCATACTGATGTAAATATTAGATTCTTGCAATAGCTTTGGCAATTCCGTATTCAGAATTCTTCCGGTAAAATTGACTTTATTTTCGATACCTAAATGTTTTGCTAAATTTTTCAATTTTTCAAGTTGCGTTCCTTCTCCTACAATTTTAAGGACGAAATCTATCCCTTTTTGGTTTAAAATAGCAAATGCCTTTAAAATAGTAGCGTGGCGGTATTCCGGCATCAAAGAGCGGGTGACGATAGCGCAAATTTTTTCAGGATTGGCAGTGTTTTGATTGCCAAATTGTGCCAAATCAATTCCCTTTGGTAATACCAAGACCTTACTCATGTCAACTTTAGCCTGCAGCATAGATATAGTCATCACGGGTCCCCAAGCATGAATTAAATCGGCTTTTTTGAAAGCGTAATACTGAATTATTTTTTTTAACGGAAGTGAAATAGATTTTTCCGGCCACAAATCTGTTCGGCCTTGTTGCGCAATTGCTACAGGTTTTACTCCGGACAATGCAGCAAGAAAGCCATAACTGGTAGTTCGTTCCGCAATAACCATATCCGGTTTATGCAGCTGGATTAGTTTTTTGATTTTGAAAATAGCAAATTCAAATTCGAAAATCCTTAAAATTCGTTTCCTAAAACAATCGCTGGGCGTTTTTAATTCCCAAGTGATGATTTCGAAATTGCCAAATTCCCTGAGTCCGTTCATCCAAGTGATGGCATCGGCTCTATAGGATTCTCCAAGAAAAAGTATTTTCTTTTTTTTCATTTTAATTATTCCGACGTTAAGGCGCGATTGATGAAATCGTTCAATGGTTTTAGCGCAATCAGTTTTTGGCTCATTACACCAACAAAATCTTTTTTTGCAGCAGCTGAGAACTCAATTTTCTGAGAAGACTCAAAGCTCTTTAATTTTAATAATTCTATCGCCGGATGTTCTTTGTCATAGCCTCTTGGTGGGTTTTTTAAAGTATCTTTTTCATTTCTATCAAAGTCGCCAAATTCCCTTTTGAAATTTTTTTCCTCAAGAATAGCTTCGAGATCATCATGAAAATAGGCAATTTCTTTGCGCATTTTTTTTAAATCTTCGGACTCTGGGCAATACAATCCACCAGCAATAAAACTTGCGTCTTTTTCTAAGTGAATGTAATAACCGGAACGATTCAGCCCTTTCGCACCAGACGAAAGCCAGATTCCTAAGTGGGATTTGTACGGCGTTTTGTCCTTAGAAAACCGAATGTCGCGATTGATTCTAAACGTACAATTTTTGACTTCAAGCATTTCCAGCGATGGGTCCAGCGGTTTCATGGCATCCAGTAAATCAGCAACTAATTGTTGGTAATCTTTCTTGAAAGCTTCGTAACGTTTTTTATTTTCTAAAAACCAATCCCGGTTGTTATTGGCTTTTAAATCATCCAAAAATTGCAGTGTTTCTTTTGAAAGCATCTAGTACTATTGTATTTGTTCTCTTAATTCTCCTTCGCTAATGAAACTGGATTTTCTCCATTTTACTGCTGCTTTTTCATACAATAATATTGTAGGAAGTTCACTAATTTTCATTTCGGTCATTAAAGTTTTGTTTTTGTCGGCATCCAATCGTATGATGGTTACACTATCTGCTAGTTCAGTTTGCATTTTTGTGATGTAGGGTGTCATTTTTTTGCAAGGCGCACACCATTCAGCATAAAAACTAACCAATACTTTTTTATCGGAGTCTACTAATTTATTGTAGTCCTGCAAAGTCATTCCGATTATTTTGTTGCTCGGTTTAGACAGTCCTGCAGCGTCCCATTTTAAAATACCGCCCTGTAATTGATAAACATTTGTAAAACCAAGTTCTTCCAGTTTTGCAACGGCACTTTGACTTCTTCCGCCGCTTTTGCAGTACACATAAACAGGTTTTGTTTTGTCCAGTTTTTCGGTTCCCGCAACAAAGCTGTCTCCGAGCCAATCTACGTTGACGGCCTTGTCTATATGATCTGACGAAAATTCCGCAGGCGTTCGTACATCCAGAATTTGTGGATTTGTTGTTGCTGCGATTTTTTCGCTAAAAGCTTTTGCATCGATAGTTTGGCTTTCTTTTGATGCTTGTCCATTACAAGATAAAAAAGCAAAAGATATGATTAATAGAAATATTGAACTGAATTTCATTGTAATTTGATTTAAATTTGAATAGGCTAAATTAGTTTTTTTCGATTTTTGAACGCTATAAAAACTATTAAATAAAAGTTATAAGTTGAAAATTTTATAGCTCTGATGCGTCGATTTTAAAATAACTTCAGTACGCTCCGGATGCGTATCCGAAATGAATAGTTGTCCAAAAGTATCACTGTTGACCATTTCGATTATTTTGGCCACCCGACTTTCATCTAATTTGTCAAAAATATCATCAAATAACAGAATTGGTTTCACACCGCTTTGTTTTTTTAAAAATTCAAATTGTGCTAGTTTTAAAGCGATTAAATAGGATTTTTGTTGGCCTTGTGAGCCAAATTTCTTTATTGGATGTTCATCAATATCAAAAGCTAAATCGTCTTTATGAATTCCCACACTCGTGTAATGTAAAGCGCGGTCTTTATTAATGTTTTCCTGTAAAAGGCTTAGTAAATCTTTCTCAAATAAATGACTTTCATACACAAGCTGAACAGTTTCCTGCGAACCTGTTATGGCTTGATGGTGCGTGTTGAAAATAGGAATGAATTGTTCTATGAATTCTTTTCTTTTTTCAAAAATATAATTGCCAAAACCGTTGAGTTGCTCATTATAGATAGACAGCGTATCGGTATCAAAAACATGGTTCAATGCAAAATATTTTAATAAAGCGTTGCGCTGGCTCATTACTTTCTGGTATTGAATAAGTTGCTGCAAATAATGGAAATCCAGTTGCGAAATGACGCTGTCCATAAATTTCCGTCTGGTTTCACTGCCTTCCACAATCAAATCTCTGTCGGCTGGGGATATAATCACCAAAGGAATAAATCCAATATGGTCCGAAAACTTATCGTATGCTTTGCCGTTGCGTTTCAATATTTTCTTCTGGCCTTTTTTAAGACTGCAGACTATTTGTTCCGTTCGTTCATTCTTATCAAATGTAGCGTCAATGACAAAAAATTCCTCTCCGTGTTTAATATTTTGGACCGCTAACGGATTAAAATAGCTTTTTCCGTATGATAAATGATAAATAGCATCCAGCACATTTGTTTTACCAATTCCGTTTTTGCCTACAAAACAATTTATTTTGCTGTCGAAATCAAAATTTGCTTCTGAGAAATTCTTATAATTGAATAATGAAATCTTTTTTAAATACATGGGTAAGGCTTGCTGGTATTGAGAACTTTACTGTTTTTAAATGGGTTTTTTAAAGTGGGTGCAAATTATTGAAAAATATCGATAAAACCTTCTTTTCTGTTTTTTCTCTGAGAATTATTTTGTCTTTGGAAACCAAGAATTCCGCAGTATATTTTTTTTTAATATAAAAGCATATTTTTTGTGTGGGTTTGAATAAAAATTTTATTTTTGCGACTCACTAAATTAAATTTAAATGGCTACTTACAATAAAAGAGGATATAAAGCACCAAAAGAAAAAGAAGTAAAAGAAGAAGGAGTTGAAGCGGTAATCATTGACGAAAAAGACAGTACAACTGCTGAAGTTTTTTCAAAATTAGATGAAAGTGCTACAATAACGGAGGACTGGGTTGCCAAAAATCAAAAAATCATTATTGGATTAGTTGCCGCTGCAGCGATATTAACTATTGGATATTTAGCATACCAAAGATTTATTGCTTCGCCAAAACAAGATGAGGCCGCTAATGAAATGTTCGTTGCACAACAAAATTTTCAAAAAGCAACGGATGGAGTAGCAAGTGATTCATTATATAAGTTGTCTTTAAACGGTTCAGAAGGGAAATTTGGATTCTTGAAAATAGCAGATGAATATTCGGGAACTGATGCGGGTAATTTAGCAAATTATTATGCTGGAATTGCCTATTTGAATACAGGAAAATATACAGAAGCAATTGATTATTTGAGCAAGTTTAAATCAGATGATATTGTTTTAGGAGCTTTGGCAAAAGGAGCGATTGGAGATGCTTATTCTCAAAAAAATCAACCAAAGGAAGCTTTGGAAAATTATGTAAAAGCTGCTGAATCAAACAAAAATGATTTTACAACGCCGCGTTTCTTGTTGAAAGCTGGAAAAATTGCTCTGGCTCTAGGAAATAAGGCAGATGCATTAAAATATTTTACTGATATCAAAGAAAATTATGAAGCTACTCCAGAAGCTGCTTCAGTTGACGTTTTGATAGGATTAGCACAATAGTAAAAAATGATTTAAGATTGGTGATTTAAGATTGTAGACTTTTGATTTCAAAATGCTATCTTTAATATCTGAAATCAAAATTTTAAAATCAAAATTCTAAAATCAAATGGCTACCGAAAATAAAAATTTATCCGAATACGACAAAAATACTGTTCCAAATGCGAAAAATTTTCGTTTTGGAATTGTAGTTGCTGAGTGGAACGAGAATATAACTGAAGGTCTTTTTAATGGTGCGTTCAAAACCCTGTTAGAAAACGAAGTTCCAGCTGGACAAATAATCCGTTGGAACGTTCCAGGAAGCTTTGAGCTTATTTATGGCGCTAAAAAAATGTTGCAAACACAAAATGTTGATGCTGTTATTGTTATTGGATGTGTCATTCAAGGGCAAACCAAACATTTTGATTTTGTATGTGAAGGCGTAACGCAGGGTATAAAAGATTTGAATGTTCAAACGGATATTCCAGTTATATTTTGTGTACTTACTGACAATACAATGCAACAATCCATTGACAGAAGTGGAGGAATTCACGGAAATAAAGGTACCGAAGCTGCTATTGCCGCTATCAAAATGGCTTATATTCGTCAACAATCCTCGTTGTCACATCAAATTGACAACCAACATTTATTATCTTCGGGTGCTGTTCAGTTAGATGAAGGAACTCCTCTCGAATTAAAAGAATAAATAATAGCATTACCTGTTATTTTTTAGATTAATAATATAAACCTATTCCAATGGAGTAGGTTTTTTTATGCAGTTTCGTTCTGTATTCGAAACCAATACTGTTTTAAACAAACACATTTATAAAAACCTGAAAAAACAGGTTTTTATAAATGACAAATCAGTTATTGATCAGCCTATTTTTCATCGGCATTTGCAGCTTCAATATTAATCTCAGCCAAAGCGATTTCTGTTAAGGTAACATCAGCCTTTTTCTCTTCTTCAAGGGTTTTATCCAGCAGAGTAGCCACTTTGCTTTCGCCTAAAGTAACAGCATAAGCTCTCAACGTACCGTACGTAGCTATCTCGTAATGTTCTACTTTTTGTGCAGCTGCAATTATTCCGGCATCTCGTACTACTCCTAATTCAGTTTCTGCCATAATCCCATCGGCTTCTTTTAGTAAACCATCCATTGCATCACATTTTTTCCCAACTGCTTTCAGTCCTAAAGATTCAAACACTTTTTCTAAACGAGTAATATGTTCTTCTGTTTCTTTTAAGTGATGTTCAAAAGCCTGTATCAGTTTTGAAGAGGTGGCATTTTTTGCCATTTTAGGTAAGGCTTTCACCACGGCATGTTCTGCCCAAAAAATATCTTTTAATCCATCTTCAAAAAAATCTCTTAAACCTTGTGCCGCATCTGGTTTTGCTTTTACAGCTCCTTTTTTAGAGGCTACTTCTTCTTTTTCTTGTTTTTCGTTGGTCGCTTTCATAATAGATTTTTTTAATTGTTAACTTGTTTGTTTTAACAAATGTAAGTTTTAAACAAGCACAGCAATTATAGAATTTTGTTAAAACATTCCATAATTTACATTTTACAATACTGTATTTCAGGTGTTTAAATTTTTTTAATTTATAATTTTATTTTTTTTGACATATAATTTTATATAATTTTTCAGAACGTATTTATTAGTTTGCGTAGTTGTATTTGCGAGTTAACGATGGTTGAAAGCAGTTTTTAAAAAGTCCTAATTGACGGTTTTTTTAGGTTATGATTTTTTGTTTTTTTAAAGCACATTAATAATAAAACCCAATAGAAATTTATTAAATTTGTACCTCTTGGTTTTAAAAAACTTTAAACCTTAAACTTTAAACCTAAATTTTTTAATGTCGAGTATAATTCAATTACTTCCTGATCATGTTGCCAATCAAATTGCTGCTGGAGAAGTTGTTCAAAGACCAGCTTCAGTGGTCAAAGAACTGCTCGAAAATGCGGTTGATGCAAGAGCTACAGATATCAAATTAATTATAAAAGATGCCGGAAAAGCGTTGGTACAAGTAATCGACAACGGTTTAGGAATGAGCGTAACGGATGCGCGCCTGTGTTTTGAACGACACGCCACTTCGAAAATCCGTCAAGCCGAAGATTTATTTTCATTGCACACCAAAGGGTTTCGTGGTGAAGCTTTGGCTTCTATCGCTGCCATAGCGCATATAGAAATGAAAACGCGTCAAGATCAAGAGGAACTGGGAAACCATATCATCATTGAGGGTAGCAAATTTATATCACAAGAAGTGGCAGTTTTGCCAAAAGGAACTTCTTTTGCAGTTAAAAACTTATTTTTTAATATTCCGGCGCGACGTAATTTCCTGAAGTCGGATACCGTGGAATACCGTCATGTTGTTGATGAATTTCATCGTGTCGCTTTGGCGCACTCCAATATTCACTTTACGTTTTACCACAATGGCAGTGAAATGTTTAATTTGCCGCCATCTACTTTGAGACAACGGATTGTCAATATTTTTTCGGGTAAAACCAATGAAAAATTAGTGCCGGTTCAGGAAGAAACAGAAATAGTGTCCATTCAGGGATTTGTCAGCAAACCAGAATTTGCCAAGAAAAGTCGGGGAGAACAGTTTTTCTTTGTCAATGAGCGTTTTATAAAAAGTGGTTATTTACATCATGCAGTTATGGCTGCCTATGACGGAATCCTGAAAGACGGCGCACAGCCGAGTTATTTTTTATATTTATCAGTGCCACCAAACACAATTGATATCAATATTCATCCTACCAAAACAGAAATTAAATTTGATGACGAGCATGCATTATATGCGATTTTGAGAGCTTCTATAAAACATAGTTTGGGACAGTTTAATGTGGCTCCAGTATTGGATTTCGATAGGGATTCTAATTTAGACACCCCGTATCATTACAAAGATTTAACTGGAGAAACGCCTACAATTCAGGTAGATGGTACTTTCAATCCATTCTCTGAAGATAAACCCAGCAAACAATTTTCCAGTTATAGAAAACCGGAACCAACAGCCAATTGGGAAAGTCTTTATGTAGGTTTAAAACAAGATACGGATGAAATTGGACACATGACTTTCGAGAATGAAGAAGTGACTTCCTCTTTGTTCAATGACGAAGAAGTAGAGCATTCCGTTCATAAGACCTATCAAATACATAAAAAATACATCGTTTCGTCTATTAAATCAGGAATGGTAATTGTCGATCAGCAACGCGCGCATCAACGTGTTTTGTACGAACAGTTTTTGGTAAATATGACCGTTCAACAAGCTTCAAGTCAGCAATTGTTGTTTCCTTTGAACCTGTTTTTTTCGTCAAGCGAAATGGAACTTATTGGGGAGTTACAGCTGTCATTGATGAACACCGGATTTGTTTTTGAAGAAAATAATACAGATCATATCGTTATTTCAGGAATTCCGGTAAATGTAACGGAGAGTGAAGTTTCATTGGTTTTAGAACAATTGTTAAGCGATTTACATGACGGAATACCGGCAAGCAGTTTCAGTCAGAATGATACGATTGCCAAATCGATGGCCAAAAGTTTAGCCGTGAAAACAGGAACGCACTTAACCGAAAAAGAGCAGGAAAACTTGGTCAACGGACTTTTTGCCTGTAAAGATCCAAATGTTTCCCCTTTTCATAAACCCACTTTCATCACGATGCGTGTGGAAGATTTAGATAAAAAATTTGCAATATGAGAAATGTAACTGAAACCGTAAAACAATTGATTATTATCAATGTATTGTTTTTTGTAGGTACTTTGATAATAGGTGATGCTGCCTATAAAATATTAGCTTTGTATTTTCCTGAAAATCGAGATTTTCAATTGTGGCAACCGTTAACGCACATGTTTATGCATGGAAGTTTTATGCATATTTTTTTCAATATGTTTGCATTGTTTTCTTTTGGATCTGCTTTAGAGCAAATTTGGGGAAGTAAGAAATTTTTGTTCTTCTATATTTCATGTGGCTTCGGCGCGGCGTTGTTGCATACCGGAGTCAATTATTACTATTTTCAAGATGGTTTAAATACTTTGGTTTCTAATGGATTTGAAAAACAAGATATTTTGCAACTTTTGAATGAGGGTAAAATTGATACCAGATGGCAACAATTTATATCCATTTCTGATTTTCAGAATTTTACCAGTGCCTTTGCTGGAACTGCTGTTGGTGCGTCTGGAGCTATTTATGGAATAATAGTGGCATTTGCTTTTATGTTTCCAAATGCTGAATTGGCCTTGATGTTTATTCCTGTACCTATAAAAGCAAAATATTTTGTACCCGGTTTAGTTTTAGTCGATTTGTATTTAGGGATTTCTGGAAAATCAATTTTCGGAGGTGGTGGAATTGCCCATTTTGCCCACGTTGGTGGCGCTTTGTTTGGATTTATCATTATGTGGTATTGGAAAAAAAATCAGTTCAATAAAAACCGTTGGAATTAAAATTGTAATATTTTTACAAGTAGTACAACTTAAATAGCAGCTCTTAAATCCCGATAGAATTATGAATATTATTGACGACCTGAAATTACATTATAAAACGGGAGGAATAGTAGCCAGGCTAATATTTTGGAACGTAGCTTTGTTTGTGCTTCCGTGGCTCCTCTTTGCACTTTTATCGTTGTTGGGCATCACTATCGATTATATTCAGTATGTAAGTTTGTCTTCTAATCCGGCGCTTTTGCTCTGGAAACCGTGGTCATTGCTTTCGTATTCTTTTTTTCACAGCGGAATCATGCATATCGTTTTTAATATGATTGTTTTGAATTTTTCGGGGCGATTATTTATGACGTATTTTACATCTAAGCAATTATTTGGCTTGTATGTACTAAGTGCCATTTTTGCAGGAATAAGTTATATTCTGGTGTTTTATGTTTTAAATATTAGTGCTCCTATTGTAGGCGCTTCTGCTGCTATTATGGCTATTTTAGTCGCTACAACTACGTATTATCCATTGATGGATCTTCGTTTACTGATTATTGGAAATGTTAAGTTATGGCATATAACTGCCGTCATTATTATTGTTGATTTGATGCAATTGCGTTCGGAGAATATGGGTGGACATATTTCTCATCTTGCAGGTGCATTTTTTGGCTTTATTTTTATTAAATTGCTTCAAAATGGAACGGATTTAAGTAAAATAGTTTCTGGTGTATTAGATTTTTTTGAAAATTTATTCAAAAAAAACACGTCAACACCATTCAAGAAAGTGCATAAAAACTACAGTAAACCATTGGAAAGAAGCGTTTCAAAAATAATTACTAAGGATAAATCGCAACAACAAATTGATGAAATTTTAGACAAAATTAGTCAGTCAGGGTACGATAGTTTGTCCAAAGAAGAAAAAGAATTCTTGTTTAAAGCAGGTAAATAAATTTTTAAGTGAACGGTAGGCTTTTTGTAAAAATAATAAAATATAGAAAATGAAAAATCTTTCATGGTTTAATAAGGGAATGTTTTTTTTCAATATAGTGCTGACCTTCGTGACTTTTATTGCCTATGTTTTGCCTTTTTTAGCACCAAAATCATTTCCCCTTTTATCTGTTTTGACACTTTTCATGCCGCTTTTTTTTGTCTTCAATGCGCTTTTTTTTGTGTATTGGGCAATGCAGTTCAAAAAGCAATTGATTGTTTCCGGATTGGTTTTACTGATCGGAATCACTTTTATAAATAAGTTCTATAAGTTTTCTTCTCCTAAATTTTCTAAGGAAGAAAAAGATTTTACCGTAATGAGTTACAATGTTCGGTTGTTAAATGTATTCAGGTGGATTGACAGGGATGATGTGCCTTCGGATATTCTCACTTTCATAAATGACAAAAATCCCGATATATTGTGTATGCAAGAATTCTCCTCGTCGGCTAATATAGATTTAAAAGTATATCCGCATCGCTATATTTTTACAGATGGAAACCAAATAAAAACCGGTCAGGCAATTTTTTCTAAATTTCCAATTATTAACCAAGGGAATATTATTTTTCCTAATTCCAGCAATAACGTAGTATTTGCAGATATCAAAAAAGGGAAAGATATTATCAGAGTGTACAATATGCATTTACAGTCCATTAAAATTTCTCCGGATGTAAATGAGATTGATGAAAATATAGATGCTATCAATCAACAAAAATCACAGATGCTTTTCATTAGAATCAGTAAAGCGTTCAAGCAGCAACAGCAACAAGCAGAGATGTTCAAAGAGCACAAAATGAAATGTATTTACCCTATAATTATTTGTGGAGATATGAACAACAGTGCGTTTTCCTACGTATACCGAAATATAAAAGGTAAGATGAAAGATAGCTTTGAAGAGGCAGGTATTGGTTTTGGAGAAACTTATAAGTTTAGGTATTATCCCGCTCGAATAGATTATATTTTTGCTGATGAAAAAATGAAAGTCAAGAGTTTTGAACATTTCCCTCGTTTTATAAACTCGGATCATTTTCCTATCATGGCACGATTATCTTTTGAATAACTCGAATGGAATTGTTATTCGATAATCAGTTGCTGTTTTCTTAAATAATCCATTGCATATTTTCCTTCATTAAAAAGTAAATCCAACACACTGAGATTGTTTATGAAGCCATGTTTGTCGTCAAAAACTTGGGTGTAATTTTCAAATATTGAAAAGTCTTTTTTCCCATTTACTAAACTTCTATAGTCGGTAATTACAGTAGTATCAACTTCATGAAAATATTCGGTTGTTGTTGTATAATTCATTTTCATTCGAAGACATTTTGACACAACTTCCAAAGCTTCAAAATTTAAATCCAATAAAAATTCATGTTTTTTTTCAAAAAAAGGACGCAGGTCATCCTCGAAAAACTCGAAAAAGGGAGAACTTCTGTAAGCTGCTTCCAGTGATTTGAAATGTTGTTTTTGCCAATCAAATTCGGTTTCAATTCTAATATCGTTGGTTTTTTGATGGCTTTCTTTCGAATGCTTTACCGGAATATTTAACAATTGAATGCCATTTGGACTGTAAATGTAAGCGCGATTGCGGTTTGTTTGTTTCTGAAAATTATCTTCTATCTCAAACGTAATGTTTTCCGACTGAGCCATTGCTGCAAAATGGCTGATTGATGGGAAATAAGTGGGATGGAGGAGAATGTTCATTTTTGTCTAAAGTTTTTAAAGTCATAAAGTCGAAAGTCATAATGCTATATTAAATGCAGCTTTATGACTTTCGACTGTAAGACTTTTGTCTAATTTTTTCTATTTTTTCTTTTTTTCCAAAAATATTCTCCGACGAAGAAAATTATTAATCCAAGTAGAAATAATTTGAAGTATGATTGCGGTTGACCCTCACCACTTACAGTTGTGAAAACTCTGTCCCAACGAATTTTGTTTATTCCTTTTCCGTTTGGATCGATACTCAACCATATGAAAATAGGTTTTCCGACGATATGATTTTCAGGAACAAATCCCCAATACCGACTGTCTTCTGAGTTGTGACGGTTGTCACCCATCATCCAGTAATAATTTTGTTTAAAAGTATAGCTAGTGGCAACTTTACCATTTATTCGGATCTCTGTACCATTTACTTTTAAATCGTTATTTTCATAATCATCAATAATAGTTTTGTAAAATGGCAATGTTTCGCTGTTCAGCTCCACTGTTTTTCCTTGTTCAGGAATGTAAACTGGTCCATAATTATCACTATTCCATTTATTGATATGCGGGAATACTCCTTTTCCATAGTTTGCCTTGTCAACATCTCTCGATATTTGTCTGATTACAGCAGTTACACCAGGTGTGTTTTTCAATCTTTCCGCTCCGGCTTCAGTCAGGGCACTCATGAAAATAGTGTCTTTTGTAGTTTCATTTATGAATCCTGAAGGATCTGTGATGTCTAGCTCTTTGTATAGAGTTTCAAAATCTATAGGGGTTTTTCCATCTATTGCTACTTTATAAGAGAATTGCGGTTTAGCTCGTTCCGGTAATTGTAGTATTTTACCATCGATGTAAACGACACCGTCTTTTATGGATAAATTATCACCGGGAATTCCCACGCATCGTTTTACATAATTTGATTTTTTGTCGACTGGTTTATAAGCGCGTCTTTTTGAAGTGTCAAAAAATCTGTAAACGGTATCAACAGGCCAGTTAAAAACAACGATATCAGTACGTTTTATATTTTGAATTCCAGGCAATCTCATGTACGGTAATTGTGGCCAAGTCAGATACGATTTGCTTTTGGTCAAAGGAATAGAGTCGTGAACCATTGGTAAAGCAACAGTTGTCATGGGAACTCTGGCGCCATAATTCATTTTGCTGACAAATAAAAAGTCACCAACTAATAGAGATTTTTCCAACGAAGAAGTCGGAATCGTGTAAGGTTGAATGAAATAAGTATGAACGATTGTCGCTACAACAACTGCAAAAAGCAATGAGCTAACCGTGTCAGCAGCCTTGTTTTGTGGGCTTGAACTTCTGTCAGCTCCATATTCTAATTTTTGGGTGTAGTTTACATAATAGATATAGAATCCTAGCGTAATAATTCCTAAGAAAGTATCTAATCCAGATCTTTTTCCAAAACTTCTCAATGTTTCAATCCAGATAACTGGGAAGATAATTAAATTGATTATTGGAATAAATAATAAGATAGTCCACCACGTAGGACGACCAATTATTTTCATCAAAATAATTGCATTATAAACTGGAATGGCAGCTTCCCAACGTTTTCTTCCGGCAGCTTCATATAAATTCCAAGTTCCTAAAAAGTGAACTATCTGTACCAGCAGAAAAAATACAAACCATTGAAGTAGTGTCATCGTTTTTTTTTGTTTAAAGTTTAAAGTTTAAGTATGTTTCAGAAGAAACGGTGGCTCTTAAACAGGCGAATAATTTTTATTTTAAATCTAATACGTCTTTCATTGTGAAAATACCTTGTTTCCCCACAATCCATTCTGCAGCAATAACCGCCCCAACTGCAAAGCCTTCGCGATTGTGTGCAGTATGCTTGATTTCTATTGCATCTACGGATGAATTATAGTTAACGATATGAGTTCCCGGAATAGTCCCGATTCTTTTGGCTTCAATATGAATTTGCTCCGCTTCCGGTTTTTCTAATGTCCAATTAGTGTACGAACTATTTTCAATAATTCCTTTAGCCAATGAGATCGCAGTGCCGCTTGGTGCATCCAGTTTTTGTGTATGGTGAATTTCTTCCATGGCTACTTTGTAACTGTCAAATTTCGACATGATTCTAGCCAAATATTCATTTAGTTCAAAGAATATATTTACCCCTAAACTAAAGTTAGAACTGGAAATAAATGCTCCTTTTTTTTCATGGCAAAGTGCCGCTACTTCGTCATAGTGTTCCAGCCAACCTGTGGTGCCGGAAATTACCGGTACATTTGCATGGAAACAGCTTGAAATATTACTCATTGCAGCAGTTGGAACACTGAAATCAATTGCTACATCAGCAGTTGAAAGGCCATCAAAAGTAGTATTTCCATCTTTTTTCAAAACGATTTCATGGCCTCTTTCCAGCGCAATTTTTTCAATTACCTGGCCCATTTTTCCGTATCCTAAAAGCGCAATTTTCATTTTTTTTATTTTTTAAATTTCGAATAATTAAAGAGTCCTGCAGCTAGTAATGCCAATAAAACTCCGGCAATGAATCCTGAAAAGAAAGTGTTCATTCGGATTGAATCGAATGTCTTATTTTCGGAATAATTTACTAAGGTGATTAGTAATAAAATCGTAGTTCCAATAAAAAAATATTTCTTCCCAATTCTATTGATTAATGACATATCGCATGGTTTTATTTATCTAATCCTATCAACTAATTTTTGGAGCTAGAAACTATAATTAAAAGTTAGTCCTACATTCGTCTTTAACGTTACATCATTCGGATAAAGAATAGGTCTTATGGACAAGTTTTCATCTACATTAAACTGGATTAAAGCGGCATCCACATTGGCATCAAGAATATTTAATGCGTAAAACGCTAAAGTCACTAAAGCGGATAAATCGCGGTTGCGTTGGTAAAATTTCTGTCCGGCAATCAAACGGTTGTTGTCCAGAAAAGCTAAATCGTCAGTAACGGAACCTTCCAGTCTACTTTTATAAGCGTCTCTATATTGATGGTATTTTTTATTATTGTCAACATAAAAATAAATACTCGTTCCTAAAGCTCCATATACAAGCGGTATTTTCCAGTATTTTTTATTGTAAGCCTGACCCAAACCCGGCAGAACGGCGGAATAAAAAGCTGCTTTTGCAGGTGTCAAAGGATCAATGTCATTTGATTTCAAAGTGTCTTCAGCGACCAAAACCGCTTCTGTTTCCGTTTGCGCAAAAACAGTAGTATTTCCCACTGTAAAAAGGAATAGAACGATGAAAATGATTTTGTTCACTATTCGTTTATTAATTTTATGATTCTGTTAAAGTCTTCTTCAGAGTGAAATGGAATAGTAATTTTTCCTTTACCGTTCCCGGCTACTTTTACATCTACTTTGGTACCAAAATAATTAGTAAAAGTGCTTTTTTGAGCATCCGCTATTTCAAACGAAGCTGCTTTTGGTTTTCCGGCAGGTTTAGGTTTTAAACTTTCCTGATAGTTTTTCACCAAAGCTTCTGTATCACGAACCGATAAATTTTGACTGACAATTTTTTGGTAAATATCAGTTTGAATATCTTGGTCTTCAATATTGATGATAGCCCGGCCGTGCCCCATACTGATGAAACCATCACGGATTCCAGTTTGGATTATCGGATCCAGTTTTAAAAGTCTCAAATAGTTAGCAATTGTAGAACGTTTTTTCCCTACACGCTCGCTCATTTGTTCCTGAGTCAATTGAATTTCGTCAATCAAACGTTGATATGAAAGTGCAATTTCAATTGGATCTAAATCGTGACGCTGGATGTTTTCTACCAAGGCCATAACCAATGATTCGTTGTCATTTGCAATACGAATATATGCAGGAACTGTTTTTAATCCCACGAGAGTCGACGCGCGAAGACGACGTTCCCCGGAAATTAACTGGTATTTATTGAAGTCCAGTTTACGCACGGTAATGGGCTGAATTACACCTAATTCTTTGATAGATGTTGCTAATTCTCGCAATGATTCCTCATTGAAATTGCTTCTTGGTTGAAACGGGTTTATTTCAATCGCCTCGATTTCAAGTTCTATAATATTTCCTACGACTTTATCAGCATTTTTATCGGTAACAGATTTTATATCGTTTTCCGGATCTTTTAATAATGCCGATAATCCTCTTCCTAAGACTTGTTTTTTAAGTGCTTTTGCCATAAAACTATTTACTGTTTTTCTTTATAACTTCTTGAGCCAGATGCAGGTAATTGGTTGCGCCTTTACTTGTAGCGTCGTAGTTTATGATGCTTTCGCCAAAACTTGGTGCTTCACTCAATTTTACATTTCTCTGAATGATTGTCTCAAAAACCATGTCGTTAAAATGTTTCTGAACCTCTTCAACTACTTGGTTTGACAAACGCAAACGGGAGTCAAACATGGTCAATAACAATCCTTCGATGTCTAAATCCGGATTGTGAATTTTTTGGATACTTTTTATGGTGTTCAGCAATTTTCCTAGACCTTCCAGTGCAAAATACTCACATTGAATAGGAATAATCACGGAATCAGCAGCGGTCAAAGCATTCAGGGTAAGTAATCCCAACGATGGCGCACAATCAATAATGATATAATCGTAATCATCTTTGACACTTTCTAATGCTTTTTTAAGCATATATTCCCTGTTTTCTTTGTCGACTAATTCGATTTCAATGGCGACTAGATCGATATGTGATGGAATCACGTCTACATTTATGGCAGAACATTTTATGATGGCCTCTTTTGGCGTATGACTATGCTCTAAAATTTGGTACGTTCCTATTTCGACAGATTCAACATCAATTCCTAATCCTGATGACGCATTTGCCTGTGGATCAGCATCAATAAGTAATACTTTCTTTTCTAAAACTCCCAATGAAGCAGCAAGATTAACTGATGTTGTAGTCTTTCCAACTCCTCCTTTTTGATTAGCAATCGCGATGATTTTGCCCATTTATTTTTCTAAATTTTGAACCGTAAAAATACAATTATTTATGGTTTCTAAAAATCTATTTTGTTAACATTTGTTAAAGCTTGATTCCTTGTCTTTTGACACATTCCCATTTTTAGAATGGAATAGATTTTCTGAAGCTATTTTAGCGGTACGTTGAAATCCCCATAGTTCGGGACTGGAACTACTTCTTTTTTTCTGTAGCCGTGATTCAGTTGCTCTTTTGTGTCAAAAAAAAGGAGTATTTTGGGAAGCTTTTCACGTCCATCTGGAATATGGGACTTGACATTTAAATATGATCTGTAGTTTTGTTTTTATACCGTTTTCTGAGCAAAATAAATTTATTTCTTATTTCCGAAATAGTTTTGCAGAAGCCGAAAATAGTGCTATATTTGCCACCGCTTTCGGGGTGTAGCGTAGCTCGGTTATCGCGCCTGCTTTGGGAGCAGGAGGCCGCAGGTTCGAATCCTGCCACCCCGACTAAAGATCCTTTCTGTATTAACAGAAGGGATTTTTTTATTGCAGAATAATAAAAACTGATGCTTCAGGTTCTGTAATAAAGCAATTATGACTTATTTTTGCATTGTTAAAAAATTATAATTCACACTTACTATGTCTGATACAATCGAAAAAATTAAATGTCTTATTATAGGTTCTGGTCCAGCAGGTTATACTGCAGCAATTTATGCTGCCAGAGCAAATATGAATCCTGTTTTATACCAAGGAATGCAGCCAGGAGGTCAGCTGACAACAACTAACGAAGTAGAAAATTGGCCTGGAAATCCTGAAGGGATAACTGGTCCAGAAATGATGGTGGGGTTGCAGGCACAAGCACAACGTTTTGGAACTGAAGTACGTGATGGTTGGGCTACTAAAGTTGATTTTTCAGGTGAGATCCATAGAGTCTGGATCAATGATACGATAGAATTGCATTGCGAAACCGTAATTATTTCTACAGGAGCAACAGCTAAATATTTGGGAATGCCATCAGAACAGCACTATTTAAAAATGGGTGGCGGAGTTTCGGCATGTGCAGTTTGCGACGGTTTTTTCTATAGAAATCAAGAAGTAGTAATCGTAGGCGCAGGAGATTCAGCTTGTGAAGAAGCACACTATTTGTCCAAACTTTGTAAAAAAGTAACCATGTTAGTGCGTAGCGAAAAATTTAGAGCTTCTAAAATCATGGAAGAGCGCGTTCGGAAAACAGAGAATATTACCATATTAATGAACCACGATACTGTTGAAGTATTAGGAGATGAGCAGGTAGTTACTGGGGTAAAGGCTTTAAACAAAAATACTAATGAAGTTTTTGATATTCCTGTTACCGGCTTCTTCGTAGCTATTGGACACAAACCCAACACAGATATTTTTAAAGATTTTATTACATTGGACGAAACAGGGTATATTATCAATACTCCTGGAACTTCCAAAACAAATGTTGAAGGCGTTTTCGTAGCGGGAGATGCTGCTGATCATGTGTATCGTCAGGCGATAACTGCGGCCGGAACTGGTTGTATGGCTGCTCTTGATGCCGAAAGGTATTTGGCTGCCAAAGAATAAGATTTATTTAGAAGTTTATTTGAGATAAAAGATAATAGACTCATAGATAATAGATTTGTTGAAAGATATGTTGTCCTGATAATTTTTAAATGAGTTATCCTTTAAAAGTTTGACTAGATTTACAATTTAAAACAGCTAAATCGGAACAGAAGTAATTCTGTTCCGATTTATTTTTTCCCATTATTTAAATTTGATTTAATTTTGTTCCTTTATTTTGTTTGAAGGGAACATATTAATGGAAAAACCCAATCAGACTAAGGCATAAATAAAGATATATTATAATCTCTTTTCGCTTCACATAATTTATATTTGCTTCCATAATGATGGTTTTTTGTGTATCTCTATTTCAGGACGGGACATTTTGTGTATCGTTATTTCAGGACGGGAGATTTGTGTAAAAAAAAATCCCGTTTCAATTTTGAAATGGGATTTTTTGTATTTTTATTTTCAGTTTAATTTGCGACAGAAAACTGAATACTAGAACTGCTCTCTTCCAGCAAAATGGAACGCACCTTCAATAGCTGCATTTTCATCGCTATCAGAACCGTGAACTGCATTTTCTCCGATAGAAGTTGCGTATGCTTTACGGATAGTTCCTTCAGCAGCTTCAGCTGGATTTGTAGCACCAATTAAAGTTCTGAAATCTTCAACTGCATTCTCTTTTTCTAAAATTGCAGCAACAATTGGTCCTCTTGACATGAATTCAACTAATTCGCCGTAAAATGGTCTTGCAGCGTGTACTTCGTAAAAAGCCTGAGCATCAGCAACAGTTAATTGTGTTAATTTCAAAGAAACGATTTTGAAACCTGCAGTTGTAATCATTGCAAGTATGTTTCCGATGTGTCCGTTAGCAACAGCAT
Organism: Flavobacterium sp. DSP2-3-1; assembly: GCF_049896865.1. Lineage (NCBI taxonomy): Bacteria > Pseudomonadati > Bacteroidota > Flavobacteriia > Flavobacteriales > Flavobacteriaceae > Flavobacterium > Flavobacterium sp. DSP2-3-1. The sequence goes on along the minus strand of NZ_JAFCVD010000008.1, from coordinate 26,248 downwards.
CAGGCTTAATCATTGTAAATGTTCTATTAGTAGCCATCTTTTAATTTTTTTTTAATTTTGTGCAAAATTAGTATTTTTTTATTGATTATTTTTACAAATACGGCATTCAAATGAGCGTAATCTGATTAAAGTACAATAATATCAAATGTATTATCCAATGGTTTGAGTTGTTTAATCAATGTTGGAATCAGATTTTCACCATATTCCAAATAAAATTCAGAGAAATTAGTTTGTCGTTCCTGTAGACTTTGGTTCGGGAATAACTCGTTTTGCAAGTCGGTAATGCGTTGTAAAATATCGAATAACTTTCTTTTTTGTGCTTTCAGCAAACGTTTCTCCAGATTTTCTAATCCTTTAATTTGTTTTGATTCCTGCGCTTTTACAGCTCCAAGAAAAGATTCATCTGTTTTATTCGCTACTTCATAAAGCGTGCTAAATTGTTTTTGCAATTGGGCTTTTAGATGCGTTAAATCAACTGGGAAATCTGATAGTACTGTAGTTTTAGTATTTACTAAATCGGGCTGTTTCGAAAATAAATTCGCCCAATTCAATTCTAATTTGTCTGCTTTTTTCGCTTGTTTTTCGCTTGCTAATAGCACAGAGTTTCTCAATAAAAGAATTGGAAAAGTTACTTTTGCAGCAGCAAAAAAGGATTTTAGTTCCAACCAATACGCAATTTCTCCACCTCCGCCGATATAGCATAAATTTGGCAAAATCACCTCCTGAAACAATGGACGCATAATCACGTTTGGACTGAATTTTTCGGGATGATTTTCTAAAAGGGTTAGAATTTCTGTTTCAGAAAACTCTATTTTAGTATGGTTTACTTTGTAAATATCGTTTTCAAATAGGATGCGTTCTCTGATGTCATCTTCAATATAAAACAAATTGATTTCTCGTGGGTTTACCTGAACCGTGTACTCTTTTAATTTTTCAGCAGTTTCCAACACTAATTTGTGAGAAGATTGCTGTAATAATTCTTCTTTTATATAAGGTACAAAGTTGCGTTTCAAATCTTGATTATCCGCATCCAAGATGACTAACCCATACGCACCAAAAAGCGAATTTGCTAAAAATCTCGTGGCATCTGCTAAATTATCGTGAGCAAGGTACGAATCGGTAAATAGTTTTTTTATCGTTTCTGCATTCGTACTAGAGCCTAATTCCAGCGCATATACTTCAAGGAAATCAGCTAAACCTGCAGTAGACAATCGACCAACAGGACCTGTACTTTCTTTGTTCCAACGGAATTTTTTGCCTTTAAAATTGAAATAATTGATTTCTTCAAAATCATGATCCTCGGTCGCCATCCAGTAAATGGGTACGAAATTATAAGTTGGATATTTCGCTTTTAATTCGGTTGTTAAATTAATAGTCGAAATGATTTTATACAAAAAATACAAAGGTCCGCTGAAAAGATTTAATTGATGACCAGTTGTAACCGTGAATGTATTTGGATTATTTAAAGCTTCAATATTTTGATTTGTTAAAGCCGACGTTTCGCTTTTAGCGTATTCTTTTTGTAAAACGGAAACTAAAGTAGCTCTTGATTTATCATTAAAATTAGCTTGCTTCTCCTGAATTTGTTCTTCGAAGTTTTCAAGAGTTGGAAAACGATGGTATAAAGAGTGAAGATTGCTTTTTTCTTCTAAATAATCATTCATTAAAGCAGAAAAATATCCTGAGTTCTGATAGCTGATACAGTCGGTGGGCATGTTTTGAGTTTCTAAATTTGATGCTAAAGTACTAAAAAGTAAAGTTAGGTTTTTTTGGTTTAAGATATGTTTAGCAAAATAATACTTATCGCTTCAAACTAAAATGTCCTTTGTATTCTTTTCCATCAGTTCTGGTTGCTACAAACCAATAATCATCGGATGGAAGTTCGCGTCCATTCATGGTTCCGTTCCAAGGTCCATTTTGGTTTAATTCTTTGATTAATTTTCCATAACGGTCAAATATTTTTACAGTCAAGTTGGATTCCGAGTCTGAAAATTTAATATTCCAAGTATCATTAAAGCCATCGCCATTTGGAGTGAAGTATTTTGGGTACATCAATAAAAAGACTTCATCGGTGACTGTTCCGCAACCATTTTTATCCCTGACATGTATAGTGTAATCACCACTAAATAATGTCGAGAATTGATTGCTGTCCTGAAAATAAATACCGTCAATTGAATATTCAAAATCACCTGCTCCAGACGCAAAAACCGTTATTATATTCTGATTGTCGGTCCAATCTTTAGTCTGTACAGAAGTAATGGTCGCAATATTTGATTTTCGTACTTCAAAATTTTTCGTATTCGAACATGAGATTGTACTGAAATTAGTAGTGACGGTAAGCGAATAATTTCCGGGATTGGCGATAAGTATCGAAGATGTCGTCGCACCAGTTGACCACAAATAAGTGTTGAAACCTAGACCAGCATCAATAGTAATGGAATTGTTTTCACAAATGGGAACAACATCAGGAATTGTAATAATTGGTTTTGATACAAGAGTTAATTTTAATTCAATAATGGCATAACAAGGTGTATTTGAATTGATGCGAACGTAGATTTTATTCTCGTCTAAAGATAATTTGTAATTTGAAAAATTAGTAATTTGATTGATTACCAATTGGTTTTCTGCACCTAAAAAAGTCGAATAATAAGAAAAATTATATCCTAAAGTATTTGAAATCAACTTCGAATCGTAAACTGATAAATTCATTATCTCGGTGCCGTCATTCAAATCATCACACAATAATTCTTCATAATTATTTGCTGGTAAAGTGTTTATTAGTGAAACCGTAATGGCTAGTTTATTTATGCTTTCGCAGCTGTTTTCTGTTTGCGAAGCATAATAAGTCACGCCGTCTTGTAAAGAATATGAATTAGACAAAATAACCCCGTCTGATTTGTACCATTTTATTTCATTACCTGAAATTTCGATGGTTTCTAAAGTTGGATTTTGACTGGAACAAAAAGTCTGACTTACATTTCCTGTTGGAGGAGGAGTATTTTGGATGTTTATTAGGACAGGAATTCTTTCGCTTTCACATCCATTAATGGTTTGCGAAGCGTAATAAGTGGTACCGTTTTGTGATGGAGTTGTGTTTAATAATGGAATTCCATTAGTCAAACTATCATACCATTTTATGTTTTGACCCGTCATTGCAATTGAACTCAAAGTAGCATTTTGTTGGATACAGAAAATTTGAGGATTTGTTAATGTAGGTTTCAAAGTAAAATTTGTAAAAGGAATTAGTATAACTGTGGTGGCATTTGAAATACAACCAATGTTATTTTTTATTTTTATATAATATGTTCCAGGATCAAGATTTGATTGTATCGTATTTGTTTTCCAAGTAACTCCATCGTCCAAACTGTATTCTGCGTTAATATCGGTAATTATAATAGTCCCTTTAGGATTATTACAGTCTGGCTGAATAGTTGTAAATGCAGGATTTACTGGATAATCAGATGGAGGATTAATTTTTATGGATAATGCTACAGACTCGCAACCGCTACTATTTTTAACCCGAACTAAATAGGTTCCAGCTGCTATATTTCCTGAAATAGGATTTGTCGAATAATTTACGCCATTGTCAAAACTATACTGGTAAGCGGCACTTGTAATGGAAATAGAACCAAACGGATTACTACAACTCACAGGTTGAGAAACGTTTAAGATTGGAGTTGAAGGTGCGTTTGGAGGTGCATTGATGGTTGCAGCATAGGCAATCGAAGGGCAACCATTTGTATATTTTATTCGGATTAAATAATTCCCTGGAGATAAACTAGCAGTATTGGTCGTATTCCAAGTTACACCATCATCAAAACTATATAGATTAGCAATAGTAGAAACCATAATGCTACCTGCTGATGATGTGCAACCAATAGGATTTGTAACTACAACTTGTGGTGCTGCCGGAATTGCGGGAGCAGCATCTATGGTAATGGGTGCGCTAAGAGAAATACAACCAGAATTATATTTAATCATTAAATTATATGTTCCTGGTACTACATTGGATTTTGTATTTGATGTTCCAAACGTGATTCCGTTATCAAAACTATATAAATCGGCAACGGTATCGATGGATAATGATCCTGTTAAGTTGGTGCAATCTGGTTGACTTGCTTTATAGGCAGGGGCTGGAAGTGCAGATAATGTTGAAATAGTGACTGTGGCAGCTTCCGAAACGCAACCAGCTAAATTTTTAATTTTTATAAAATAAATTCCTGGAGAAAGATTCGTTTTTGTATTCGAAAAAACGTAGGTTAATCCATTGTCATAACTATATGTTGCAGCTGTTGCAGTAATAGTAATAGAACCTTTTGCAGAGCTACAATTCGGCTGGGTTGAAGTATAAGCAGGAGCATCAATTGTTGTGCCTGAACTTAAATTTACCACTGTTGTTGATGATTCGCAACTATAAGAATTTGTTTTGATTTTAATAATGTACGTTCCAGCTCCTACATTTATTTTTGTTGGATTTGTTGTCCAGCTGTTTCCGTCATTGAAACTATAACTTAGGGCAGTTGTAGATATAGTTATGCTACCGTCAGTTGCTCCGCAAGAAGAGGGCTGAACAATCTGTACAGCGGGTGCTGGAGGAATGGTAGGCGGTGAGTTAATATAGGAATAACTGCCGTAAGAGATACAACCTAATGTGTTTTTTATTACTATATTGTATGAACCGCCAGCTAGATTTTTCTTGATGGGATTTGTAGTCCAAGTTGTGCCATTATCAAAACTGTATTGATCTGCAGTAGTATTTATTATTATAGTCCCAGAAGGAGAACTACAAGTTGGCTGAATGGAAGTTACATTTGGTGTGGGCAAATAATATTTATTAATGTAGTAATATTGCGACTGTGATTTGCAACCAGTCGTATTTTTAATAACAATATTATAGGATGATGCTGCAGGATTTAGTAAAATAGGATTGGTAGTCCAAGTTGCACCTCCATCAAAACTATATTGATCAGCAGGAGTATTGATGATAATACTTCCTCCATTTCCACAACTTGGTTGTATCACTTTTACATTTGGATTCGGAAGATAAAAAGGGTTAATGTATATCGATATGCCAAAAGATTTGCAGCCAGTTGCATTTTTTATAACAATATTGTAATATCCCGACGTTAGTCCAGAAAGTTTGGGGTTTGTTGTCCAAGTACTACCACCATCAAAACTATATGAATCTGCAACTGTTGCAATAGTAATGCTTCCATTGGTACCGCAAGTTGGTTGGACGAATGTGAAATCGGGATTTGGCAAATAATATGGATTTAAATTTGTGTAAGAATTATAAGGATAAGAAGTACATCCAGCAGCATTTTTTACCACTAAATGATAAGAACCAGAATTAAGATTAGTAAAAACAGGATTGGTATTCCATGTATTACCTCCATCTATGCTGTATTGTGTTGCAGTAGTAATAAAAGTTATGCTGCCTCCGTTTCCACAAGTGGGTTGTGTTGTTGTAAAAGTAGGATTAGGAAGATAAAAAATCTGAAGGGTTACAGAATTCGGGTTAGAAATACAACCTTGGGCATTTTTTATGGAAGGGTTATAATAGCCAGAAGAAAGATTTGAAAAAGTAGGACTTGTAACCCAAGTTTGTCCATCAATACTGTACAAATCTGCAGTAGTGGTTATGGTGATGGAGCCTTTTGTATCACAAGCTGATTGAATGATCGTGTATTTTGGCGGTGCTAAATTAGCTGAATCTAAATAAACAGAAATATATTTGGATGTACAATCTGCTTTTTTTACCAATAGATAGTAATATCCTGGGCTTAAATTATTAAAAATAGTATTGGTACTCCAGGTTGTGCCATAATCTATACTATAGTAATCTGCAGTGCTGTTGAATTTAATATTACCAATATTTCCGCAACTTGGATTAGTAACTGTATAATCGGGATCTGGAAGACTAGGGTTATTAATCGGAATACCTATATTCTGTGATACGCATCCTAAACTATTTTTTATTGAAATGTTGTAATATCCATAAGAATTAATATTTGATAATGAAGGTGTGGTTCCCCAAGTATACCCCCCGTCAAAGCTGTAAAAATCTGCAATTGTATTTATTGTAATACTTCCTGCGGCAGTACAAGTTGGCTGAATGACAGTAAAAGTAGGTTCTGCTATATTTGGATTGTTTAAATAAACACCAGTTGGATAGGAAGTACAACCAATGCTATTTTTTATAATTATGTTGTAATACCCTGGAGGCAATGATTTAATATTGAGGGTTGTCCAAGTTACACCATTGTCAAAGCTGTAAAAATCTGATAAAGAATTAATCGTGATTTTGCCGTTTACACCACAAGTTGGCTGTTCGATGCTAATAATTGGTGAATACAAATAGGGCTGATTTAAATTAACATAAGTAGTGGAGCTTATACATCCTGCACTATTTTTCACTTTTACTGGATAGTTTCCATATGGTAAATTTGCTACGTTATTGTTAGTCCAAGTTACACCATTATCAAAACTGTACGAAGCTGCAACTGTAGTAATAGTGATGCTTCCATTGCTTCCACAAACGGGTTGCTCTGTAGTATATTCAGGATAGAAATATTGAAAATCATTTAAATAAACGTAGGTATAATAGGAAGTACAACCTAAAGCATTTTTTATCCCTAAAGAATAACTTCCTGAGCCTAAGTTACTCTTTGTATTGTTGGTACTCCATGTTGTGCCTCCGTCAAAAGTATAAAAATCTGAAACCGTATTAATGGTAATGCTTCCTGTTACATTACAAGCAGGCTGTGTCGTAGTATAAATTGGGGTTTCTAGCGTATTACTACTAATAAGTACATTGTTAGCCGAAGAAATGCAACCTTGTAAATCTTTTGTGCGAATTTTATAATTCCCTGGAGAAAGATTGGTTGCAGTAGCATAATTTACCCAAGTTACACCATCATCAAAACTATAGTATGTAGATGGAGTAGTAATACTAATACTGCCTACATCCCCGCAAAATAAAGGACTGGTATAGTTATAATTTGGATATGAAGTTGAGACAGCAGTAATAGTTACACTTTGAGAATAAGAAGTACATCCATTTATAGTTTTTATTTTTACTAAATACGTTCCAGGATATAAATTACTCTTTGTGTCGTTTGTACTCCAAGTTAAACCATCATTAAAACTATATTGTGATGCAGCTGAAGTTACTTTTATACTTCCTGTGGTAGAAAAACACGAGGGTTGAGTGATGTGCAAAATTGGTGAAACAGCAGTTTGGCTAGGTTCTATAGAAACAATAGCATCGCTGCTACATCCAAAAGAATCAGTAACAGTAACAGAATAATTTCCTGTCGAAGTTACTGTAATGCTTTGCGAAGTACCTCCTGTACTCCATAGATAGAATGATCCTGAAGAAGCTGTTAACACAGTGATTCCTGAACAAACATTTAGAATACCTGTAATATTTGCCGTTGGATTTTTCACCTCTAAACTTGCAGAAATTATTTTGTAGCAAGTGGCATTTTTACTCACTCTAACAAAAATAGAAGTGCTTGAACTTGGATAACTTGAGGAATTGGCGATTGCATTCAAGTTAGCTTCCGCATCATTGTAATTTTTGTAATAACTAAAACTTAAACCTGCTGCAGACGTTACCACCAAAGCATTTACTTTAGACAAATTGAAATTTTCAATCCCGTCACGATTTGCATCACATTGAGATATCTTTGCTGTTGTTACATTAATACTGCAACTTGAAGTGCAATTTAAAAAAGAAATATCCCAACCAGAATTCGCATCAGGATCTGTGGCCGAATTAAATGTAGTTCCGGCACAAGAAGTTCCAGAAATATCATAATCTACTTGTACTCCAACATTATAATTAGCATTGGTACTATTTGGAAAATCAGTGGCATTCAGTGTAAAACAAAACTTTTTATTTGTTGTGTCTAAGCTTGAGGTTGTAGCTGTACTATAAACTGATACGTTATTACTGTTATAAATATTTAATGTGATTTTTTTTACTGATGCAGAAATTCCGCCAGAATTAGGAATGGTATAATTTCCACACACGGAAATCGGTAAACTAGGGCAAACTTTATCTAAAGGATCTAATTCTACAGATCCTTGTAAATTTTCTGTAGAATGCAGTAAGCAAATATCATCTACATACATATATCCGAAATGTCCACCCAATCCACATCTTGAAGCCATAAATTCCACGGTAAATTCTTCATTGTTAGGTAGAGATGAAATATCCAGTATTCCAGATTGCCAATTGGCAGTATATAAAGTGACGTACGAAGAAGTTTGACTCGGAACTTTGGTGAAAATGCAATTTTTTTCGTCACCTACCAAACAAAATTCATTTACGACAACGCCGTTTTTATCTAAAATCCTTGCCTTTACAAATGCCTGATTGTCAGTGTGACTATTGTCATATACACTTTGTAATACTGCTTTGTAGTTGAATTTTAGATAATTTTCATTATTAGTTTTAAACCTTTTACCCTGAACAATTGAGCCATAAGTAGAGGAGTTCTCATGATTAATTTTAAGGGCATATTGATCGAATGCTTTTATATCTCCCATATAAGGATCAACCAAATTTGAAGATACACCAGTCGCCATAATATTCATATTATTAGGGTCATATCGATTGATGTATGAATTGGCGGTATTGGTAATAGAGCGGCATTGCGTTGGTCCAGGAGGATCACCTATGGTATAAAGAAAATTCTTGAGGGAACTACTTCCACTGATAGTTTCATATTGTTCGAAACTTCCATTGGTACACATTTCTACAGCTTGTTGTGTGGCTGTTGCTTTCAAATTCAGATTTACTTTTTTTAAATTCAGGATTTCTTTTTTCCTTTTTTCTTCCCGAATTTTCAAAAACTCGTTTTGCTTATCCAAAGTTTGAATTAAATGACCATTTTTATCTTCCAATAAAATTTTTTTGGAAGAATTTGGATTTGTTTCTTGAGAAAAAACAACAACACATTGGTGAAATAGAATAAACAGCAGTAGGACTTTAAGCTTCATTGTGGGAATTTTGTAAACAAAAGTAAATAAAAAATCAGGGTTTTAGAGTCAAAGATATTAATTTTTGTATGAATTTTATATTTGAAATGGTAAGGATCAAAATGCAGAAATCACATTGTTTTTCGAGAGATTTAATTCAAATAATTACGCAATTTTACTCGGATAACTGCAAGTTGTTTCTTTTGTTGAAAAACAATAAATATCCCTTATTTTTGCACCAAACTTATTCCCTTTGAAAACCAAATTATTCGTAATTACGCCGCCTTTTACCCAACTGAATACACCGTATCCGGCTACCGCTTATATCAAAGGTTTTCTGAATACCAAAAATATTGAGTCTGTTCAAGCAGATTTGGGTATCGAAGTGATTTTGAAATTGTTTTCTAAAGAAGGTTTGGAGAATGTGTTTGCATTTACAACGTCCAACAACCAAAATCTAACATCCAACTCCCAAAGAATTCAAGCATTACAAGATGAATATCTTAAAACCATAAATCCCGTAATTGCTTTTCTGCAAGGGAAGAATCCAACCTTGGCACTTCAAATTTGTCAGGAAGATTTCTTGCCTGAAGCATCTCGATTTTCACAACTGGAAGAACTCGATTGGGCTTTTGGAACGATGGGAACGCAGGATAAAGCGAAACACTTGGCGACTTTGTATCTCGAAGATATTTCTGATTTTATTGTCGAATGTGTTGATGCTAATTTTGGTTTTAGCCGCTACGCTGAACGATTGGGGCGGAGTGCGAATTCTTTTGACGAATTATATGAAGCCCTGCAACAGGAACCAACTTATATTGATACCGTTCTTCTTTCTATTTTAAAAGAAAAAATAGAGACCATCCAGCCTACATTATTCTTGATTTCAGTTCCGTTTCCAGGAAATTTATATTCGGCTTTTCGTTCAGCACAATGGGTAAAAAAGCATTATCCAAACATTAAAATTTCGATGGGTGGCGGTTTCCCGAATACTGAATTGCGGTCGCTTTCTGACGCTCGTGTGTTTGAGTTTTTCGATTTTATTACGTTGGATGATGGCGAAATGCCAATTGAAGAATTAATTTCCAATATTGAAAATTCGGATTACAATTCCTATAAACGAACCTTTCTATTGGAAGAAGAAAAAGTAGTTTATAAAAATAATTCCTTAAAACACGATTACAAACAATCACAAGTGGGAACGCCTGATTATTCGGATTTATTTTTGGATAAATACATTTCGGTTATCGAAATTGTGAATCCAATGCATCGCATGTGGAGTGACGGACGCTGGAATAAGCTCACCATGGCGCACGGCTGCTACTGGGGGAAATGTACATTTTGCGATATTTCTTTGGACTACATCAAAATTTACGAACCCGTTGCTGCTAATTTATTGTGCGATCGAATGGAGGAAATGATTGCCCAAACAGGCGAGAATGGATTTCATTTTGTTGATGAAGCTGCTCCTCCGGCTTTGATGCGCGCTTTGGCACTAGAAATACTTCGCCGAAAATTAGCCGTAACGTGGTGGACAAACATTCGATTCGAAAAAAGTTTTACCAAAGATTTGTGTTTGCTTCTAAAAGCTTCCGGTTGTATTGCCGTTTCTGGCGGACTCGAAGTCGCTTCTGATAGATTATTAAAACTGATTGATAAAGGCGTAACGGTGGAGCAAGTGGCGAAAGTCACCCGAAATTTCACTGAAGCAGGCGTAATGGTGCATGCCTATTTAATGTACGGATATCCTACACAAACCATTCAAGAAACGGTTGACAGTCTTGAAATGGTGCGTCAATTGTTTGAAGTTGGTGTATTACAGTCGGGATTTTGGCATCAATTTGCGATGACCGCGCACAGTCCCGTGGGTTTGTATCCAGAGAAATTTGGTGTGGTAAAAGAAACAGAAATCATTGGAACTTTCGCCAATAACGATATTAATTATACGGATGCAACAGGAATTGACCATGATAAATTCAGTTTTGGACTTAAGAAATCCTTGTTTAATTTTATGCACGGAATCTGTTTTGAGTATGAACTGCAAGATTGGTTCGAATTTAAAATTCCAAAGACTACAATTTCACCCGATTTTATTTTTGATGCACTTCAGGAAGAGAATGAATTCAATATTAAACCTACAGCAAAAATCGTTTGGTTGGGCGGGAAGCCATTTTTAGAACACTTTACCAAATCTAAAAAAGGAAATTCTTGGGAAATGATGACCCTGACTTTTCATGATAAAAAGGAAAGTTTCTCTATTCAAACTAATAAAAATGAAGGAGAATGGTTGGTAGAAATGTTACAGAAAATCTCCGTTTCTAATGCTAAAATTTATAATTACCAAGAAGTTAAAGCTGATTTTGAATCATTTCTGGAAGACTTTGAATTATTTTGGTACTCAAAACCAATTAAAACCCTCGGAGAGTTTGGATTATTAGTTTTATAAATTTGTTTCGTTAAACTGTAGTAAATTAGCATAAAACTTTTATTTTTCGATTACGAAAACGTTTTCTTTTACTTATTTTTACGATTCTAAAATAGAAACAAATGAGTATTGGTTATAAAGTTAATGTAAACGACACTTTTCATTTTGATTTGGAAAAGGAAAGTGTTTCACAACTAGATGCAGTAAGTGTAGAGAAGAATAAATTCCACGTATTACTTGAAAACACTCCTTATCACGCGGAAATCATCACTTCTGATTTTCTTCAAAAAAACTACACCGTCAAGGTAAACAACAACACGTACACCATTGCTATTTCAAATCCTTTGGATATTTTGATTAAGGAAATGGGATTTGAAACCGGACTTACCAAACAAGTCAATTTCATCAAAGCACCTATGCCCGGATTGATTTTAGAAATCAGTGTTGTGGTAGGACAAACTGTAAAAGAGAATGATAACCTTATTATTTTGGGTGCCATGAAAATGGAAAATAGTTTTCTCTCTCCACGTGATGGCGTTATCAAAACCATATCGGTACTGATGGGAGATGCCGTGGATAAAGGACAGTTGTTAATTGAATTTGAATAAAACACCACTCATTCACTAATTAAAAATTGAATATTGAATTCTGCAATACAATTGATTGTAAGAGAATTAAAATTAGCGAATCTGCGGTTAAAAAATATAAAATGAAAAAAATATTAGTTGCCAATAGAGGGGAAATCGCCATCAGGGTGATGAAAACCGCACAAAAGATGGGCATAAAAACCGTAGCAGTATATTCAACGGCCGATAGAAATGCACCGCACGTAAAATTTGCGGATAAGGCCGTTTGGATTGGAGAAGCCCCTTCGAGTCAATCCTATTTATTAGGAAGTAAAATTATAGAGGTTGCGAAATCTTTAAACGTGGACGCCATTCATCCGGGTTACGGATTTTTGAGTGAAAATGCTGATTTTGCCGAAGAAGCGGAGAAAAATAACATCATTTTTATTGGTCCAAAATCGAAAGCAATAAAAATAATGGGAAGTAAATTAGCGGCTAAGGATGCCGTTAAGCAATACAATATTCCAATGGTTCCCGGTTTTGACCAAGCCATTACGGATGTCGAAAAAGCAAAAGTCGTTGCCAAGGAAATTGGTTTTCCAATTTTAATTAAAGCATCGGCCGGAGGAGGTGGAAAAGGAATGCGAGTAGTTGAAAGTGAAGCTGATTTCGAATCTCAGATGGATCGCGCCATAAGTGAAGCGATTGCTGCCTTTGGAGACGGTTCGGTTTTTATCGAAAAATATGTGGGCTCGCCAAGACATATCGAAATTCAGGTGATGGCAGACAGTCATGGAAATGTTTTGTATTTATTCGAAAGAGAATGCAGCATCCAGCGTCGTCATCAAAAAGTAATTGAAGAAGCGCCTTCTTCGGTTTTAACACCGGAATTGCGTAAAAAAATGGGTGAAGCAGCTGTTTTGGTGGCCAAATCCTGTGATTATTTAGGAGCGGGAACCGTCGAATTTTTATTGGATGAAAATAACAATTTCTACTTCTTGGAGATGAACACGCGTTTGCAAGTGGAACATCCCGTTACAGAATGGATTACCGGAACCGACTTGGTAGAACTGCAAATCAGAGTTGCCAGAGGAGAAGCATTGGCAATCAAACAAGAAGATTTGAAAATAAAAGGGCACGCGATGGAGTTACGTGTGTATGCCGAAGATCCTATGAATGATTTCTTGCCAAGTGTCGGTCATTTGGATGTGTATCAATTGCCCGTTGGTGAGGGAATTCGTGTGGATAATGGTTTTGAACAAGGAATGGATATTCCTATTTATTACGATCCAATGTTAGCCAAATTGATTACATACGGCGAAACTCGCGAAGAAGCGATTCAAGTTATGTTAAAAGCCATTGAAGCGTATAAAGTTGAAGGTGTACAAACAACCTTACCTTTTGGGAAATTTGTTTTTGAACATGAGGCGTTTCGTTCCGGGAAATTTGACACGCATTTCGTAAAAAACTATTACAATGCGGATGTGTTGAAAAAACAGATGGCGCAAGAGGCTGAAATCGCTGCTTTGGTAGCTTTGAAACAATATTTTGAAGATCAAAAAATCGTACGCTTACCTATTTAAAATATTTATTCACGATGAAGAGATTTAATTTTAATTAGAAAAAGCAGCACTTAGTTTTCTTAATAACTTAATGGTTTGAAGGAAAATTAGATAAAAATTAGCGGATCAGCGGTTAAAAAAGAACAAATATGAAAGACAAAATAAATATATTAAACGATAAAATTGCTGAAGCTCATTTGGGTGGAGGTAAAAACAGAATTGCAAAACAACATTCCAATAAAAAACTTACCGCAAGAGAACGTGTAAATTATTTGATGGATGAGGGTTCTTTTGAAGAAATTGGTATGTTGGTTACACACCGAACATCTGATTTTGGAATGGAAAAAGAACTGTATTACGGGGATGGTGTCATTACGGGATATGGAACCATAAACGGACGATTAGTCTATATTTTCGCACAGGATTTCACGGTTTTTGGTGGCTCGTTATCCGAAACCCATGCCGAAAAAATCTGTAAAGTCATGGATATGGCAGTCAAAATGGGAGCGCCCATGATTGGACTTAATGATTCTGGTGGCGCTCGTATTCAGGAGGGTGTTCGATCTCTGGGTGGTTACGCCGATATTTTTTATCGAAACGTACAAGTTTCAGGAGTGATTCCGCAAATCTCTGCTATTATGGGACCCTGCGCGGGTGGAGCTGTATATTCTCCAGCAATGACTGATTTTACGATGATGGTTGAAGATACCAGTTATATGTTTGTAACAGGGCCGAATGTTGTGAAAACCGTAACGAATGAAACCGTGACTTCGGAGGAATTGGGTGGTGCGAGCACACATTCTAGTAAATCGGGTGTGGCGCATTGCACGTCGGCTAATGATGTGGAATGTCTGGAGGATTTAAAACGCTTGTTGAGCTATTTGCCGCAAAGCAATAAAGAAAAAGCACACAATTTACCTTACGACCTGAACGATGAGGTTCGTACTACATTAGCGAATATTATTCCCGATAATCCAAACAAACCGTATGACATGCACATGGTGATTGGGGGAATTATTGATGAAGATTCTTTTTTTGAAATTCATAAAAATTATGCCGAAAATATTCTGGTTGGTTTTGCCCGATTGGCAGGAAAAAGCATTGGAATTATAGCAAACCAACCGATGGTTTTAGCAGGCTGTCTTGATGTGAACAGTTCGAAAAAGGCGGCTCGATTTACCCGTTTTTGCGATTGTTTTAATATACCGTTATTGGTTTTGGTGGATGTACCGGGCTTTTTGCCTGGAACCGATCAAGAATGGAGCGGGATTATTGTTCACGGTGCAAAATTGTTGTACGCTTTAAGTGAAGCGACCGTGCCGAGAGTTACCGTGATTACTCGTAAAGCTTACGGTGGTGCGTATGACGTGATGAACTCGAAACACATAGGCGCCGACATGAATTTTGCTTGGCCAACAGCTGAAATTGCCGTAATGGGAGCTAAAGGGGCATCTGAAATTATCTTCAAGAAAGAAATAAATGAAGCCGAAGATCATGAAGCAAAACTGTTAGAAAAAGAAGCGGAATACGCTGATTTGTTTGCGAATCCGTACACTGCAGCGCAACGTGGTTTTGTAGATGAGGTAATTTTACCCGAAGACACCAGACGCAAATTGATAAAGACCTTTAGCATGCTCGAAAATAAAGTAAGCATTACTCCTAACCGAAAACACGGGAATATACCTTTGTAATTATTGAATAGAATTAAATAAAAATTAATTTTTGAACTGCCCCAAAAAGTTACATACTATTTGGGGTTTTTTATGAAAAAAAATTCGAAAATCCGAATGATGTTTTATGATGTAAGAATTATTCATTTCAGATTTCGTCATAATTATTATTTGGTTTCGGTGTCAGGGGGGACAATTTTTTGAAAAATAAGAAGATATAAATTGGAATTGAATCTATGAGATAAAATTTTAATTAGAGCACAAGTTGGATAAAGATTTGGATTTTAGCAACTTAAAAACAAATTGTGTTTATGATAAAGTACGTTAGTTTAAATTGTTGAGTTTTTTTTATGACAAAAAAAGCCTAACTTGCGCCAGCTAAAAAAGTGATATATCTTACAAAACTACAGGTAAGATGATTTGGTTATTTTTTTATTTTCTTACGTCATATGAAGAGATTATTGAACCTAAATACGTATTTTAAATTATTGTTGTTGATTGCATCAGCAACTGTGTTCTTTTTTATTCTATACACTTCATTGTACCTTTATACCGTTCAGGAAGAGAATCGTTTTTATAAAGTGACCTACGACCAATATAATAATGAGGTAAAATCATTATTCAGGCTGAACTCTAAAACGCATACTGCAACAATTATTGATGTTACATTTTGGGATGAATTAGTCAATTTTACCAAAAAAAAGGATGAAAAATGGTACAATAAGTATGTAGTAAGCGAATTTGAATCGTACGAAGTGGATTATATTGGAATTTATGGTTTAAATCAAAAAATAATAAATAAGACAACATCTGCTAAGCTTAAAAGCTTTGATTTTATTCCAAAAGCGATGATGACTTCACTTTACAAATCTAAATTGAAAAGGTTTTATATAAAAATTCCTGAGGGAATTGTTGAGGTTTTTGCTGCAACAATTCATCCTTCAAATGACCCAAAAAAGAATAAAACAAAACCTTCGGGCTATTTTTTTATCGCGAGGCTTTTAGACAGATCCTTTTTTACTTCACTTGGGAATATTAGCAGTTCTAAAGTTAATTTAGTTGCAGTGGATCACGTCGTTAATGCTGAGGATGATTTTGTCACTGTTGCATTGGATTTAAAAGATTGGAAAAACAATGTGGTCAGCAAATTACTTTTTAAAAGGCCTTTTAATTTAAATTATAGCAAAACGAAAGAAATTCTTTTTATCGTTGTTGTAGCCTCTTTGTTTAATATTTTAATTTTTACTTTTTACACTAAAAAATGGGTTTATAATCCATTAAAATTGATTAAGAATATTCTGGAAACCGGAAATGTCACTTCTATATATAGTTTAAAAAAATCCAAAGGAGAGTTTGGTTACATAGGAAATCTCTTTGAAGAGAATAGTAATCAAAGGAAGCAATTAGAAATTTCCAAACAAAAAGCAGAGGAAAGCGATACGCTAAAATCTTCCTTTTTAGCTAATTTATCACATGAGATTAGAACGCCTATGAATGCCATTATGGGATTCAGTGATTTGCTTACGGATGCTAATCTGACGGAAAAAGAGAAATTCGAATATTTGAAAATTATCAAAAACAGCGGAAATAATTTAGTGTCAATTATTGAGGATTTAATTGAAATGTCCAGAATTGATGCAAAGCAAATTACACCGAATTATAAAGGGTTGAATATAGAAAAATGCATTGCCGAATTGTATAAATCTATCAAAATTACCATTCCTAAAGAAAAAGATATTGAGTTTTATGTAGTAGAAAGTAGCGATAAGATTCAGAAAAATATTGTTACCGATGAGACAAAACTGAAACAGGTAATTGGAAATTTAATAACGAACGCTGTAAAATTTACAGAAAAAGGCTTTGTTTCTTTTGGATATTTTATAAATAAGGAAAACGATGTTTTAGAGTTTACGATTCAAGATTCTGGTTTAGGAATTAGTAAGGATCATATAAAAGTTATCTTTGACAGATTCAGAAGAATCGAAGACAATGCAACTACCGAAATAACAGGATTGGGACTTGGTTTGTCTATCACGAAGGCGTATGTGGAAATGCTGGGCGGAAAAATAAGTGTAGAATCAACTATGGGAATTGGATCTGTTTTTACATTTACAATACCGTTAAAGTATGATGAAACTGTTGTGGAAAGTATCCCAAAAATAAAGATATCTTTTTCTGGAAATTATGAGAATGAGATTATTTTGATCGCGGAAGATGACAATATTAATTTCTTGCTGCTAAAGAAAATTATAGAATCAAAAAAGCACACCGTTTTACGCGCTAATAATGGTCAGGAAGCAGTAGATATTTGTGCTGAAAACCCCCATATAAGTTTAGTTTTCATGGATATAAAAATGCCAGTCTTAAACGGTTTCGATGCGTTTGAACAAATCAAAATATTAAAACCGGAACTTCCTGTTATTGCCCAAACGGCGTATTCATCCTTTGAAGACAAAGAGCGAATCATGCAATTCGGTTTTATGGACTATATTACAAAACCATTGGACAAAGAAAAAATATTCGAATTATTGGATACTATTTTTGTGGAAATTAATTCTTAAAATTTAATAATAAACAGCACTTAAGATTTCTATTTGATTACTTTTATTATTCTATTTGTCTTTGTTTTTGAATTAATCGGATTGCCTGCTTCTTAAATGATTTTCATTTTTTTTAAAACATACAGACAAAGAATTTAAAATATAATAAACATGATATTTAAATCGATAAATCCATTTTCACAAGAAGTGATTGCGGAATATGAAGTATTGACGAATGCACAACTCAATCAAAAACTAAATATTTCTGAAACCGCTTTCCAGAAATGGAAAACTACTTCTTTTCAGGAAAGAGCAGACAAGATGCAAAAATTGGCTCAGATTCTCCGCGTAAATAAGGAGAAATTAGGAATGCTAATTACAAATGAAATGGGTAAGATTTTATCTGAAAGTATTGCCGAAGTAGAAAAATCAGCGGAAAATTGTGACTTTTATTCAGAACACGCGGAGCAAATGCTAAAAGAGGAAACTTACGATACCCCTTTCAAATCCATGTCGGTTTATGATCCATTGGGCGCCGTGTTTGCCATTATGCCTTGGAATTACCCGTTTTGGCAAGTATTACGTTATGCTGCTCCGGCAATTATGGCGGGGAATGTTACACTTTTAAAGCATGCTCCAAATGTTACAGGCTGCGCTAAAGCTATTGAAAACGCATTCTTAGAAGCTGGTTTTCCCCAAGGTGTATTTCAACAAATTGTGATTGACATTCCTCAAGTCGAGCTTGTAATTGCTGCTGATATTGTTTGCGGCGTTACATTAACTGGAAGTGAAATGGCAGGCTCTTCCGTGGCTTCGTTGGCTGGAAAGCACATCAAAAAGTCGGTAATGGAATTGGGTGGTTCTGATGCTTTTATCGTTTTGAATGATGCTAATCTCGAAAAAGCGGTAACAATTGCAACACAATCCAGAATGCTCAACGCTGGTCAGGCTTGTATCTGTGCCAAGCGATTTATAGTTACCGAAAAAGTAGCGGATGAATTCGCCGCACTGTTTGCACAAAAAATACAATTAATTCAGCAGGGAAATCCATTGCAGCAAGGAATACAAATGGGACCTCTGGCCCGCTTGGATATAGCCGATAAATTAGCGGATCAATTGGAAAAATCATTACATCAAGGTGCTAAATTAATAGTGGGCGGGGAGCGGGATAATTGCAATTTTCAGCCTACGCTAATTGATTTTGTGGATTCAAATAATTTAGCGTTTCAGGAAGAAACTTTTGGGCCATTGGCAACGATTGTTAGAGCTAAAGATGAGAATGATGCCATAGCGATTGCTAATAACCACAGATATGGTTTGGCTGCTTCAGTATGGACTGAAGATCGAGAGAAAGGTTTACAGTTGGCCAGAAAAATAGAGGCAGGCAATGTTTTTGTAAATTCTCTTGTTCGCTCTGATTCCAGAATTCCTTTTGGAGGAATAAAAAAATCCGGTTATGGAAGAGAATTGGGAACTGTAGGAATAAAAGAATTCATGAACATGAAATCAGTGATTATCCAATAGCGGTTACTATTAGGTAAAACAGTAGTGTGCTAAATATATGAAAATCGAGATTAGAACTTGCAGACGCAAATCTACTCTCGATTTTTTTGTGTTAAAAACTTACAGCATTCGCTGTATCATCAATACGTGTACATTACCGCTTTCAAATTTTTTGGTTTATCGGAAACAATTACAATAAATGGAGATCCTTTGAGCGCTGCATTTTGTTTCAATCTTTTTTTTGCTGCATCCAAAAAAGATTGATTGGTTTCTCCTTTTGTTTTTCCTAAAAAACTAGTGACAATGCCTGATTCTTTTAAGCCTTCGGTTTGAGACGGTTTCAATACGATTATTTTCGTGTAGTCAGCTTTTCCTGAAAGCGCTATTTTTTCGGATATGGTTTTCGTCTCTGTTTTTGATTTTTCGTGCAATTTAGAAATTGCATATTGACTAATGCTCTTTTCTTCTTGACTTTGTGCGGTGGTGTAGTACAATAAATTATTTGCTATTTTAATGAAATTCACCTCCATTTTTTTTCCGTTATGTGTGGTGATTTCATGTGTTTGTGCTACTAATGACATTGTTATTAATAGCGTGAGTATTGTGTAAATATTTCTCATTTTTTTGGGATGTAGGTAGATTTATTGAAGCTTTTTTGGAACCTAATTTTATTTTTTTAGCGAAACTAAAATGAATATCCGTTTTTTGGTGGAGGTGTCACATTTTTTAAAGTATATTCTTTTGCTTTAAACAAGTAGGAAGAATAGATGTTCTTTTTTTTGAATGGGCTGTAATCTAAGCTATTGAAATTTTCAATTATTACCATAAAAAAAGTTTTAGTTTTGTTTTCCAAATTATTTTTTTCTGTGTTCTTTTCGGATTGCTCGTAAAAATCATATTTTTTTTCATTGGATTAAGTAGCAAATTGATCACTTTACCAAACAAAGGAGAAACTGACAAATAACAGCACTACAAAGATTTTGCTCAGCAGTCTAATCATGTTCTAAATATAATAAAAAAGGAATTTACTAAGAATTAAAATTTTTATAAAAAAGCAAAACTATTGGTACTTTTATTTGGACTGTCATGAGTCGCACTTAAATTGGTGATTAAGAACTTTTTTTTAAAAAAAAATGAATTGACTATGCTCATTTTTTATGTTTTAAAGAAAAGTATAATTATCGTTTATTTTTATTAAAAACTATTTTTCATGGGGTATGATGATTTAAAAATATGTATTTTGGGTTATTTTCTTATTTAAAATCCATTTTATTGTTTTTTACTATATAAAAAAGGGGTATAAGTTTAAAAAGTAATTGTTTAATCTTTAAAATTGTTTCGTTTAAATATGGAATGCCCAGTTATTTTTGTTCATTTTTCATTATTGATAATTCTTCTTTAATCAACGTAAAAAAGTTATAAATAGTAATTTTAGTGAAATAAAAGTTAATAAATTCGTTTCAGGTACAGGAAAATAGAACATCAAAAAGAGCATGAAAAACATGTTTTTTGATAACAACTAAAGTCCTCTTCTTGAAAAAATTATTAACCAAAACCAAAAAATCACCAAACTAGAGTACTAATTAAAACCAAGTAAAGATGAAAAACCAATTCGCTTCGATTGCAGTACTGTTAACAACAACAGTTACATTTGCACAACAAACAACGCCTGTACCTGCAACTACTTTTGCGGGTTCTGCAGATGCTTATTACAAATATGATTTTTCCGGAATAGATAATAGTTTAACCAGTTTTACAAATTCGCACAACTCATTTGAATTGGGAATGGCAAGTCTCGAGGCTTCTCATAAAATGGGGAAAGCAGATGTTTTTGTTGACTTGGGTTTCGGAAAGAGAGCGTCGCAATTTACCTATAATGATGATTCGGCTACATTTATGATTAAACAATTATTTTTTACATATGAGTTTTCAGATAAGTTCAAAGTAACTGCGGGAAGTTTTGGAACTCACGTCGGATATGAACTATTGGATGCAGTAGATAATAAAAACTATAGTATGTCTTATGCGTTTACGTACGGTCCGTTTTTTAATACAGGTGTAAAAGCACAGTATATTTCCGGAAAGTTTAGTTTTATGGCAGGAGTGTCAAACCCAACAGATTTCAAGACTACTATTGAAGCCGGTTCTTCTCAAAAAACATTTGTTGGACAAGTTGCATTTTTAGGGGATACTGGAAGCGCTTATTTTAATGTAACTTCAGGAAGCAGTAACCCATCTTCTGATGAAAATAAAACTCAGTTTGACTTTGTTGGTACAAAAAAAATTAGTGATGCTTTTTCATTAGGTTTCAACGGAACATATGCAATGACTATCAATGATTTTGATAGTAGGTTGGATGGAGAATGGTTTTCTTTCGTTGGATATGCGAATTTAGCTTTAAATGAAACATTAAGTGTTGCTTACAGATTAGAATATTTTGATGCTAAAGAAGCGACTGCATCACTTGGTTTGTTGGCAGGAAAAAGTTTGGTAGGGAATACATTATCGTTGAATTATAAGGTGGGAAATTTATCAATTATTCCGGAGTTTCGTTTAGATACAGCATCTGAAGATATATTTTCAAATAGTGATGCAGCGCCAAAAGGAGTTACGGCTTACGCCTTGCTCGCAACAACTTATTCGTTTTAATAACGTGGTTTTTTTTGCTGCCGAGATGCTGATACGTATATTAGACTACCCCAAAAAGTTAGATATGTTTAGAGTATTTTTATGTAGAGAAAATTCACTATGATTATGCGTTTGAGCTTGAAT
This sequence comes from Flavobacterium sp. DSP2-3-1, assembly GCF_049896865.1. Taxonomy (NCBI): domain Bacteria; kingdom Pseudomonadati; phylum Bacteroidota; class Flavobacteriia; order Flavobacteriales; family Flavobacteriaceae; genus Flavobacterium; species Flavobacterium sp. DSP2-3-1. The sequence continues at coordinate 4,222 of NZ_JAFCVD010000008.1, read as the reverse complement.
GAGTAAAATTAGTATTTGAAAATATTATACTTAGCCGCAGTCAATTATAAAAACAACTCCATTCATTTTTCTTTAGTTGTTTTTTACACAATTTATTAAAATGCTTTATAACGGCAGTTCGTATAAGTACCATCGTTGTCCCTTGTTTGAGTTAATCAGCAAGTAAATATATGTGACTTAAACTACAATTAAATTTTTTTCTGAGAAAAGGAAGTTAATGATTTCTGAAATAAAACAACTCGTAAAAAGCATTTAAAATAGCTTTTACGATCCAAAAATGCAAAGCCAATACTTTTAGATATGGTTTTGATAGATTGGGATCAATTTTAGACAAAATTGAAAGTAAAGCCAAAATCAGAAAGTTTTAAACTATTTACACAAAGGTCAATGATCCTGATTTTGTTGTCTTTCGACATGGCACCATCTATCGATGATGCAAAAAGCGGGAGTTGGTTTCTGTTGGTTCCGTTAATGAATTTCATACTTAAATGTACAAAAAATCAACGAGTTGCGCAAGTTATTTGAGTGATTTTTAATACAAAAAACGCAAGCAATCAAAAAGAAGGTTATTAGACAGTTTGACGTCAGTTCGTCTAAAAACCTCTAAACGAACAGTATTTTGTTAATCAGTAAGTAAATATATGTGATTTAAACTACAATTAAAATTCTTTCTGGGAAAAGTCGGTTTAGGATTATCAAAATAAAACAGTCCGTAAAAAGCTTTAAAAATTGCTCTTAGAGTCCCAAAATATAAAGCCAATACTTTTAAATATTGTTTTAATAGACTGTGGTCAATCAGGTTAAAAATTCGGCGCAGATTGTAGGCACAGAAAATTAATCCTACATCGGCTGAGGCGCGTTTGATGGTTTTTTTGGTCATGATATAATAAAAATCCCATTGGCGTTTTATAACACCGTAGGGATGTTCCACTATGGCTTGGCGTCTGCGGTAGGTTTCATAATTGTTTTCGATTCGTACTTTATTTTGATAAATCAAATCTGCGTATTGGGAGCGTTCAATAAGTCTGCCTTTGGCATTTTTAGTGCATTTTGTAAAGAGTTTGCAATTCAAACAAGCATTGGTTTTGTAATGCTTCATTTTGGTGATTGATTTGCCGTTCTTTTTGGCGTACCAATTTCCGTTGGTGGTCAGGGTTTCCTGGGCAGGGCAGGTATAAGAATCGGCAGTTTTGTTGTATTTAAAATATTCTACATCAAAAGCGGTATCAGATGCGTGTGCAGATACGCCAGGAATAGCCACTAAAACATCGACACCAAGACGGTTAGCGTAGTCAAATTCGCTGCCGGTGTGATAGCCTTTGTCATAAATGGCGGTAAAATTGTTGTGTCCCAAAATGTTTTTGGCTCGGCGTAACATTCCTCCCATGGCTTTGGAATCATTTTCATTAGTCACCTTAAAATCAATTGGAATGTTATGCAGCGCATCCACTGTAGTTTGTACCGTATAGGCCACTTCCGAGATGTTATTTCGAGTCATGATTTGGCGACTGTCGGGATCCGATGTCGAAATTTGGGTAACCCCTGTAGTATCAATTGTGTTTTGATACCCGATGTATTTTTGTTTCTGAATGGTATGCTTTTTAATCTTTTTTTCGATAATTTGTTTTTCTAAAACATCCCCATCTTCTTTAGCTAAAGCCGCGTTATATTCTTGCAGTCTAGCATCGATATAAGCAATGTGACGTTCTATTTTATTAGAATTAAAATTGTTTTTCTTTGAGTTTTGCGCTCTGAGTTTGGTACTGTCACCAGCAACAAGGCTTCCGCCAATGAGTTCAAAATGGGAGGCTAGTTTTACCGTTGCCCGAAAAACGCGAGCAATGGCTTTGGGATTGTTTTTACGGAAATTAGCAATGGTATTGTGATCAGGAACGAGTCCTTTCAGAAGCCACATGAGCTCAATGTTGCGATTGCATTCTTTTTCCAAAGTTCTGGAAGAACGCATGCGATTGAGGTAACCGTAAATAAAGAGTTTTAGTAAATCCGAAGGATGGTAAGCGGGTCTTCCGTTTTCGACAAAACCGAAAGCGAATCCAAAATCAGCAAGTTTAAGACTGTCTACAAAAAGGTCAATGAGCCTGATTTCATTGTCTTGCGCAATGGCATCATCAATCTATGAAGCAAAAAGCGGGAGTTGGTTTCTGTCAATTCCGTTGATGAATTTCATCCTTAAATATAATAAAAACCAACGAGTTATGCAAATTATTTGAACGATTTTTAATACAATTTATTTAACAGGGAGAAAGGAGGTTATTAGACAGTTTGACGTCCCGCTACTACAGCGGGTTTGGGACTAAATTAAGCCCTATCTTCGGATTTTCCAAATCAATCCAAATACAAAACCAACTTTCTATTAAGCCTAAAGCCCAAATCCGTTGTAGTTGCTGTTATCGGTTCGGCTTTCTATTTTCCGTCTTTTAGTTTATGTTTTTCAAATAATTGTTCCACTTTTCTTTTAATATCAGTCCAAACTTATTAATTGTTTCCTTTTGTTTTTCTGTACAGCTTTTACAGTTGGATTTCAGTTTTGTAATGTAATCGTCAATTATAGGTTTATTATTTTCATCCGTTCCGTCGATCATTAGTTCCAACATTACGATGCCAGCCCAAGTATTTAAATCACTTTCGGTAAAACACTCTACATTGTCAAAATATGAAGCGAAAATTTTTGTATCATTTTTTACGTATTCAAATCCACTATAACCCAGTCCTTCTGAATATGCCCCGTCAGCTATTTTATACGAATTTGTTATTGCTTTAAAATAAAATTCTCTTATTTGCTTATCTTTGCTTTTTAAGCTTATAAAGTATGATAGTGATTCTTCTGAATATTTCGCCGTGTTATTAATTAAGTCTTTTGCGAGTTTCGGAGTTTTTGGGTCGTTTAAAAATTTGTCAAAGTTACAATTAAAAATTTCTTTGTTTTCAGCAATGTGAAAACTATCAACTTTAACCAAACTGTTTTTTACAATTTTGTCGTTGACGGATTTTTTATCTGTTGAGTTGTTACAGGATAAAAGTCCGAAAGTCAATATGAATATTAATGTCCATTTCATTTTTGGTGTTGTTTTTTAAGCTGACCGATAACGTCAGTTCGTCTAAAAACCTTCAAACGAACAGTATTTTGTTAATCAATAAGTAAATATATATGATTTAAACTACAATTGAAACTCTTTCTGGGAAAAGTCGGTTTAGGATTATCAAAATAAAACAGGCCGTAAAAAGCTTTAAAAATTGCTCTTAGAGTCCCAAAATATAAAGCCAATACTTTTAAATATTGTTTTAATAGACTGTGGTCAATCAGGTTAAAAATTCGGCGCAGATTGTAGGCACAGAAAATCAATCCTACATCGGCTGAGGCGCGTTTGATGGTTTTTTTGGTCATGATATAATAAAAATCCCATTGTCTTTTAATGACTCTCCCGCAAAGAGCGGGACAGGCTAGGGATGTTCCACTATGGCTTGCCTTCTGCGGTAGGTTTCATAATTGTTTTCGATTCTTACTTTATTTTGATAAATTAAATCAGCGTATTGGGAGCGTTCAATGAGTCTGCCTTTGACATTTTTGGTACATTTTTTATAAAGTTGACAAGTCAAACACGCACTAGTTTTGTAATGCTTCATCTGGGTTATTGATTTGCCGTTCTTTTTGGCGTACCAATTTCCGTTGGTGGTCAGGGTTTCCTGGGCAGGGCAGGTATAAGAATCGGCAGTTATGTTGTATTTAAAATATTCTACATCAAAAGCGGTATCAGGTGCGTGTGCAGACACGCCAGGAATAGCCACTAAAACATCGACACCAAGACGGTTAGCGTAGTCAAATTCGCTGCCGGTGTGATAGCCTTTGTCATAAACGGCTATAAAATTAGCATGACCTAAAATGGTTTTGCTTCGGCGCAACATGCCGCCCATGGCTTTGGAATCGTTTTCATTGGTCACCTTGAAATCAATTGGAATGTTATGCAGCGCATCCACTGTAGTTTGTACCGTATAGGCCACTTCCGAGATGTTGTTTCGCGTCATTATTTGGCGACTATCAGGATCCGAAGTCGAAATTTGGGTAACCCCTGTAGTATCGATGGTGTTTTGATACCCAATGTATTTTTGTTTCTGAATGGTATGTTTTTTAATCTTTTTTGCAATAATTTGTTTTTCTAAAACATCCCCATCTTCTTTGGCTAAAGCCGCGTTATATTCTTGC